>NZ_JBNOKM010000009.1:0-332587 GCF_050171015.1 Paenibacillus sp. TC-CSREp1 | reverse complement strand
TGTCGCGCCGGGATGGGTGGGGGCGGCAGGGGACGCGCTGCGCAGCGCGTCCAGCAGCGCTAGCAGCTTGGGCGCCAGCTGCACTGGCGTAGGCGCCGCTGGCGCGGCCTGCCCTGCTGCGGACTGCGTTGCCGCAGCAGCAGGCGTGTCAGGGCGGCCGTCTGCACGCACGGCCGCTGCTTCAGGCTGGCCGGCGCTTCCGCGGCCAGCCACAGCTTCCGCCGCCCCCGGAGTTCCCGGGCGGCTGCCACTCATGCCCGTGTCCGCAGCTCGCGGGCTCTCCGCGGGTATTCCGCTACCCGCCGGAATACCTGCACTGCCTCTGCCAGCCGCATCAGCTTGGCTGGCAGCCCCTTTCGCGCCTGCCTCAGGACTGGCCTGCGTCTGACTCGTCTGCTGCGGCATGCTGCCCTTCGACATCTGACTCACATCATCAGCGGCAGCTTCTCCACCATTCGCTGCCGCTGCAGCATTAGCAGCTTGCGTAGTCTGAGTCTGCTGCTGCGAGGACAAAGCGGCTGCCCCTGGCATTCCCGCCGCCGGGCGATTTACAAGGGCCGCCACTGTGACTGCTTCCCCTTCTGGGTGGACAGCTGCAGCAGGAAGCGGCGCAGAAGTTCCCGGCTGTCCCGCTACAATCCCCGGTTTGGCATTGGTCGCTGCCTCTCCTCCCGGAACCGGTTTACCTGTTGTCTGAGAGAGCAGAGACTCCAGTTGATCCGCTAATCCGCTCAACAACTGATGCAGCGGAGGTCCAAATACAGTCTGATGTAATCCTTTTACTGTCTCTGCCGTCACAGGAAGTCCGCGCTGAAAAGCAATCCCCGCTGCCTGTACCCATTCTTCCACAGGCACTTGGGCAGGTTTGGCTGCCATCATCGTTTGTACCATCGCTACATTATCCTTGGTCAAAGGCAGACCGCTGCGCTGCATCGATATCAGCAATTCCCGGTTATCCTTGGTGTCAGGCAGACCAACCTCCTGCATAAGATTGTTTAATGAAGCCTGCGGCAGCTCTGTCAGAGAACCCGCAACGGGCTTCATAACGGTCATGCCATTTTCACCTGGAGGCTGAACCTGAAGCAGTGTTGTTTCGCCCGGACGGAGTGGAGTCTCCAGTTTGGCACGTACCTGCACACCTTGAATCTGCAGCACGGCCTCGCCCCCATCATCCGATACACTGACCACAGAGCCACGAACAACCTGACCCTCCTTTAATTCGAGCGGCTTCGCATTCCCTGGTTTGCCGTCTCCAATCAAACCACGAATCATAGAGCTGATATTCAACTCTCTCCCCCTCCTTCCGAGATGTTCTATTTCAAAACAGCGTTTGCTGCTCTCCTAACAAATTACCGAGAAAACTGCGCCGATGCATCGGCGTAGCCCCGAGTGCCATAATCTGTTCGCGATGAAATTGCGTAGCATAACCTTTATGTACCGATAAACCATATTCCGGGTATAACGCATCCCATTCTCCCTTGCACAAGCGATCTCTCGTTACCTTCGCCACAATGGACGCTGCCGCAATAGATTGACTGTTCGCATCCCCTTTAATAATAGACAGCTGTGGAATATTCACATCTACCTTTTCAGCATCGACCAGAAGATAGTGTGGGGTTTCACTAAGTGCCTCTACAGCATGTTTCATCGCCAGTCTAGCCGCCTGTTTAATGTTCATTCGATCTATCGTCTCGGCATCCGCATATCCTACGCCAACAGCCAGTGCGTTCTCCATAATAATGTCATACAGGGCTTCGCGCTTTTTTTCGGACAGCTTTTTGGAATCATTAACCCCTTCCAAAATAATCCCTGGAGGTAAAATAACTGCAGCCGCAACGACATCCCCAAACAAACAACCGCGCCCTACCTCGTCTATCCCGGCAATATATTCAAAGCCGCTACCCCAATATTCCCGCTCATACAACAACAGGTCCTGCGGTTCGCTCGCTTCCTTTTTCTTTTTCTTTCGTTTGCCCGGCTGATCGGGCAGCTGCAGCTCAAGCATTTCATCGTTGACAGCCATGTTTTTCATCTCCTTTATACCTGATTCATACAGCAATGTGTTTCATGCCATCTATTAAACATTAGACGTTCACACTCGTATCTTTGTTTCGATGGAGTCCAGTCACTGCACAACGTTCCCTTGTAAAAAGGAATACAAAAACATTGTGATGTCTTCATTTATCGGTTATTTTCATATGAAATTGAATACATGCAAACAGATGTTTCTACAAATTTGCACCACCAATTATCATAACATGATTGCGAGACTACTCATATACAGAAGAATCAATTCCACCAAGCACACTTTACTTCAATTCTCTTCCAAAAACACGTTATTTCATCTAGCATTGACCCTTGCTCTGAATACAAAAACGACCGTTCCCGGTAATCCGGTAACGGCCGCTTCCTTCGGCTTTTGTAATGCTGTCTCTACTTAATAAGGAGCTTCCATTGAGAAACGTCCCATCTTACCTGCGCGTAACTCCCGCAAAAACGCCCGCGATGCCTTCTCCAGATCAATACGCCCACCACTAATGACACAACCGCGGATTCGGCCAACCTGTTCCATGATGGCAATTACGCTGTCGGAATCGTCTGCATCCCGGGAGAACTCCTGAAGACCGTATCGCTCTTCAAGCGCATCCCAATAATAACGCATCAGATAACTGATCCCAAAAAACGCAATGTCTTCCGCATTCAAAATTTCTTCTTTGATTGCACCCGTCACAGCAAGACGGTAACCGACATTTTGATCTTCAAACTTCGGCCACAGAATGCCGGGTGTATCCAGCAGTTCCATCTCCTTGCCCACTTTAATCCACTGCTGGCCCTTCGTTACACCCGGGCGATCTCCTGTCGCAGCAATGCTGCGTCCAGCCAGCCGATTGATTAATGTCGATTTGCCTACGTTTGGAATACCGACAATCAACCCTCGAACAGCACGGGGATTAATGCCTTTTGCCAGTTGACGGTCGATCTTCTCCTTGAGAAGAAGTCTTGCCTGAGCAGGAATATCCTTTACATTTGTGCCTGTGGAAGCATCCACAGGAAAAGCAGTAATGCCTTCTTTTTTAAAATATTCAATCCACTCCTGCGTCACCTTGGCATCGGCCAAATCCGACTTGTTCAGCAAAATCATACGTGGTTTATCCATCAAAATCTCGTCGATCATCGGATTACGGCTGGAGACAGGCAGACGGGCATCCAACAGTTCGATGACCACGTCAATGAGCTTCAACTTGTCCTGAATCTGGCGTCTGGCTCGGGTCATATGACCTGGAAACCATTGTATCGTCACCTTGTCTTCACCTCATTTAATACATACTTTGAATGTTAGTGGTTGATCCACTTAATCTCTCCAATTGGCCAGAAAATAACATCCGCACGGCCAATAATATCTTTTAATGAGACATAACCGATCATCCGGCTGTCTGTACTGTTCGGACGGTTGTCTCCCATAACAAACACATGCCCTGCCGGCACCTTGCCATCCGGGAATTGTTCATTCGGGAAATCCTTCACGTTATACGTACCGCCATTCGCCTCGGCTGCATCGATAGCACCCTGGATATAGGTTTCGTTAACCTTCTGTCCGTTAACCGTTACCGTATCTCCCTGAACCTGCACCGTATCCCCAGCTACCGCAATGACACGTTTAATGAAATCCCGTCCTTCGGAAGGTACATGGAAGACGATAACTTCACCACGCTTGGGCTCACGAATATCGTACAGAATTTCATTGACAATGACACGTTCTCCTGTCGAGAAGTTCGGCTGCATGGACGGCCCGTCCACTACAAATGGTTTGAAGAGCAGCCAGCGAATCAGAATGACCAGCACCAATGCAATCACAATAGCTTTCAGCCACTCCACAATTTCATTTTTCGCTTTTTTGGATCGATTATTTTTTTCTTCGGCAGGTATGCCCTGGTCCTGTTGAACTTCTTGTTCCATATTAAGATCTTCCTCTCTTCACAGTACATGTTTATAGCAGAATACATCCAGTCTTTTGCCGCATCCCAGCATCAAGCATAGAAAGCAAAAAACTCCACTCAGTTATGTAATTCTTGCAGCCAAGCATTACAGTACATTCAACCACAATTTTAAATGCCTTTGATAACTGATGTCCAATCCTCCCGGACTTTACGCCGCATATCCGCCATACCATTTTACTCGGAAGTGTACCTCCGGTTCAACTTTTCCCGGACAAAAACGAAAAGGGCTTGTCTCCAAGCCCTTCCCGGTATCCGTTATATTAACGAATTTCTTTAATTCTCGCTGCTTTACCGCGCAGTTCACGAAGATAATAAAGCTTCGCACGACGCACTTTACCACGGCGAGCCACTTCGATTTTCTCGATTTTAGGGGAATGAAGCGGGAAAGCTCTTTCCACACCTACACCGTAAGAAATTTTACGAACTGTAAAAGTCTCACTGATTCCACCACCGCGACGTTTAATCACAACACCTTCGAACAATTGGATACGCTCACGAGTTCCCTCGATTACCTTAACGTGCACTTTCAAAGTGTCACCAGGACGAAAACTCGGAATATCTTTGCGAAGTTGTTCTTGAGTAATCGCTTGAACGATATTCATCTATGACTCCCTCCTTCCGTACAGGCGTTCATACTTCTTCCAGAGATCACCTTGTCTCCTTCATTATCCATAGAGGACCGCCGTATTCCACACAACAGACTTATTGTATCATGTGGTATATCAAAACACAAGAAAAAATAAACAGCAATTTGCAGCATTACAGCAATCTGCGCAACAAACACTTCCCCTGCTTTTACACGGGAGGCTGTAAAATGCAACTGATTTCCTATAATAACTGCAGAAGTAATTTCCAATAGGATGAAAAGTCAACCTCTCAACAGGATAAAATAATGTAACTTTCAGACATAGAAGATCGTCTATCATGTAGTAAAACGCTCGTTCCGCGAGCCACTTATACAAACTAAAGACATAGATGAATGTTAAAGGAGAAACAGAGAAACATGAAGTACACGAAAAAAATTCTGCTTGCCGCCGCTGCCTTGCTCACATGCACCATTACTTTATACGCATATGCTGTCAATCATCCAACGAACGCCTTATCCCACAAAGCCTGCTCGTCCTGGAATATCGTACAGCGCAAAATGTTTACATTCTCGCATCCTGACTTTTCCATGCGTTCCAAAATCGATCGCTCAAGCTTTGTTGTCAAACCAGGCACGGCTACAGAAGTCCCGGTGCTCATGTATCATTATGTTACCCCTCGCTTGGACAATCGCGAGCCTCACAATAAATCAGTTATTGATCTGGACTCATTTGAAGAAAATATGAAATATTTGTACGATAACGGGTATAAGACAATCACCCTCGACCAGCTTGAAAAGTATGTTAACGGCGAGATTTCTTTGCCAAAAAAATCAATAGTCATCACCTTTGACGATGGATACCAGAACAATTATACGTTAGCTTATCCGGTGCTCAAAAAATATCATTTCCATGCTTCTCTTTTTGTGATTGGAAGTCGAATTCAGCCCAAACCGGTGGATTTTAACCCTAGCAAAAAAAGCGATATTTCCTGGCCTGAGATGAAAGCCGGAAGTGATGTATTTGAATACAACAGTCACACCTACGACCTGCATCACAAAGGTTATATGGTGTGCGGAGACGATCTGCCCGTTACTCTGGATACCAGCCTGCTGGATCACGATATTGAACAAATTAAGCACATTGGTATCAATACGCCATATATCGCTTATCCATACGGGTACTTTAGCCAACAGATGATATATAAGCTGCATCAGCATGGATATCGCATGGGGTTCACGGTCAGACCCGGATTCGTTCATCCCGGCGACTCACCTATGGTGTTACCCCGCTTGACCGTTACCAGTGATACCGATATGGCCACCTTGCTGCGCACAGGCTCCAACATCCTCAGTGAGAAGCCCTAGATCAGCACTCAGGGTAGTAGCCTGATTCTCATTTCCACCTAATGCAAAAAGCCGATAAGCACAGCCTTAGCTGTCCTTTCGGCTTTTTCTTTTCGAAGTATAGCTTGCTCTTCATCTTATACTATTTCTTCTCGCGTTCAGCCTTGTACTGTTCAAGCCATTTGCGTTCCTTATCGGTCAGCTCCGCCGTCTCCAGCAGCTCAGGTCTGCGCTCCAGCGTACGAATCAGAGACTGTTCTCTACGCCAGGCCTCAATATTCAGATGATGGCCCGATAGAAGCATATCAGGTACCTTCATGCCTCTAAAATCAGGCGGACGCGTGTAATGGGGATATTCGAGCAGGCCTGTACTGAATGAATCCGTTACTGCACTTGTCTCGTTCCCCAGCACACCTGGAATCAGCCGCACAATGCTATCAATGGCCACCATGGCCGGAAGCTCACCGCCAGTAAGCACATAATCGCCAATGGACAGTTCATCCGTCACCAGAAATTCACGGATACGTTCATCATACCCCTCGTAATGACCACAAATAAAGATCAGATGATCCTCCTGAACGAGTTCCTCCGCCTTCTTCTGCGTGAACGTTTCACCCTGCGGACACATCAGAATAATCCGCGGGGCTTTCATCTCCGCTGCTTCTTCTCCGCGCTGCTCCAGTATATCTTCTACCGCAGCAAAGATCGGGTCAGGCTTGAGCACCATGCCCCCACCGCCGCCATATGGTGCATCATCCACAGTATTATGTTTATTGGTTGCGTAATTGCGGAAATTGGTCGCCCCAAGCGAAACCAGCCCTTTGGCCTGTGCTTTTCCTAAAATGCTTGTACCGAATACCCCGTCGAACATTTCAGGAAATAATGTTAAAACATCCACCTTCATGTTACAGCAGTCCTTCCATCAGGTGAATCTTGACCTGCTTTTGTTCCACATTCACATCCAGTACAACATCATCAATGACCGGAATCAGCACCTCTTTACCTGCCGGTGTTTTGACTACCCATACGTCATTGGCGCCGGGTGTTAAAATTTCCGTAATGGTACCAAGGGTTTCTCCTTCTTCTGTGATCACAGCACATCCCACGATCTGATGGAAGTAATATTCGCCTTCTTCCAGTTCGGCCAGATTTTCCTTCGATACCTTTGCCATTCCGCCTTTGAACTTTTCTACTTCGTTAATATTGCCGTATTCTTTCAGACGAACAATATACATATTTTTATGCAAACGTGCAGACTCCACTGTAACCGGCACCGGCCGATCATCCGAAGTAAACAGGAACAGCTCGGCATTTTTAGCGAAACGAACCTCAGGAAAATCAGTCAAAGGCATGATTTTCAATTCGCCGCGAATCCCATGTGTATTTACAATTTTACCTACATTCATAAACTCTGCCATACAATCCTCCTACGGTATTCAATCAAAATAAACAGGCACTTCGACTCTCGTACGGCCGTTCCGGCGACGGTTCGTTCTTCCGATCGCTGTTACCCCCTCATTTTTTGAACTATTATAAAAGGCGAAAATGAGGTGATAAAGGCGAACGCTAACGCTTCTCCAGAATCGATTCCGTCCCCTGCACTACTCCGAAGTAACTCATACCACAAAATATTTTAATTCAATAACTAATCCAACATATTAAGTTCAGCATGCACGAAAAGGGGCTAGGACATGCATCCTAACCCCCTTTCGTATATCTTTAAGATATGATATCAACGGTAACCCGTTTATCCATCTTAACTGCTGCTGATGTGACGACCGTACGAAGAGATTTTGCGATTCGTCCCTGTTTTCCGATCACCTTTCCGACATCGTCGGGATGCACCGTTAACTCGTAAACGACAAGCCGGTCTTTCTCAACCGTCCGAACCGCCACATCTTCCGGATGATCGACCAAAGCCTTAGCAATTATGCTTACTAATTCTTCCATAGATGACCCTCCGAATCAGCACCTTATTTAGATAATTTAGACTCGTGGAATTTCTTCATCACGCCCGCTTTGCTCAGCAAGTTGCGGACAGTGTCGGATGCTTGCGCACCGTTTTGAAGCCATTGCAATGCTTTATCTTCATCGATCTTAACAACAGCCGGTTGTTCAACCGGGTTGTAGTAACCGATCTCCTCGATAAAACGACCGTCACGTGGGGAACGGGAATCCGATACCACTACGCGGTAGAAAGGAGCTTTGTGAGCACCCATACGTTTCAGACGAATACGAACTGCCATTTGAAAATTCACCTCCTTCAATGAAATCTGGTTCTCATGTAAACTGCTATTCAATCAACGGAAAGGAAACTTCATTCCTTTACCAAGACCTTTGAGCTGTTTCATCGCTTTGTTTTTGCCGCCTTTAGGGCCCATCATATCCGAGAACTGCTTCATCATACGGCGCATCTCATCGAACTGCTTGATCAGACGATTCACCTCTGCGAGCGATGTTCCGCTTCCGGTAGCAATCCGCTTCCGGCGGCTATGATTGATCATGTCCGGGTTACGTTTCTCTTCGGTTGTCATGGAATACACAATCGCTTCGATCCGGCCCATCTGCTTGTCATCCACCTTCAGGTCCTTCGCTTGCTTCATCTTGCCCATACCCGGAATCATATCCATGATCTGGTCAATCGGTCCAAGCTTCTTCACCTGATCCATCTGCTCCAGGAAATCTTCGAACGTAAACTCGGCATTACGCATCTTACGTTCCATTTCCTTCGCTTTCTCGGTATCAATGTTGGACTGTGCCTTCTCAATCAAAGACAGCATATCCCCCATACCGAGAATCCGTGAAGCCATACGTTCCGGATGGAATGGCTCCAGTGCATCCAGCTTTTCTCCCAGAGAAGCAAACTTGATCGGACAGCCTGTAACTGCTTTGACAGACAATGCCGCACCGCCGCGTGTATCACCGTCCAGCTTCGTCAGCACAACACCAGTCAGATCAAGCTGCTGATTAAAGTGCTCTGCCACGTTAACCGCGTCCTGACCCGTCATACTATCGACAACAAGCAGTACTTCATCCGGATTCACAACACTGTGAATCTGGCGCAGCTCTTCCATCAGTTCCTCATCGACGTGCAGACGTCCTGCTGTATCGACGATTACATAATCATTGCCGTTATCCTTGGCATGCTGCAGGCCCTGGCGAGCAATCTCCACCGGGCTTGTCTGGTCACCAAGGGTAAATACCGGTGCTTTAAGCTGTTCTCCAAGCACCTGCAGCTGCTTAATCGCAGCCGGACGGTAGATGTCACCCGCAACCAGCAAAGGTCTGCTGTTTTGCTTCTGCAGCATTTTCGCCAGTTTACCGGACGTTGTTGTTTTACCCGCACCTTGTAAACCAACCATCATGATCACTGTAGGCGGTTTGTTTGACTTCGCCAGCTTGGCCTGACTTCCACCCATGAGCTCCGTCAGCTCTTTGTTAACAATGTCAATGATGACCATTCCGGGTGTGAAGCTCTCCATTACTTCTTTGCCGACAGCCTTCTCTTTCACTTTGGCGATGAATTCCTTGACCACTTTGAAGTTTACATCCGCTTCAAGCAATGCCAGACGTACTTCGCGCATCGCTTCGGCTACGTCCTCATCAGACACTTTGCCTTTGCCGCGCAGCTTGCTGAACACATTCTGCAGTCGGGTCGTTAATCCTTCAAATGCCATGATCCCACCTCCTTTAAGCTTACTTACGTTTGTCAGATCGTCTCGTCACAATTCATTGTGCATTGGTTACTCACTCAACTGTGCAACGAGATCGTGTATTGGTTTGTTGTTATCCATCGTAACGCCAGCGCGTTCCAATGCTTGCTGTAACTCTTCAAGGCAGCGGCTGCGTCTCTCATACTTCTCCAGCAAGCCCAGCTTGCTTTCGTAGTTTTCCAGCACTTGCTCAGCACGCTTGATATGCTCATATACCGCCTGGCGGCTGATCTCAAACTCGGCTGCGATCTCGCCAAGTGAAAAATCATCATGAAAGTAATACTTCAAAAAGGTTTGCTGCTTCTCTGTAAGCAGCGATTCATAAAAAGCAAAAAGCAAGTTAATCCGGTTTGTCTTCTCAAGCCGGTTTTCTTGACTCATATCGGGGCACTCCCTTCGTCAAGGAAAAACACTTTACACTCTTGCAACGTTCCTAATAATACCTAAATCTAATCAGTATGTCAAGCAAAAATACTTGTCACAATAAAAAGAGCAGCAATTCTGGATCTCTAACGAACCAAAACGCCGTTGCGAAGCGATTTCCAAGCCCTTTTTGCCTGTTTGCCATACCACTACTGACCTGATGCATCCCGCCTGAAAAACAAAAAACGAAACGTCTCGATACGACGAGGCGATTCGTTAGACGTTTAGCGAAGTGGAGTCAAATAGATCAGCACGGCAAAGAAATGCAGAATGCTGCCGGCCAGCACAAACAAATGCCAGATGGCATGGTGAAACGGAAATGCTCTCCACACATAGAACAGTGTGCCCAGTGTATACATCAGTCCTCCACCAACCAGCAGCACGATGCCTCCCGTTGGAATGGCCGCTATAAGCGGATTCCAGGCTACAACGATCAGCCAGCCCATCGCGATGTAAAAAATCGTGGACATAAACAGAAACTTCTTTGTAAAGAAGGCTTTAAAGATCACCCCGGCGAGTGCAATGCCCCAGATGATGCCAAACAAGGTCCAGCCCAGCGTTCCGCGGACAGCGATAAACAAAAAAGGTGTGTATGTGCCTGCGATAAACAGATAAATGGAGGAGTGGTCAAAAAACTCAAACAAATCCTTCGCTTTTCCCTCTTTGAGCGCGTGAACCAGTGTTGAATTCGTATACAGCAGCAGCATCGTAATGCCATAGATCGTAAAGCTGACCACGTGCCAGGCGGTGCCTTTCATACTGGAAAATACAATTAACAGCACTAAGGCAGCTACACTGAGTGCTGCACCAATGCCATGTGTCACTGCATTAGCAACCTCTTCACGTCGGGAGTAAGTATAGGTATTGGCCATATCAACCTTCCTTTCTGACCCACTACTATCTCAGTTATTCTCATTATACACGTATTGCCGATGACATTACACGTGAGCTCTCACATGATGCAGCGGCAATACGATGAATAGTTCTATTTTGGTTCACACCTTGCTGATCAGGCTTAATTATTCTCGCCTTCAGCGTCCTCTGTCTGCTGCTCCTGGATTAATCCGGCGAATAAGGCATGTACAAACTGCTCGGAATCAAACTCCTGCAGATCATCAATTTTCTCCCCGAGTCCAACCAGCTTCACAGGTAAATCCAGCTCTTGACGAATGGCGACAACAATTCCGCCTTTTGCGGTTCCATCCAGCTTGGTGAGCACCAGACCTGTTACACCGCTCTTCTCACCGAAAAGCTTGGCCTGATTCAATGCATTTTGACCTGTAGTTGCATCCAGCACCATTAACACCTCATGCGGAGCACTCGGAATTTCACGTTGAATGACACGATAGATTTTGTTCAGCTCATCCATCAGATTTGTTTTATTTTGCAAGCGACCCGCCGTATCACACAGGAGCACATCTGCTCCGCGCTGCTTGGCAGCCTGCACCGCATCATACATAACAGCCGCAGGATCAGAACCGGATTGCTGCTTGATCACATCAACACCTGCGCGTTGTCCCCATACTTCAAGCTGCTCAATTGCTCCGGCACGGAACGTATCCCCCGCAGCCATAATTACTTTTTTCCCTTGCTGCTTGAAGCGATGAGCGAGCTTGCCAATGGTTGTTGTTTTACCAACACCGTTCACACCAACAAACAAAATAACGGTAATGCCATCCGGATTCATTTTCAGCTCGTTATTTTGCTCGCCACGAAGCAAATCCGTCAGCTTCTCTGATAATACAGGCTGCAGCTCAGCTGCATCTTCAATCTTGCGTTTTTTCACCTCTGCACGCAAGTCTTCAATCAGATTCATGACGGTATTGACGCCTACATCCGCTCCGATCAGAATTTCTTCGAGCTCCTCATAGAATTCCTCATCTATTTTTTTGCGGCGAATGACCAGATCGGTTACTTTTTCCACAAGCCCTTTACGGGTTTTCTCAAGTCCGTCCTTGAACTGTTTGGTCACCGATTCCGTTTTACTTGCAATGCTGTCTCTCAGCTTTTTAAAGAAACTCATAAAGCCCCTCCATCGTGTGCATAATTGAATCGTAATGGTGTGCAAAACATTTTAATAGCTGTACTCCAAGTTTCACCAGCCGAATCAGGCGATTTCAGCTTCCTCATCCTCCAGTTTAACCGAAACCAGCTTGGAGACTCCGCCTTCCTCCATTGTAACTCCATAGAGAACATCTGCTTCTTCCATCGTCCCCTTGCGGTGGGTTACAACGATGAACTGTGTTTGTTCAGAGAATTCACGCAAGTATTGAGCAAAACGAACAACGTTCGCTTCATCCAGCGCAGCCTCGACTTCATCCAGTACGCAGAATGGTACAGGCTTCACATGCAAAATGGCAAACAGCAGTGCCATAGCCGTTAAGGCACGCTCTCCACCGGACAACAGCTGCAGATTTTGCAGCTTCTTGCCTGGCGGCTGGGCTACGATATCTATTCCCGTTTCCAGCAGCCGTTCCGGGTCCATCAGCACAAGGTCAGCACGCCCTCCGCCAAACAGCTTCGTAAACACGGTGCCGAACTCACGGCGAATCGCATCAAACGTAAACTTGAAGCGCTTGGCCATCTCGTCTTCCATTTCACGAATCACCTGATACAACGTCGTTTTGGCTTCGACCAGATCATTTTTTTGCTCATTCAGGAATTCATAGCGCTCATTAACCCGCTCGAACTCTTCAATGGCCCCCAGATTCACATCGCCAAGAGCGGATATGGCACGTTTCAGCTTCTGTACCTCGGCCTGCGTGCTTTCCACATCCTCGGGAACCGGATAACGCTCTTTGGCAAGCTCGTAACCGAGCTCGTATTCATCGGTCAGCTTGCGCAGAATGTTTTCAAGCTCTACATCGAGGCGGTTCACCGAAATTTCGGTCTGGCGCAGCTGTTCTTCCACCGCTTTGAGCTGTGTTCGCTGCTCCTTTGTCTCACTCTCCGCCAGCTCAAGCTTCTTGGACAATTCACTCCGTGCTGCTCGTTTGAAATCCAGCTCCTGAGAGGCATTTGCCTTTTTCAGCTTGTATTCGTTCAGATCTTCAATCTGCTTCACACTTTCGCTCTGCGTTTTCTTGAAGTCTGCTTCCATCGAAGCCAGAAGTGTACGATTTTGCCGCAGATCCTTGACGAGTGATTCCACCTCGCGCTCCAGTCTGCGCAGCTGTTCCTCATTGGAGAAACGCTCCTGATCGAGCTTGCCTTCACGAACCTTCAGTTCAGTTAACTGGCTCTGCAGCTCTTCTTTGGCTGACTCATTGGCTTTCCGGGCAAACTCTGCCGCATGAATCGCACGATGCGTAGCCTTTTCCTCTTCCTCCAGCTGCTCCAGCTTTTTCTCCGCTTCAATCCTGGACTGATCGAGCTCCTTGATCTCTTCCGTAAACCCGCTCTTCTCCTGTCCTGCTGCAGCAACCTGCTCCAGTACATGACGCAGTTCATGCTCAATCTGCTTCATCTCCATGGAGGCCTGCTGCTCTGCATTCCGGGTATCATCACCAGACTGACGGAGCTGATCCAGCTTGTCCTGACACTGCTCTAACTGCGCTTTGACATCATCTACACTCCGGTGCAGCTTCACAATCTGCTGCTCGGTGTCCAGAATATCCTGATCCAGCTGGTCCAGCTGCCGCTTGCGGCTGAGCAGACTGCCGTTTTTCTTATGCTGACTGCCGCCAGTCATGGAACCACCGGCATTAACGACATCGCCCTCCAGCGTCACCACACGGAAACGATATTGGCAGCGCGCTGCGATTTTATTAGCAAACTCCAGCGTTTCTGCAATAATAACATTGCCAAGCAGGCTGCCAATAATCGAAGCGTATCGGTCCTCGTATTGCACAAGCTCGGCACCGATACCAACAAAACCTTCCATCCCCTCAACCATGGAGCGTTCACCTGCACCGATGGCACGAGGGCGAATTACGTCCAGAGGCAGAAAGGTCGCGCGTCCCAACTGACGCTGCTTCAGAAAGGCGATGGCCTGTCTTGATACCGCTTCATTTTCCATAACGATATGCTGCAGGGCAGCCCCCATGGCCGTCTCTACGGCAAGCTCAACCTTCTCGGGCACTTTGACAAGCTCAGCCACCGCGCCATGTACACCATTCAGTACACCTTTACGTGAAGCCTTGAGCACTTCCTTGACCCCAAGCATAAATCCGTCAAAATCATCCTGCATCTCTTTCATCGTATCCCGGCGGGACACCTGGGCCTCACGCTTTTGCTCCCATTTACGCACCGTGCTGCGGCTTTCCTCGAGCAGCTTCTGCAGCGACTGCAGCCGCTCGCTTTCCGAAATGTAATTTCCGCGCAGCTCGCTGATTTCCTTGCCTAACTGAACTACCTTTTTCTGGATTTCAGCTTTACGGCTTTCCAGCGATTCCTTCTGCTCTTCCCATTTGCCGGATTCCTCTGATGCACGGTTCATTCTGCGCTCCAGCGTTTCTTTCTGCTGGTCCACATAACGGATTTCGTTTCGCGCCTGCGCCATCTGATTCATAAGCTCCAGCAGGTTTCCTTTCAGACTTTCCTCCTGCTGCTGACTGATGCCACCTGTTACGCCCACCAATTTGGCTTCTTCTTCGGACAACCGGTTTTTCACATCAGCCAGTTCAAGCTCAAGCTTGCCAAATTTCTCACGCAAAGCAAGCAGCTCGGCTTCCCGTTCACGATGTTTCTCTTCACTCACCGTCAACGTTTCCTTCAACTGCTCCTGATTCGCTTGTAGATGACGTGCACGTTCCCGAAGCAGCTCTCCCAGCCCTTCGCTCTTCTCCGTTGCCTCGCTGAACTGCAGCAGGGCCGCTTGAAGCTCCTCGGTCTCGGTTTCCAGCTTGCGCAGTGCATTGCGATCATTTTCAAGCTTCGCATCATGAGTAGACACAATGGCAGCCAGGCCAACTTCCTCCTGTTTAAGGGACGCCAGTCGTTCACTTGCTTTGCTCCATGAAGCATGAATCTGTTCAATCTGGTACACGTACATCGAAATTTCTTTCGATTTCAGCTCTGCACGCAGCTGTTTATAATGCACTGCCTTTTCGCACTGCTCCTTCAGCGGCCCAATCTGGTCCTCCAGCTCGGTTACGAGATCGTGGATACGGAGCAGATTTTGTTCCGTCTCATCCAGTTTGCGCGTAGCATCCCGTTTGCGTGATTTATATTTAACGATTCCAGAAGCCTCTTCAAAAATCCCCCGGCGATCCTCAGAGCGAGTGCTCAAAATCTCCTCAATTCGTCCTTGTCCAATGATGGAATAAGCCTCTTTACCGATACCGGTATCCATAAAGAGTTCGGTAATATCTTTCAGGCGGCAGGATTGTTTGTTAATAAAATATTCACTATCCCCGCTGCGATGCACACGCCGGGTCACGGTCACTTCTCCAAAATCAAGAGCTAACGCATGATCCTCATTGTCCAGTGTAAGCGAAACCTCACCATAATTGACCGCCTTTCGTGCATCACTGCCTGCAAAAATAACATCCTCCATTTTGCCCCCACGCAGTGATTTGGCACTTTGCTCACCAAGCACCCAGCGGATGCCATCAGAGATATTACTTTTTCCGCTTCCGTTCGGGCCTACAACAGCTGTAATGCCACGAACGAACTCCATTTCCGTTTTGTCGGCAAATGACTTGAATCCACCCAACTCTATTCGTTTCAGAAACATAGGGCTTCTCGTCACCTCCTCTTGCAAATTTCAAAATCATGCATTCAGCGCGATTAAAGATCCGAAAATACTTCCCGAGCCTCTTTACAAAAAAAAGAGCAAAAAGCAGTCCGGCCAATTACTTCCGCCAGGGCGGACCCGCGGGCTGCTCTTTGCTCTTCGTTTGTCTATGCGCCGCCTTGTACCGTTCAGGCCTCCGGAAGCTTCAAGCGTTCAAGCGCCGCGGATGCTGCTTGTTGTTCCGCTTCTTTCTTGGAACGTCCCGTACCTCGGCCAAGCCGTTCCTGACCCATATGGACCTCCGAGACAAACTCACGTTCATGGGCTGGTCCCCGCTCCTCAACGATCCGGTATTCCAGAGCCCCCATATTGTGATGCTGTGTAAGCTCCTGCAACTCTGTTTTATAATCGCTCATTTGCAGCTTGCTGCCAACCACGATTAACGGAAACACATGCTGATCCAGAAAAGCCCGCACAGGCTCAAGACCCTGATCAAGATATAATGCACCTATAAATGACTCGAACACATCGGCGAGAAGAGCCGGACGTGTACGTCCCCCGGTTAATTCCTCACCTTTACCAAGAAGTACATATTGTCCAAAACCGAGTGCTTCAGCAAATTTGACGAGGGAAGGTTCACAGACAATGGAGGCCCGCATCTTTGTCAGTTCACCCTCCGGACGGTTAGGATACAGATGATACAAGTACTCCGATACAGTCAGCTCCAATACAGCATCGCCCAGAAACTCCAGACGTTCATTATCCTGATGTTGACTGAACCGATGTTCGTTTACATAAGAAGCATGGGTAAACGCTTGTTTTAGAAGCTGTCTGTTGTCAAATTTGATTTGAAGTTTTTGTTGTAACTGCTTCAGATCTTCACTCAAACGAACTAGCCCCTTATGCTTCAAATTTTTTGAGAATAATGGTAGCGTTGTGACCGCCAAATCCAAATGAATTAGACATCGCCACATTGACTTTAGTTTGACGTGGAACGTTCGGTACATAATCCAGATCGCATTCAGGGTCCTGATCCTCCAGGTTAATCGTTGGAGCCAGTGTCTGATGTGTCAGAGACAATCCGCAGATTACCGCTTCTACACCACCTGCAGCGCCAAGCATATGACCTGTCATGGATTTGGTAGAGCTTACAGCAAGCTTGTACGCATGATCGCCAAACGCTTTTTTGATTGCGAGCGTTTCTGAACGATCTCCAACTGGCGTTGACGTTCCGTGTGCATTGATGTAATCCACTTCTTCCGGCTTGATGCCTGCGTTGCGAAGTGCCATCGTCATACAACGTGCCGCTCCATCCGGGTCTGGTTCTGTCATGTGATGAGCATCGCCCGTCAGACCATAACCGATAACCTCTCCATAGATACGCGCTCCACGTGCCTGAGCATGCTCCAGTGATTCCAGAATCAGAATACCTGCACCCTCACCCATAACAAATCCGTCGCGACCTGTATCAAAAGGACGACTCGCTTTTGCAGGATCATCATTACGTGTAGACATCGCACGCATAGCACAGAAACCTGCCAATCCCGTAGGTCTGATGGTCGCTTCCGCACCGCCGCAGATCATCGCATCTGCATCCCCGTTGGCAATCAGCTTGAATGAATCGCCGATGGAGTGTGTTCCTGTAGCGCAAGCAGTAACCACGTTAATGTTCGGACCTTTAGCACCTAATGAAATCGACATCTGGCCAGAAGCCATGTTTGAGATCATCATCGGGATAAAAAACGGGCTGACACGTTTAGGCCCCTTTTGCAGGAGTGCATTGTGCTGGTCTTCCCAGGTTCCCAAGCCGCCAATCCCTGAACCAATGGATACGCCAAAACGCTCTGCATCAATGTTCTCGTTAATTTTCAGACCACTGTCCTCCACCGCCTTGAAGCCGGCAGCTACAGCGAACTGAACGAAACGGTCCATTTTGCGCGCGTCCTTACGATCCATATACTCTTCCGGGTTGAAATCCTTGATCTCGGCTGCAATCTGTGTCGTGTATTCACTAACATCAAACGCCTCAATCTGAGAGATTCCGGACTTGCCTGCCATTAAACTGCCCCAGAACGTTTCCAAATCTTTTCCGAGCGATGTCATTACGCCCATTCCGGTAATTACGACTCTTTGTTTCAACCGACTCACCTCTATATCGACTGCATTACGCAAGTATTTTGTGGGAATAGCCGCAGACGGCTATGCTTTACATCTTTCCGAAGATCAACGAAGCATAATCGTCTGCGGGATGTGAAAAACCAATGAATGATGAGAAGTCCCGCCTGTTGAACAACAGGAGCGGGACTGAATTGACTTTAGGTATGAGATTGTATGTAGTTTACAACTTCACCTACGGTCGTAATTTTTTCTGCATCTTCATCAGAGATTTCCAAATCGAATTCATCTTCCAATTCCATGACCAATTCCACTACATCCAAAGAATCAGCACCCAAATCTTCTTTGAAAGATGCTTCAAGTGTAACTTCAGCTTCGTCTGCGCCCAAGCGGTCGACGACGATGCGTTTTACACGCTCCAATACATCGGACATCCGGTTCACCTCCTCCTAGGTATTATACGAGAATCGCAGGCAAAATGCCATAGAAGACATATGCGGCTCCCGGCCGGGGAACCCGGCCTTTTTCCGGCATTTCGGATCGTCCAGCGCCTGTTCCCCGACTTTGATTCAAGTCCAGGAATGTTTACATGTACATGCCGCCATCGACATGCAGTGTCTGACCTGTCATATAAGACGAAGCCTCTGACGCAAGGAATGTAACAACACCGGCAATTTCATCCGGCTGTCCCAGACGTGACAACGGAATGCCGCTAAGCATACCATCAACCAGTTCCTGAGACAACTCTTTTGTCATATCGGTTTCGATGAACCCTGGCGCAACACAGTTTACGGTAATTCCGCGAGAAGCCAGCTCACGTGCAGAGGCTTTGGTTAAACCGATAACACCAGCCTTGGCTGCAACATAGTTCGCTTGTCCGGGATTACCGAGCACGCCCACGACAGAAGAAATGTTAATAATTCTCCCCGAGCGCTGCTTCATCATTGGACGAGTGACTGCCTTCAGGCAGTTAAACACCCCTTTCAGATTCGTTTCGATGACTTGATCGAACTCCTCTTCTTTCATACGCATGATCAGGTTGTCCCGAGTGATTCCGGCGTTATTCACCAGAATATCAACGTTCCCCCACGCATCAAGCGTCGTTTTGACCATCTGTTCCGCCTCATCCATCAGACCTACATTAGCCTGAATTGTAATGGCCTGAACACCTTTGGCCCGAATCTCTTCGGCTACAGCTTCAGCGGCAGCCTGACTGCCAGCATAGTTGACAGCTACATTTGCACCAGCTTCAGCCAGAGCAAGTGCAATGCTGCGACCAATACCACGCGATGCTCCAGTTACCAATGCATTTTTACCTTCTAACGGTTTAGACATAACCATTCCTCCTCTCCCTGAATCTACACAAGTTGAACTCTTATTTCAGAGCTGCTGCCGTTGCTTCCAACGTTTCAAGACTGTTTACATTGTATAGTTTTACGGTTTTATCTGTTTTTTTAATCAAACCGGTCAAAACATTGCCTGAACCAATCTCGATAAACGTATCCACACCCTGCTCAATCAGCCATGTCACACTGTCTTCCCATAAAACCGGAGAATAGACCTGTGTCGTCAGCAATTGTTGAAATTGTCCCTCTTCCGCAGGACGAGCCGTAACATTGGCCACCACAGGAACCTGTGCAGGTGAGAACGTAACCGTGCTCAGCTTGTCTGCCAGCTTCTCTGCTGCGCCTTTCATTAATGAAGAGTGGAACGGACCACTCACTTCAAGTGCAATAGCACGTTTGCCGCCCGCTTCTTTCACCCGTTCCGAAACGGCAGCAACGCCTTCTTTTACACCCGAGATGACAATCTGCCCCGGACAATTGATGTTGGCAAGTTCAACCGCATGACCACTCCCGGACACATCACGGCAAAGCACCCCCAGCGCTTCCCGATCTGCACCCAGAACAGCAGCCATGGCTCCTTGTCCTCCTGGAACAGCCTCTTCCATGTATTGACCACGCGCGCGAACAATCTGAACAGCATCCTGGAAGGAGAGAACTCCCGCAGCTACAAGTGCGCTGTACTCACCCAGACTATGTCCTGCTGTATAATCCGGCTCGATCCCTTTCTCTCTGAATGCCTCCAGCAAGGCAATACTTGATGTGAGCAGAGCCGGCTGTGTATTGGATGTCTGTTTCAGCTCAGCCTCTGGTCCTTCAAAGATCAGGCTGCTCAGCGAGAAGCCTAATGCTTCATCCGCTGTGCGAAAAATTTCTGTGGCAGCAGGCACGGACTCATACGCATCCTTCGCCATACCTACCGTCTGTGATCCCTGTCCAGGGAATACAAAAGCGATTTTACCCATTTCATTCATCCTCCAGCTGTCTAGTTTACCATACGAGTACGGATGCGCCCCATGTCAAACCGCCGCCGAAACCAACCATCAGAACGGTATCTCCAGCTTTCATGCGTCCTTCTTCAGCAGCTTCAACCAGTGCCAGCGGAATGGATGCAGCCGAAGTATTCGCATATTTATCCACATTCACAACGACTTTCTCTTCAGGAAGCTCTAGCCGCTGCATTGCGGATTGAATAATGCGGACATTCGCCTGATGCGGCACGAACAAATCAACGTCTGTACGATCCATACCGGCTTTGCGAAGCACCTCAACGGTTGCTGTCCCCATTACACGAACTGCAAATTTAAACACTTCACGACCGTTCATGTAGATATAATGCTTTTTATTCTCCACCGTCTCTGCACTTGCTGGCAGACGTGAACCGCCGCCTTCGATCTGAAGCAGGCTGCCACCTGCACCTTCGGCACCGAGATCAAATGCTTTGAAGCCGCGGCCTTCCGGTACTTCACCGACAACGACAGCGCCGGCTCCATCCCCGAAGAGTACACAAGTGTTGCGGTCTGTATAATCTGTAATACGTGACAAGCAGTCTGCTCCGATGACGAGCGCATTGTTGTACATACCGCTCTGGATAAAGCTTGTTGCTGTTGCAAGGCCGTAAACAAAACCGGAGCATGCAGCGGACAGGTCAAATGCAGCTGCTCCTTTTGCCCCAAGTTTATCTTGCAGAATGCAGGCTGTCGAAGGGAAAGAAGAGTCCGGTGTAATTGTTGCAACAATAATCAGATCAAGGTCACTGCCTGTCATGCCCGCTGATTCAAGCGCCTTTAACGCCGCCTCATACGCCAGATCGGATGTCGCTTGATCCGGTGCAGCGATATGACGTTCTTTAATGCCTGTACGGCTGACAATCCATTCGTCATTCGTATCTACCATTTTTTCCAGATCACTATTGGTTAAAATTTTCTCAGGCACATATTTACCTGTACCGATAATCCCTACCGGGCGTAAATTATTCATATCGTCACTCACTTCCCGCTAATTTCCTTAGATATGCTGTCCACCAGCTGATTTTGCACTGCAATCCGTGCCTGACGCACCGCGTTTTTGATGGCATTGCCATCAGCCGAGCCATGGCTTTTCACGACCAGCCCGCTCAAACCAAGCAGCGGGGCACCGCCGTGCTCCGTGTAATCCAGCTTGCTTTTCAGGCCGCGCAGCTCTGGCATCAGCACAGCGGCAGCCAGTTTATTTTTGAAGGATGAAGTAAACTTTTCTTTGAGCAGTCCGAAGATCGCTCCTGCTGCACCTTCCAGCGACTTCAGCAGAATGTTACCCGCGAATCCATCGCATACCAGCACATCACAAGCTCCTGTAAGTACATCTCGCGCCTCAACATTGCCAACAAAACGAATGGGCAGCTGCTCCAGCAGCGGATAAGCATGTTTGGTCAGCTCGTTACCCTTGCCCGCCTCTGTTCCAACATTAAGCAAACCCACACGAGGCGACGCAATCCCTTGTACCTTTTGCCGATACAAACTGCCCATCAGCGCATATTGCGCCAAATGTTCCGGTTTGGCATCCATATTCGCGCCCAGATCAAGCGCAAGCACGCCCACATCATCCATCGTTGGAATCATAGGGGCAAGTGCCGGTCGCTCGATGCCTTCCATACGACCTACAACGAGCAATCCCGCAGTCATTAACGCTCCGGTATTGCCCGCAGAGATCATGGCATCCGCTTCACGCTCTTTGACCATTCGCCCCGCTACAACCATCGAGGAATCCTTCTTGCGTCTTACCGCTCTTACCGGCTCATCCTCTGCTCCGATGACTTCGGAAGCATGCCGAACACTCAAGTTGGCCGGTCTTGCTCCTGACTGACTTAAAAGAGGTTCAAGCTGGGCTTCATCGCCAACCAGGACGATCTGTGTATCCGTCCATTCCGTAGCGGCAGCAACAGCGCCTTCCACGGTTGACGCAGGGGCGTTATCTCCCCCCATTGCATCAATGACGATTCTCATTCCAAATGCCCTCCTTCTTTGCTGTCTTCTCCATCTGAATGATAAATAACAAAATTGCCCTGGAACACCATTTCTTCTCCAACATAAGTGAACACTTCAACCTTTGCTTTGCCCTTTTGTCCCGGGATTGATTTCACATAGGCTTTGGCAATGCATTTCTCGCCTAAACGAACCGAGCGCACGAAACGTATATCAGCGGAAGCGGTTAGTGCGATCTCGTCATTAATGACGGCTACAGCCAGTGAGTTGGCTTGTGCGAAAACGTAGTGCCCACGCGCAATGCCTGTTCTGGAGAAAACATGCTCTTCCTTGATCTCAAATAGCGAAATGCCGCTCTTATCCAGCTGCAGATCGACGATATCACCAATAATTTCGTGCAGGGGCAAAGAGCGCACCTGATCATACGACCGCTCCGCCATAAGCTTCATACGTTCCCGAAGCTCAGGTATTCCGAGTTCCAGTCTGTCAAGACGGATCGTCTGAATACTTACCTTCAATTGACGTGTAAGCTCCTGATCGGTCACAAACGGATTCTCATCTATCATTTTCGTTAATTGCTGCTGCCTCTGTCTCTTCGGTAATCGCTCGATGCCTGACACCCCCTGCTGTATCATTTCCAGGACCACTCTTTGATCCGTTCAATCTGTAAATCCCGCATCTCTATACAATATAATCTCCGATCAACCAGAGCTGTTTCTGACGAAAGTATATGTTTATCTGTATGTAACGTCAAATCTTAGAACCTGGTACTAAACTATAGTATATCTCATCCTGTGTCAAAAAGAAAGGCTGGTCTAACAAAATCCACATCTCTACAGCAAAGTGTTCTGCAGCAATTTCATGTAACATCGAACGGCATGCCGCAATGGGATTTCTGTTCACTTCAAACGATTCCAACAACTCTCATTCGTGATGTGTTCCAACCATGCAAGCATAAAAAAGCAGCACCTCATCAAAATGAAGTGCTGCTCCATGTCCAGCTATTATTGAGAGATGATCTCTCTTGCTTTGTACGTTCCGCACACTTTGCACACGTGGTGAGCAAGCTTCAATTCGCCGCATTGTTCACATTTCACCATGCCCGGTACAGCCAATTTAAAGTGAGTGCGACGTTTGTCGCGACGCGTCTTGGACGTTCTCCGTTGAGGTACTGCCATTATTCCCACCTCCTTATCAAAATCAACCTTTGCAGGTAGTTGTTACGTTCGATTTTCAATCATGCTCATTTAAAAAAATCCTTGAGTCCTGCAAGCCGCGGATCGATAACCTGGTTATCACAACCGCAGTCACCTTCGTTCAGCTCATGGCCACACTTGGGACAAAGCCCCTTGCATGTATCGCTGCAGAGCGGTACAAACGGAAGATCCAGCAGAAAAGCTTCCTCGGCATAACCTTTCAGATCAACGCTATCCTCATCCACATAGAGGGTATCATCATCTTCCGGCAATTGCTCCGGTTGTTTTCCCTGCTTGAATTGCTCATGAAAATCAATATGAAAATGTTCACTAAGCGGCTTCAGACAACGAGAGCACAACATGTCCGCTCCTGCCGTCAATTTGCCGTGAACATCCACAACGTTACCCTCTCTGCTCTCTGCGAACAAATCCGCTGTCAGCGGGGTAACGGCTGTGATATCTTGTCGGTTAGAAACCAGATGTTTGATATCCCACTGTTCGTTAAAATGCAGGGGGCGATCACTGGTTGCCACTTTGCGAAATGGCATTAACATGTTTCATCACTCCAAACGAAACCAATTTCATAAATAGTTGTCCAGACGAATGGCGGCAATATACAGTTCAAGATGATCCTAATATGTGCGTTCATTCCTGACTGTATGTAATCCGGCTTTCACCCGCAGATAGATTTATGAAATTGACTTAACAAACAAAAATCATTATACCGATTTCTAAAGAGGTTTGTCAACACTTTTAACTTTACACCCTATCCGAAACCGATATTCCTGATGAACTCGTCACATCTAAACTATTATAGACTTACTGCATCATAACTACAAGTCATGTTTATCACCAGCATCTCCATGGTGGAACTCTCCGCTCCAGCTGGTCATTTCATATTGAATCTGGAAGATCTGTACCTCTTTATGTTTTTGTCTTCTTGTATGATTTGCTCTAAAGCAAGCTCTATTCTATGATGAAAGGGGCAAAGACCCTTGATCGACGGCAGGCTGGTTGTCAGACGGGTCGTATTGTATTCAAACATGTGTGAAAGATTAAGATACGATGATAGGCACATCTACATATAAATTCAGGATCACCGCGCTATTCAATTAGGTTCCTATATCCAGAAAAATTAATTTATGCACACAATACATAGAAAGGAGCATCACTGATGAAAGCTGTAGGCGTTATTGTGGAATATAACCCGCTGCACAACGGACATGTGCACCATCTGAATGAATCACGGCGGCTTAGCGGAGCAGACGCCGTTGTTGCCGTGATGAGCGGCCCTTTTCTCCAGCGCGGCGAACCCGCCATCGTTGGTAAAAGGGCACGCGCAGAGATGGCGCTGCATGCAGGCGCCGATCTGGTGCTTGAGCTGCCGGTTGCCTACGCAGTTCAACCGGCCGAATGGTTCGCCTTTGGTGCGGTATCGCTGCTGCACCGCACCGGGGTTGTAGACTCGCTCTGCTTTGGCAGCGAGTCCGGCGACATCGACAGCCTGCAGCGCATTGCGCGCGTGCTGGCTGTGGAGCCCGCAGGGCTGCGCGAGGATATCGCGCGCCGCCTGCGGGAAGGCGCCAGCTACCCCGCCGCGTACGCAGGCGCGGCGGCAGCTCTGGCGCCCGGCGGCGTCGATGCTGACGACGCCGCGGCACTGCTGGAGCAGCCCAACAATTCGCTTGGGCTGCACTACCTCATCGCGCTGCAGCGGCTTGGCAGCGCGATCCGGCCCTTGACGGCGGCACGTACCGGTGCCGCCTATCACCAGGCGACGCCCGGCCCGGGGGCGATCGCCAGTGCCACAGCCGTCCGCCGCCTGCTGCTGGCGGACGGGCCCAACGCCGCCGCGCCGTACGTGCCGGCGGCAAGCCTTGCCATTCTGCAGCGCGAATGGCAGGAGGGGCGCGCTCCCATACACTGGGAGCGCTTTGCGCAGCCGCTGCTGCACATCGCGGCTACCCGCCGTGCCTGCGAGCTGGAACGCATCGCCGAAGTCACGGAGGGGCTGGAGCATCGGCTCCTGCGTGCACTCGCCCAGCTCAAGGAGCCTTCCGTCGAAGCTCTCCTGAATGCGCTCAAAACAAAGCGGTACACACGCACCAAATTGCAGCGCATGCTCGCGCACCTGCTCCTGAATCACACCAAGCACGAGTGTTCCCCGGAGCAGTTAGCTGCAGGACCCGGATATTTGCGTGTCCTTGGATTCACATCAACTGGACAGCATCTGCTTAAACAAATGAAAAAAACGGCCTCGCTGCCTGTCGTCGTGAAGCCGTCAACGTTCACACATCATCAGCTCGAGCTGGACATTCAGGCACAGGCCGCTTATGCACTCGCATATGGACAAGCTGATTCACACGGCATATCACGCGCCATGTACAGCGATTACTACGAGTCACCAGTACGAATTTAGAAAACAACAGGAATCAGCATTCAATTTTCTTCTGACCATGGTCTTTGAGCACATGTTCAGCTATCCAACGTGTAAAATGTGCAATATACATCTTCAACATGTCTGAAACACCTCAAAAAAATCCCTTGCTGTCCACAGCCCGTTCAGGCAGCCACAACAAGGGATTTTTCATTCCATTTTTTTCAGCAAGAACGACAATGACAACCATCTCATCTTCATGATCAACTTCTTCTTCTGCTTTTTTCCGTTCTCGTTACGCGTAACATTTTCCACCTGATCCACTCTTCGGCACATCGTCCTCCATCTGAACCCGATTCCTGTTCTTCATCCATACGCTCTGACAAATTACGAGTTCACAGACAGGGTATTCAGATAATTCAATGCATCATCAAGGGTGCTGACAGGCACAAGTTTCATGCTGGTGTGAATTTGTTTGGCCTTGGCTTCGGCTTCCTTGTAATTATCTTTGGGTACAAAGAATATTTCGGCCTTTTTACGATCAGCGGCTACAATTTTATGCTGCACACCACCAATCGCTCCAACTACACCGTCCTTCGTAATCGTGCCTGTGCCTGCAATCCGATGCCCTTTCGTCAGATCACCCGGAGTCAGCTGATTGTAGATTTCCAGTGTAAACATCAGCCCGGCAGAAGGGCCGCCCACCTGGGTACTTGTAAATGTAATCTGTTTATTCGGATCTTCAGGTTTGACCTTCTGCACAGCCCCGATCATCACACCGAGCCCTGGCCGTGTCTTTCCTGTCTGACTGTCCTTGACCTGAACCAGCGTCACGTCCTTGCTGATCGTTTCACCGCCGCGCTCCAGCTGCATCTCCACCGTATCTCCGGCCTTTTTCCCCTTGAGCTGTTCAGCCAAAGCCGTATTATC
Organism: Paenibacillus sp. TC-CSREp1; assembly: GCF_050171015.1. Classification (NCBI taxonomy): domain Bacteria; kingdom Bacillati; phylum Bacillota; class Bacilli; order Caryophanales; family Paenibacillaceae; genus Paenibacillus; species Paenibacillus sp. TC-CSREp1. The sequence goes on along the minus strand of NZ_JBNOKM010000009.1, from coordinate 305,922 downwards.
CGGCGTAGCTGTGCCGTTTACACCCAGAATAATATCTCCAGGCTCAATATCCCCATCCGGTTTCGGATCTTCCGAAAGCCCGAATACAAAGATGTGCTCCGGCACGATGGAATAGGCTATCCCCGCCTTCTCATATGCGGCTTCCATGGCAGAGGATTGCGAATCGCTCATGAACCACACCTGTTCAGCCGAGTACTCCGCCTCGCTTTTACCGCGAAGACGATCTTCCTTTTTATCCACTTGTGCATTTTTATCAAACAACGAGGTCCCTAGCAAAAATAAATTTGCATAAGTCGCCGACACGGTTGTCATCATGAAAACGCCGCGTTCATCCTTGTCACCGTCCTTCACGGTAACCATCGGTTTAACTTCATCCGCGCTGCCAGGTGTATATATGATATACGGCGTTGGCATATACACGGTAAGATAGACGATCAGAGCCACCGCGATCACATAGATCGAAGCTCTGAAACCGCCCGTTTTACGGATTCGATTCATCCCATGAGCCTCCGTTCCATCTCCCCAAGATATGCTTGCGTGTAACTGTTTAGCTCATCTTATTTTCTGATTTAATGTGGTTATCATTCTAACACCTTGGCGTTCCTGCATACAATGGTACAGGCTGGATCGGCCGCTGCTTCATGGCTGTCTGTCTGGTCAAGGCCGAGCCGTTTACGGACGTGCTTCGGCCGTCCACAATGATGTCAATGCCGCTAAAGGCCTATTCAATAAAGAGGTGAGACCATGGCCGTATCCAGTGAGGTTCGCAGCTCAGGTGTATTACGCACCCTGATTCTGAGCAGCAGTGCATTCATGCTCGTTATTGCAGTAGTCGCCTCTCCCAAAGAAGCATTTGACGCCTCCATTCAGGGACTCGACATCTGGTGGAAAATCGTTTTTCCCGCCATGCTGCCGTTCCTGATGCTGTCGCAAATGCTGACTGCCTTTGGCTTTACCCATGCCATCGGGGTGATGCTTGAACCCTTAATGCAGCGTGTGTTCAAGCTCCCTGGCCATGCAGGTTTTGCTCTTGCAGTAGGTATGTGCGGGGGCTTCCCGGCCGCAGCAGATGCCGTTTTCCGTCTGGTTCAGGATAAACAAATGACCGCCAGACAGGCGGTTATCGTAGTTGCTGCAGCTCATTTCGCCAATCCGATGATGATTCTGCTCGTCATAGGGGGGGCTTTTCTTCATCAGCCTGCCGCCGGGTATTTCCTTCTAATAATACACTGGATTAGCGGCTGGATTGCGGCCGCAGCAGCGGTGCGATTCCATCCAGCCGCTCGCAAGGGCAGCCTCGCATCAGGCTCAACGTCCACTTCGATATCAGTCCTTGGATCAACCCGTGAACAATCTCAGTCACCCCGCAGGCTAAGTTTAATCTCCCGCATGCTGCAGGCAGCTCGAGAAGCGCACAGCCGGGATGCACGGGGGTTCGGCAAATTGCTTGGTGACACCGTATCCCAGGCGGTACAGACGTTGATGTTAACCGGAGGATACATTATCGTTTTTGCCGTATTCATCCGGCTGCTTTCTCTTTATCTGACCCCTGGCATTTCAGCGGCGGTATGGCCATCTGTTCTTGAACTTCACCTGGGTACATATCAGATTAGCAAAACAGCGCTGGACCCCGCCATGCTGATGGCCCTTCTGGCTGCCGCGCTCGGCTGGGGTGGCATCTGCTCGCATTTACAAGTGACCTCGATCCTGAGAACAGCCATTCCCGGGCGCCAATCCATACTGTATTTTATAGTCGTTCGGCTGGCACATGCCATGATCGCATTTGGCCTTACACTCTCGTTATGGAAACCATTCAGCCAATATTCCACAGAAGCCTGGGCTGCTTGGCAGACCACTGCAGCTCGTGAGTCACACCCTTTGCTGTTACAGTGGTTCATGCCTTATTATGACACAACCAGTACGATCCAGATCATCTGGAGCGCCTTCCCTGTCGCAGCCGTAAGCCTCAGCTTGCTTCTTGTCATTATGATTAGTCTGTCAGGTATGCTCCTGTGGTCTACCCGCCGCTCTTCTCGCTGATTTTCTGACGAAGTGCTGCTTCCACCTCAGGTGATACCAGATCGGTAACGTCCCCGTGATAGTGAGCAATTTCTTTCACAATGCTGGAGCTGAGGTACGAGTATTTCGGATTGGTCATCATAAAAATCGTTTCCGCATCCGGGTTCAGCTTGCTGTTGGTGGAAGCAAGCATCAGCTCATATTCAAAATCCGTCACAGAGCGAATACCGCGAACGATGACCTGAGCTTCCTTTTGCCGCACATAATTAGCCGTCAGATCACGGAAGCTGTCCACCTCCACGTTTGGCAGGTCGCTGGTTACCGTTCGAATCAGTTCCTTGCGCTCCTCTACAGTGAAGAGTGGATTTTTACTCATATTGTTCAATACAGCCACGATCACACGGTCAAACTGCTTCGATGCTCTCGCAATAATATCCAGATGCCCCATCGTTACGGGATCAAAGCTGCCTGGATATACGGCAATACGTTCCTTGCGCTGGATCATTTCATTCATGAGGAGCCTCCTCTTCTATGCTGCTGTTCTCGTCATCCTCTGAAGCATTCGGTACATATTCGTAGATGGATACAGCCGTCTCCCCATACATCGCTTTGCGCGTTTGCTCAAACGGCCCGAATTGCTCAGGGTACTCATGTTTGGACTCGTATTCGAGCACGATGGTTGCATCCGGTGCAAGCAGCTCCAGCTCATGCATCGTTAACATCAGTTCATGTCCATTTTTCATACGATACGGTGGATCGAGAAACACCAGCTCAAATGCCGTGTTCCGCTTTGCGAGCGCTTTGAGCGCCCGACCTGCATCGTTACGATATACAGCCGCCTGATCCTCCAGCTTCGTGGCCTTTAGATTCGCGCGGATTACCTCAATACTTTTCGGTTCAAGATCAACAAAAACAGCCTTGTCCATGCCCCGGCTCAGCGCCTCGATACCGAGACCTCCACTGCCCGCAAACAGATCCAATGCTGTTCCGCCCTCAAAATAAGGGCCGATCATGCTAAACAACGCTTCCTTCACCTTATCAGTGGTCGGTCGCGTACCTGTGCCGGGAACAGCCTTCAGCGGCCTGCCCTTCGCACTTCCAGATACCACTCTCACGAATGAGTCACCTTTTCTCTCTATGTAAGTTTATTGATAAAGCTATCGTACCACAATCAGGTTCGGTTTGAAAAATACTGTTGACCAATATGTATAAAAAGGAAAGCCTTGGGCCATTCTATAATTATCGACATCACAAGTGTCGTAGACAACCGCGGAGAAGACTTACGTTTCCCCATAAGCTCTTCATCCGGTTTCTCCTCTCCCATGAAAAAGAAGCTCTCGAAAGAGGGCTTCTTTTTGTTGTGAAATCCCTTGTGGAATAAGGTCTTTAGAAACTTTCTCCCTCAATTAAATTCAGCGTCCTCTTCTGTCTGCAACCATCCAATCTCCTTGAGCCAAATCCCCATATCCGAAGTAAATTCCTCTGTATCCAAATGCTCAATCTTGTACTTCTTCATCTTTTCACCCAAAAATGTATAAAACGCATGGCTCAAGGCATGTCGCTGTTTGCTTACGTTCCAGTTCTTATAACGGTCTTCACTGACCGTCAGATCGAAGTAGATCACCCTTTCTACCTTTACGTGCCTGACGCTGGATTTACGTCCATATTCATCAGGCAGGCAGCGGAAAACGAAGTACAATTCAATATCACACAGAGCATACTTCTCGGCCGCTCTTTCAAAAACGGGCTGTAATTCATCCGATAGCTCCGCAACCTTGGTCAGCCCTGACGTATCTGTTGTTTTGCCCAGAATCACAACGTGCCCTCCTTATTCACTGCAATGCAGCTGATTCCCGTTTAATGCGCTCTCTGTGCTTTCTATTCGAAATCCGCATATTCCTTAATGGTATGATAAGCAAGACAGCCGGTAAGATTGTAGAAGACGACCACGACTTAATGTTATAAAAAACAATAACGATCAAAGCAAGCCAAGTCATCATTTCTAAAATTTCGTATTTCGTTAACGTCACTTTAAACCCTTTTTTGGATATCAAACGAATTAAAAAATAAGCAAGCAAACTATAAAAAGCTAACATGCCGAGCAAAGCAAGAGCAACCAAGAAAATCATCATTCTGTATCACTCAATTCTCATTATTTTCCTTAATTTTACTACAGAAGCAGAGATATGTCTCCTCAAGCTGGTTGGCCTTGCTCTGGACCGCGCGAACACTCGTCACTTTGCATCTATCTTTCAATTCTCTTCAGTGCTTTATTTCTCTTCCGTTACCACGGTTGCATTATAGATCACAATACGTTTGCCGTTCAGATCAAACAGCACCTTGTTTCCATACTCGGTATCCTGCACATCGATCTTGCCTTCATAGGTCTGGATCAGCTCACCTGAGCTGCTGTACACCTTCACTACACGCTCCAGTCCTCCGGCATTATTGGATCTCATCGTTTTGAGTGCGCGCTCACCAGAAGCGGTGTTGAAATACCAGATAAATGATCCAACAATAATGCCCAGAACGGCCAGCACCGTCAGCCACATCCCTGTTTTTGCTTTTCTGCTCATCCTGTCCCCTCCTTCATCTCTTTGTTGCTGTACATTACGAGAACCGAACGAGAACGGTTTCAAACATACCTGTGCTCAGCTGTCCTGACTCCCCCTTCCAAAACTCTCCTTTATATAAAAATAAAACAAAACAGAGGTCCTCATCATCGAGGAACCTCTGCTTTGGCTTTTACTGCAAACTACGGCTTACAGACTTGAAATATAAGCCTGCGCACCAAGTTTTAATTAACCTTCTCTCTTACAATGAACGGATGACAAATTCGAAGCTCAGCTCACCATTGGAAGGGATTTGGTATTCCGGGTGCACCGGAGCGCCCCAGCTGTCATCACCGCCAACACCCATTTGTTTACCGGCTACCGTAACAACTGTGTAATGCACTGGCGGCAACTCATACACATGCTGCGCATTTTCCAGCTCAAACGCTGTATAAGGTGACACATTCAGTTCAACCGGCGAGCCGGAAGCTTCGATCTTGAATCCGCGTCCGGCATTGTCCGTCAACTTGCCCCAGCGTACGCCTGTACGATTACCCGACTCTTGTGGTACAAGATAAGGAGCCATAGTATCCGCTACTTTGCTGCCATGGATGCCCAGACGTGCACCGAATGCACGATCGGCATAGTTTTCCTCTGGTCCCATCGCCAGCCATTCTACATTTTCATAGTCCGGAGACGTTCTGAACGACAGCGCGTGGATTGGCAGGTTTGGCAAGCCCTCAGTGCCTTTGTACGTGTTATGCACATGCACACTGCCATCGGCAAGCACGGTGTACATCACTTTAACAACTACATCTGCGGAGATGTTGAGCTTGTAAGTGAACTCAATGCTGTATTGATCCGGTTTCTGTTCATGCTTCCATTCTACAAGGCGCGGCAGCAGGCTGGCAGCATACCATGCGCCTAGCTCAAAGCCCATCGCTGTACCTTTGTCATTGTCTGTCGTTGCACGCCAGAACAGTGGTGCCGGCGGGATCGCAATCGTTTCGCGTCCAGAGAATTTCAGGGATACCAGTGTACCAAATTGCTTGGAGAACAAAGCATGGGTTTGGCCAACGCGAACGCCGATGTTTACGTCACCTTCAACCACGTGGATATCGCTCACCAGATTTTGATCTACAGCCGCAGCTGCTTGGCTTCCTTCTTGTGTGAAAATGAACTGGCCGAATGCCACTTCATCACCTTTGTCCGCCCACAGCGTTGCTTCTTTAAGCACAAACGCTACGTTGACAGCATATTCGCCACCTTCAAGAGCCTTTGCATTCAAAGGAAGCTCAACTACGGTTTCACTTTCCGCAGCCACATTGACATCCAGTGTGCCGCACAATACTTCGTGTCCTTCGCGCTCCAGGCTGTACACCAGTTCAAGCGCGGATGTATCTGCGAACAGGTTCTGATTTACAATTTTAACGCCGTCACGACTTGGGAAAAGCTTGATATTCTGATACAGGAATTTAACCTCCTGCATTTTAGCCGTCACTTTACGATCTGCATGAACAATGCCGTTGCCGCAGAAGGAATAATCCGATGGACGATCTCCAAAGTCTCCGCCATATGCCAAATATTCTTTGCCATAACGATCCTTTTTGTAGATCGATTGGTCGATGTAATCCCAGATGAAGCCACCTTGATACATCGGGTACTTATCCTCAAGTTCAGTGTATTTATGCATACCGCCAATAGAGTTACCCATCGCGTGCATGTATTCACAGCTGATATATGGTTTGGTCGGGTTATCGTTCAGGAATTCCTCGATGTCAGCCGGCTTCGCATACATCCGGGATTCCATGTCACTTGTGTCATTGAAACGACGGTCGTGGAATACACCTTCATAATGAACCAACCGTGTCGGATCAGCTTCTTTGAAGTATTGGGATACTTTATAGATCACTTCACCGCCGTGAGATTCGTTACCGCAGGACCAGATCAGAATGGACGGATGGTTTTTGTCACGTTCTACCATCGAGATTGCACGATCCATAACAATGTCATGCCACTCTGGCTTGTCACCAGGGATTACCCAAGAAGGCTCAACAGCGCCAAGCTTTTGCCAGGAGCCGTGAGTTTCCAGGTTCATCTCGTCAATAACATACAATCCGTACTCGTCACACAGCTCGTACCACAGACTTTGGTTAGGGTAGTGTGATGTACGAACGGCATTCATGTTGTTCTGCTTGATCGTACGCACATCCCACAGCATGTCTTCTTTTGTAATTGCACGACCACGACGCGGGTTGAACTCATGACGGTTTACCCCTTTGAACACAATGCGTTTGCCGTTGATATGCATAACCTTGTCGATCATTTCGAACTTGCGGAAACCAACGGCTTGAGGAATAACTTCCACAAGGTTGCCTGCTGCATCATATACACGGATATACAAACGATACAGATAAGGAATCTCGGCACTCCAGAGATGGACTTGACCGATTTCTTCACGAAGCTGCACCAGGCCATTGCCCACTTCATTCGTACCGAAGGTTTTAACCGTATTGCCATCCTTGTCCCGAAGTTCGGCTTCGATACGCGCTCCAGCTGCCGCTTTTCCTTCCAACTTCAGATCCAGCTCCAAGGTACCGTTTGTGTATGACTTGTCCAGATCCGTCCGAACATGCACATCACGAATATGTGCTGCTGGCACGGTATACAGATATACGTCTCTGAAAATACCGGAGAAACGCCAGAAGTCCTGATCCTCCAGCCAGCTGCCCGTGCTGCGTTGATATACCTCAACCGCGAGTTTGTTCTCTCCATCCTGAAGGAACGGGGTCAAGTCAAAGTCAGATGGTGTGAAGCTGTCTTCGCCGTAACCGACAAACTGCCCGTTCAGCCATACATAAAACGCGGATTCCACACCTTGGAATGAAATATATACCGGGTTTGCTTCCCAGCCCGTTGGCAGATGGAATGTGCGAATGTAACTGCCCACCGCATTTTTGTCCTGCGGCAGTGCCGGTGGACGAAGTTCATTCAGACCATCCCACGGATACTGTGTATTTACATATTGAATCTGTCCGTAGCCTTGCAGCTGAATATGTCCTGGCACTTCAATATCATCCCAGCCTTCGCTGGAGTATTCCGAAGTGTAGAACAGCTCAGGACGGCAATCCGGGCGGATGGAATAGTTGAATTTCCATGTTCCGTTCAGATCATAACGCATCGACATGGAAGCATTAGCAACAGCCTCTTCCATCGTATGGTAATAGCGGTGATCGGAGTATGCGTGCAGACGGTTCACCTCAAATACACTTACATCTCCCAACCAGTTGATATCTGCCTTTGTTGCTTTCATCGGCTCTCTCTCCCTCTGTAGAACGAATATCGTTTTGAGTTATTTCAAGCTTACAACAGAACTGCCTTAATCTTTGCTTTATACAAAAAAGACAGAGGTACGCCTGTACAGGCGTCCTCCCTTCTTTCCTGCATTCGTGCATATGGACGTCATATGCGGTTAACTTTATTTTACCGAACCAACCATACCTGCAACAAAGTGTTTCTGCATAATGAAGAACACCAGTGCTGTCGGAAGGGTTGCAATAACAACGGCTGTCATGATAACCCCATAGTCTGGAGCATAACCTGCGCCAAGGTTGGAAATCAACAACGGAATGGTTTGCTGATCAGGCGTTTGCAATACGATCAGCGGCCACAGGTAGTTGTTCCAGCTGCTCATGAATGTAATGATCGCTGCTGCTGCATAGGTTGTTTTCATCGTCGGCATATAGATTTTCAAGAAAATACCCAGTTCGCTCAGACCGTCAATACGCCCAGCCTCCAGCAAATCTTTCGGGAACATTTTGGTGTTCTGACGGAAGAAGAAGATCAGGAACGCTGTTGTGATGGTTGGCAAAATAACGGATCCCATCGTGTTGATACCGATTGCCGGTACCGTACTCGAAATGGTTGCAAACATGCGATAGAGCGGAATCATAATCGCTGCAAACGGGATCATCATGGACATGAGCAGGATGTTAAACACGATATCACGGGATTTCGTACGATATACCTCAAACCCGTAACCAGCCATGGAACCAATCAGCAAAGCCAGAACAGTGGAAATGATCGAGATAATCGCTGAATTGCCCAGTGCCTGAATCAGATTCGTGGAATCGAGCAGTTTGTTAATGTTTTCAATTAAAGCAGAGCCCGGCAGCAACGTGCCTTTGGTCACGTCTACCGATTTGTTTGTGGCGCTGACGATCATCCAGAAAAATGGGAAAATGGAAATAAAAGCGACGAGGGACAGGAAAACATATGTGAAAATGCGTTTTGCTCTTGATTTAGCCATTTTTATTATCACCTGCCACTTTAAACTGGATGATGGACAAAATAATGATCAGAATTACGATCGAATACGAAACGGTTGCTGCATAACCGAAGTCCGGTGAATATTTGAACGAAAGGTTGTAGATATATTGCGAGATCGACATGGTCGCGTTACCCGGACCGCCTTTGGTAATATTCATAATTTCATCAAAGATTTGCAATGTACCAATCGTTGATGTAATGGACGTGAAGAGAATGATCGGTTTAAGCAATGGTACAGTAATTTTGAAAAATTGAGTGAATGCATTCGCTCCGTCAATCTTCGCTGCTTCATAGATCGATTGATCGATGTTTTGCAGGGATGACAGATAGAAAATCATGTTATATCCGGTCCAACGCCAAGTAACGGCGATTATGATCGTAATTTTAGCCCAGAACGGGTCAGTAATCCATTGAATTGGTGTGCCGATAATGTGTAAACCCATCAAAGCCTGGTTCACCATACCATCCGGCGCAAACAAATATTTGAATACAACCGAGTATGCAACAAGTGAAGTTACACAAGGCAGAAAGATTGCAGTACGGAAAAAGCCGCGGAAACGCAGTGTGCTGTCATTCAACAATACGGAAATAAACATACCGAGAATGATCATTAAAGGTACTTGAATGATCAAGTAAATAAACGTGTTCGATAACGCTGTACGGAACGTTGTATCCACGAGCAATCTTTTGTAGTTTGCAAGGCCCGAAAACTCAAGGTTGGCACCTTTGCCTGACTTGAATGATAAGAGCAGCGCTTGAATCATCGGATAGAAGTAGAAGGCTACAATTCCGACAACAGCCAGCAAAACAAAAGCCCATCCAGTCAAATTATTTTTCTTTTGGAGACTGTCTCCTGTATTTATGGCTTTCACAGTATGGCTCCTCTCTCTCCATGCAACATGGGTAGAACCTACAGAGCCTCTCGCCATGTCCAGCTCGACTTGCGCCAGACAAGGGAGACGGCTCCGTTGTTTCCTTGGTTCTATAAGTTACCTTGGTTATTTTAGTTTAATTGTGCTTCTGCTTGTTTTTGTGCATCGTTCAGAACGTCATCAAGTGATTTACCGTTCAGATATGCTTGCATCTCTACAACCAGAATATCTTCGATTGCATATGTGTTGCTGCCGTAGTTTACTTTTGGAATTTCTTTTGTCCAGTTAGCGAAATCAGCGAAGATTTTTTGACCGCCGAAGAACTCATCTGGTTTGTTGTATGCTTCGCCGTCAACAGCTGGTTTGTACGTACCGATGGCACCAATTTTAGTCAACAGATCTTGATACAGTTGTTTGTCAGAACCGAATGTTTTAGCCATGAAATCAGCCGCTTGATCTGCACCAGGAACATTGTTCATGATATACCATGAGCTACCACCCAAGTTGGATGCGTGTACAGAGTTTGCTTGACCAGCCATTTTCGGCATTGGAGCTACAGCCCATTTACCGGATTGGGAAGCTTCTTGACGAACGGATGGTGAGAACCAGTTACCTGTAGGAATTGTTGCTACGTCACCGTTATTGGCATTGGCAACGAATTGGCTCCAGTCGGAGTGCAATTTAACAATGTTAGCATCCATCATTTTTTTGTATGTTTCGAATGCTTCTTTCAATGCAGGGTTGTTGTTCAGATCAGGTGTTTTACCGTCTTCAGCTGTGTACCATTTACCTGCAGTTTGGATCATCATACGGATGATACCCAGGTCGTTCGGGTCAAGAGACAGCAGCTCTTTACCAGTTTTTGCTTTTACAGCTTCACCGATTTTGATGTAATCATCCCACGTGATATCTTGCAGGTCAGCAGCTTTGTAGCCTGCTTGCTCAAGCAAGTCTGTTCTGTAGTACAAACCAGCTACGCCGGAGTCAAACGGAATACCGTATTGTTTACCTTCATAAGAAGTGGGTCCAATTTTGTAATCTGCAAAGTCAGATGCTTTGATTGTAGAAGACAAATCCTTGAACGCGTCTGGATAAGCACTCAGGAAGCTTTGTGCACGATAGTCTTCGATCAGAACTACGTTTGGCAGACCGCTGCTTGTACCGGAGTTCAAGCCAGTGTTCAGCTTCTGAATGATCGCATCTTGAGCATTTTCAATGATGTTGATTTTCAGATCAGGGTTTTCTTTTTGATAAATGGCTTTCGCTTGCTCCAGAGCAGCGACGTTAAAGGCTTTATCCCAAGCCCAGATCGTAATTTCATTTGTTTTCTCGCCACCGCCACCGCTAGCAGCTTCTTTACCTCCACCGCCGGATGAACATGCGGACAACAGCAATACGGTTACGAGCATCAATACCCACATTTTTTTCAAAACATTCAACTCCCCTTCGACCTCTTTGTTTGTAAATTTGTTTGCGTTTTCTGAAAGCGGTTGCTTTCGATGTATTCATCTTATCATTCCCATTTCTCCATTCGTTAGTAAAAATTTTGTGCAGATTTGTCTTCTTATTGCCACAATGAAAACCTTTACAGAAAACGGTTGCACTAACTTTAGCTTTTTGTACTTTCTTTTGATTTTGTATTATTTTGAGCTGAATATTTTACAACTATGCAGTTGGCTCATACATTTGCATATGAAAAACCCCTCATCTGCAAACGGTCCAAATGAGGGGTTTGTGTTATTTAAGATGAAGGGTTTGTATAGTTTTACCCTGTAATCAAAGGCAGCGTTACCGTCACTCGCGTTCCTTCTCCAACAGTGCTCATAATCGTTACCCCATATGGAGAGCCATACAGGAGTTCTATGCGATCATGTACGTTTCGGATACCAATTCCGCTAAACAGTTGACGATTGTTCTGGGGATTAGGCAGTGCTCCTTCCATATTCAAGCCCTCAATGCCATCACCATTATCCATAATCTCACAGATGAGTGATTCTCCTGCACGGGACACCATGACATGAATGGTGCCCATTTCTTTTTTTATAAATCCGTGGAAGAAGGCATTTTCAATAAAAGGCTGAATCACCAGCTTGGGTACATGATAATGCGTACAATCCGGCGCTACATAGAAGGCCGCCTTGATGTGACCGCCATAACGCACATGATTAATGAAGACATAGTTTTTCAAATTTTCAATTTCCTTCTCAACCGTAACGGTCTCGCTCACATCACTAATCGTATTCTGTAACAAGCCGATCAGCGCATTGATCGTCTCCGCAGCCCGGTCCTTATTGCCCTGCTGCACAAGAACTTTGATGGAAGCCAGCGTGTTATAGAGGAAATGCGGGTTAATCTGACTCTGCAATGCCGCAAGCTCAGCATTACGCTGCTCACGCTGTGTTTGCACAAGCTGATCCACATAGTCATGAAGCTCATCCAACATATAATTGTACGCATGACCAAGCTGTCTGCTCTCGTAACTGCCGCTAACCGGAATATAGTTGTCCAGGTCACTCTTCGTAATGTTGGACATCTGTTTTACGAGTCTGCGCAGTGATTTCGTCATCTGGTTTGTAATCAGGAACACCAGCAGCAGAGCTCCAACAACAATCGCAGCACAGATCAGGGCTACCGTCTTCATGTCGATGAGCTGCCCCATTGCAGACTCTTTATCAACGATATTCACCAGATAAAAACGGTAGAATGGCAAATATTCCGATATGATAATGCTTTCCTGTCCCATTACACGTGCCGTAATGTTTTTAGGTGCATTTTCTTTTAGCGTCACGGCATATGATAATAATTCTGGCTGATTTGTGCCGATCCAGTCTTCCCGGTTTGAAGAGACGATCTCTCCCTTTTCGTTCATGATGACTACATCATTGCCGCGACTGGTGAAATTAGCATAAAACTGACGGAATGCCTCTTCTCTCATCGTAATATACACCGTACCATACATATGGCTTCTTGTTCGGTCGGTCAATGCCTTCGTAGCGGAGATCATCTGCAGCTCGCCTTCATTGGTTTTACTCTGATAGTCGTCAAAAATCAATCTGCTCGGCGACTGAGCTGCCTCCTTCGTAATCTGATCCTGCTTCAGCTCTTCTGCTGTTTTCTGAATATAGGAGGGATTGGTCGAGAAAGAGCGTCCATTCACACCTGCAATCGTAATGCCTACCTCGTAAAAGTCAATGATCGATTGAACCCGCTTCATCGTTTCCCGCATATTATAATATGATTTGGACAAGGTGACTGAATCTCCGTCCCCTTCGGATAGAAACCCGCGTATCGCGCCGCTCTGAGCTACGTTATTGGTCACCGCAGCAATCGAGTCGTTAAACGCATCAAAGTTCGTCTTGATCTGGCTGAGCACCTTGGAATTCGTGATGCTGAACGTTTCTGTAAACAGGTTGGTGGACATATGAATTGTTGTCCATAGGATAAGAACAGAGACAAGTACAATACTGACGAGCATAACCAGAATCAGCTTGGGAAACAGTCCAAGACGAGACAAGCCGCTGTACAACCATTTTTTCATGAATACATCTCATCCATTTCTTTAACCTTCATTTCTTTAACCTTCTATCCCGGAATCTGCCTCGGAAGTTAAGCCCAGAATTTACGTCGGTAGCGGCTTGGTGATAGTCCAGTGAATTTTTTGAACACTTTACAGAAGTAGCTGTGATCCGAGTAACCTACCATACTGCTGATTTCGGATATTGTCACATCGTCTGAACGCAGCAGCTCCTCAGCCTTTTCAATGCGAATTTTATTCAAATATTCATTAAAGCCCTCTTTTTTGTGTGACGAGAAATAACTGGACAGGTACGATGGGTTAAAATGAAAATGCTTCGCCACCTCGGTCAGCCCCAGCGGTTGATCGTAATGCTCATGCATATAATCCAGCAGCATTTTCATATTAGGATCACTCCGTTTGCCACCTGAACCGGATACACATTCCTCAACCTCGGTCATGAACTGATCCAGCACCTGCATCACTTCGTTCAGACTTGTCGCTCCATCGACGTTTTTGAAGTATGTGTACTTGCTTTCTTCCAGCCCGGAGGATTGCACATCCATATCTGCCAGCGTAATCGTAACATTAAAGATCAGGTTGCCCAGAAAGGATTTGATCTCAAATACATCGGCTATATAGTCCCGTCCAAGCGAAGCGGCATGATCACGTAAATATTCTCTGGCCGACTCCACCCGATTACGTTTCACATGCTGCAAAAACATATTGACATTGAACTGATATCCTGCGGGATGCATCGGTGGAAGCTCGCCATCTACCAGAATGGCACGATCTGTATAATAGAAGCAGAACTCCATTAATTTAACCAGTCGCTCACGATAGATCTCACCCATCTTCTCAAATGAGCCAAACCTCTCGCTGAGTACCCACACTGAAGCGTGCTCATCAGTTTCCATTCCTGACTCCTTAGCCCACTCCCTAATTTGTTCAACCATCTCTTCATCCTGTTCTGGTTTTACATTCAGCAGCAGGACAGGCATACGGCTCTCCACGGGCAAGACCGCGCAGCCAATCTCAGGCAGACGGCTCCGTAATTGCGCTTCAATCCGCTCATGATCCTGATTCTTCAGTCCACTCTCCGGCTGGAATGCGAACAGACGAAAGGAGCCTAACGGGAATGCTTCCCGCAGCTTCGGCATTTCAGTGTCTTCATCCAACGTAAAGCCGGATAGCATTTTCTCCATGAGTTGACCGATCCGATAGCCCTCATGTGAAGGCTCATAGTGAAGCTCTGGAATTTTGCCAGCCGTGCGTCTAAGTACTTCAAGCAGTTCGTTTGTGTCCAGCTTTGGCTTCAAAATATAGTCCGCTGCTCCATGCTGCAATGTTGATCGAACATACTCAAATTCACTGAAACTGCTCAGCACAATAACCTCTATCTGCGGATACGCCGCCTTGAGTGTGCGGACAAATGTTTCACCGTTCATAACAGGCATCACGATGTCGGTTATGACAATATCCGGTCTCAACAGCTCCACCTGCTGCAAACCCTCTTCGCCATTGGAAGCCTCTCCAACGATATTAAAGCCTTCGGCTTCCCAGTTCATATGGTGCTTTATACCTTGTCTAACCAGAAATTCATCGTCAACAATCAGCACCTTGCACAACCGGTTCATGATCGCGACCCCCCTGTCTCATCTATCACTCTGTATCTATACAGTTTAACTCTATATGTGTTGGTTATTGAAGTCTCCCCTTGTTAGCGGTTACATGAATAATAAAATAATCGTACATCTTGTTATATCTCAAATCCTGTGTTTAAGCAATGGTAACTATCTATAGTGTACACTATATTTCGACAAAACAAGAAGTCCCAAAACGCCAGTACCTATTCAGGCGTTAAGGAACTTCTACAGTTATTCTGCTATTCCGGGTGCTGGGACCCTATATTAAGGCTCCACTCCCCACTGCAGCTGATCAGCAACATAACCGGTAACTTTCGACCACTCTGTATACGAGGAAAGTGCATCTGCGAATGAATAATCATCCGTTTGATTATAGTTGGTCCAGTTGTCTTTGGAGAAGCGGGTCTGAATTTCTGTACTCTGCCCCGCATTCAACGTTCCAGCCGAAGCTTTGAAGCCGATCTCCAGCACATGGTCCGCTCCAGGCAGCCCCGGAGTTAATACACTGAACGTACCCGTAACGTTGTTGTTACCTACAGCAGCCCAGTCACAGAAGAAATTTTGTGGCTGGCTGCCGTTAATCGTATAGTAGTATCTAATTTTCACATCCGACAGATTCAGTGGAGTTGTGCCCGTATTGGTCAGTCTGAATTTGGGATTAATGGAATTGCTGGATGCCGCTGTTGTCCCGTTATACATCTCAATCCGAATCGTGCCACTTGGAATCACCACAGTTGTATCCTTGACGGTCAGATTCAGCGTGGCCGGATTGCCTGCACTAAACTGGAATGTTAATGTGGCTGCCCCTTTAGGCAAAGTAGCAAGATACGCTTTATGAAACACAACCTGATTGCCAGTTACACTATAGTCGGTTCCAGCTGCCAATATCGTATTTCCGTTGCGGATAGAGGTCAATGTATTGCCGTTGAGTGTCAACGCCACAGGAATATCAGCCTGATGATCGATGTTTAGATCAAACTGAGCCGTTACAGGGGTGATCGTCGAATTCGGTACTGGCGTTGTGCCGCCATTTCCGTTAACCGGGTCTGCATAGAGAATTCCCCGTCCATTTGTTCCAAGGTATACTCTGCCATATATACGCGGGTCACCTGTAATGGTTGTTACACGAGCGTATTGATGCTGATCATCGTTGATCCGTACCCAGCTTGCTCCTCCGTCATCCGAACGGAAAAATCCTCGTGTGCCGTCAATCTGTGCCACGGTATATAAGGCAACAACATTTTGTCCCGGAGCTGCTTTACCAAAACCAATGCTGTCCGCTTCCTCCACATTTGCCAGCTTGGTAAAAGTTGCTCCCGAATCTGTGGAGTGCCACAAACCATATGGCCCATCTTCCTCATTACCACCTGCGAACCACAGCTCACCTTCTACACCCGGTACAGCATGAAGGTCTGCGTTGCCTTCCACTGGAAGACCTGCAGCTGGCGATACAGCGAACGAAGCTCCACCATTGGTACTCACATACACTTTACCGGCTGCGAAGCCATAGAATTTGTTCGGATTCACCCGGTCGGAGATCACTTTGGCCTGTGCAGGAATTCCTGTGCTTGCCGTCCATGAATCACCGCTGGCAGAGTAAAATACTCCCCGGTCCGATGTGCTCCACACGATACGGTTGCCACTTGCCGAGATCGCAACAGTCCCGCCCCCTGCTGTGCCTGAAGGCTCAGCGCTTGCTTTGTACCATGTGCTGCCTCCGTCGCTGGATAGCCCTATGGATCTCGCATTTGGATCAACCGTGTAATCGGCTTTACCCACACGCACCATTGTATTCGGACTTAATTCAGCGAAATCAATGCTTTCTGTCGAAGGATAGTTCGGGTTAGTAAACATTGTAGCTGGAGCTTGAGTCAGATCATCATGGCGGAACCCGGCAATGTCGCCCAAAGCGCTGACCAGATTTGCTCCGCTTGGCGGGCTGATCAGATCCATTACATTGGTCTCCTCAATGCCTTTGGCCATCACGGAGATATGAATCTTCTCATCCTGATCCCAATCCGTGAGGTTGTTCGTGCCGTAGATGGTTGCACCCGTTCCATACATCAACCGGTCTGAATCAAACGGATCAATCTCCAGCGCACTAATCATCCAGCCAAGTTTGGGTGTAATCTCCGGCGGTGCAGGATTAACGCCAAAGGTTAACCAAGGTGCTGCCGAAATATCCTGCGTATATCTGAATTTGCGGTCAGGATATCCTTCAAAATCCCAGATGCGTGTCCAGGTATCTCCACCATCCTTGCTTCGAAACAGTATGGCATCCGGCCACCAGGAATTCATCGTGGCTACCATAAGTGTACCGGGTTCCTGTGCATCAATAGCCAGGCCGCCATAACCGTAATAGTTATCCGAGCTGCTGCTCGGCACAGGGCTAATATTTTTCCACACCCCCGTCGCTGTGTTCAGCTTCCAGACTTCTCCCTTTGTGCCGTCATAAGGTCCTGCACCATTGCTATAGGTAATGTACAGACTGCCATCGACATCCAGTTTCCCATGGTGAGGCAGATAACCTGTCGGCTGCCCGGGAACAGCTGTCCAGGTCAAACCTCCGTTTGTACTGCGATATATGCTTTCACTTTTATCCGCTACTCCAACATATATCGTCTGTGTCGCCTGTCCTGCCGAGCCGGTTGTTTTATCAAAAGTGATCCAGGCCAAACCTGTAATATCACTGGTATATTCATTCCCTGGATTCTCTACATAGTTGCCCGGATTCGGGAAGCTGGTCACTTTGTTCCAGGTTACTCCGTAATCGGTGCTTTTCCATAACCCGTTGCCGCTGCGTGCCCCAAAATATAAAATCCGATGATCATTCGGGTCGATCGCCAAGCGTTCTCCCATGGAGCGACCAGGCATGTTTCCGCCCACCTTGAAGGGCAATTCGGTCTGCTGCCATGTATCTCCCCGGTCTGTGGATCGAAAAATATACCCGTTATCCTGTACCCACGAGTTCGTATACGTGCCTACAGCCATATACACACGATCCGGGTCTACCGGGTCCGTAGCGAGTGCGTCCACCCCATTGTTGTTCCAGTCATCCCACCCGACAAAGTCGGTAAGCGGTTTCCAGCTGCTATCAGCCGGATTCCAGCGATACGCTCCACCAATGTCTGTCCGGGCATAGATCAGATCCTTCTCCGATTCGTTAAAAATGATTCCCGGTATATATCCCCCGCCTCCACCAGTTACAACGTTTTTCCATTCGTAAGCTTCGCTTGGAGCTGCCGCCGCCGTTCCAGACATGCCTACTCCACCCAGTGAAGCCGTTACGATAGCCATACTTAAACCAATCATCCGCAGCTTCCTCATCCACGTTTTCATCTCAACATATCCTCCTTTTCATGGTTGAACATGTGCTGTAATCCGCTCTCTCCCCGCTGTCTCATCCTGATGATGATGCCGTTCCAGACGAATCCATAGAAGTTGCTTATTAAGGAAACATCACCTCCCTTCACCATCAGGGTTAAGCGCTTACAAAAACTCTGCAAACAAAACCATAAAATAGTTTGTTGTACAATAATTAACATTCGATAGAAAACGTTTTATCCCTTTCTTTCAAGCGGTCTTTCAAAAAAATATTTTCTCTTCATATCCTTGCTTCCAGGCGCAAAAAAAGGTGCTGCAGAAGCAGCACCTGAAATCTTCTTATTTTCAGCAGATTGCTCAGCCTTTTCGCCCGTAAGCATGAGTTTCCTGCCCTTTCACACCAGGCTTCACCACGAATAGCGAACCTGCTTGCGGCGTTTCTTGCAACCTTTCTTCCTTGATCCCGATACGTGCGGTAGTAATATAGAGCTCCTCCAGGTCGGGTCCGCCAAAACAACAGGAGGTCACCTGATCTGCAGGCACTTCAATCTGCTGTAACAGCTCCGAGGTTTCCGGGTTCCAACGGGTAACTCTCCCCCCGCCCCAATGAGCAACCCATAACATTCCTTCAGCATCCACAGTCATGCCATCCGGGAATCCCATTTCTTCATGCACGGAAATAATGCTGGTCCGATTCGAGATTGTGCCGGAAGCCAGATCAAAAGCAAAACGATCCACCGAACGTGTTGGTGTATCAATGTAATACATGAACTGACGATCCGGGCTCCAGCCGAGACCATTGGAAGTAGATACATGTTGCACCATCGTACGCACAGGCTGTCCTTCCTCCAAACAATATAACGCCCCGGCCTTTTCCTCGTTGTGCAAACTCATGGTGCCAGCCCAAAACCGCCCATTGGCGTCACATTTCCCATCATTGAATCGATTGGTCGTTTTATCCTGTTCAGGGTCCCCAATGGCCTGACGTTCGCCTGTATGTAGATCATATTCATAAAATCCGGTACGAAGCGCAACGATCACTTCGCTGCCGCGATACGGAACAACAGCCCCGACGTGCTCACCCACGTCATAGACCTGATCCTGACCCGTCGCCGGATCGAATGCATGCACCTTGAATCCTTCGATATCTACCCATAACAAACGGTTATTTTCTGCATCCCAGCTGGGGCCTTCTCCTAATAGTGCAGGGGTATCCACGACTACAGTTACTTTACTCATATCAACTCTCCTTGTTTTCAGGATTTCTTATTACCAGACCATTCAAATCCAATCACATCCAGAAACGCTTTGCTCAATATCATATGACCTGTAGCGTCCGGGTGCACTCTGTCATGTGTCAGCACCGATGTATAATAGTGATCCCAGAATGGTGCAAATGCGGCCTGTGTGTCCACAAACAGAGTCTCATATTCCGATGCTACCCTGCGAACTGCTGCTCCATATATGTCCATGGTAGCCCGCATCGGATCTTCCGGATTGGCTTCAAGATAATACGGTGTCATGAGCACAAGTCCCTTCACCTTCGGACGAACAGATGCCACCAGTTCACGCAGGGTGGCTTCATATTCATCGAGAAACACATGTGAATCTGAAAGCGGATGATCAAACTGCCGCCATACATCGTTAATACCAATCATGATGGTCAACCAGTCCGGCTTCAGCTCCAGCACATCGCGCTCCCAGCGCTGCTTCAGATCACGGACTGTATTCCCGCTATTACCCACATTTTGTACACGAAGCATCAGTTCGGGATAAATAGACCGTAACAAGGCATACACCTGTGCGACATATCCATGGCCCAGCCCCGAGCTTCCCTCCCCTACAGGATGTGAACGTCCGCAATCGGTAATGGAATCGCCGATGAATAGAAGCTTGTCATTCTTATGCAGTTTCATGAGTCTGATCTCCCTCGCTTGATATGAAATCGATGAGTACGTTACTCAGGGCGACATCCGTTCTTGTGTTTCTTTCTTGGGCAGACTGTCGTTACCAGCCTTGATTTTTAAGCCAGGTCAGGCACAGATCAGACCATACCCGAACCGTATCATCATTCTCAGCCAGACCTAAGCCATGCGGCCCTTTCTCGAATACGTGCAGATCATAAGGGATACCGTGTTTACCCAAAGCGAGGGCGTAGCGCAAGCTATTTTCAACCGGAACAGCCTGATCGTTACTCGTATGCCAGATAAACGCTTCTGGAGCGTCAGCCTTAACCTGCTTCTCTGCACTGAAGGCCTGAATCTGTTCCTGTGATGCATCTTCGCCCAGCAGATTTATTCTTGAACCCGAATGTCCATATGACTCCATCGTAATAACCGGATAACAGAGAATTACACGGTCTGGACGCGAGCTCTGCCGCTCGACAAAGTCCTCGTGATCCGGTTGTCCTGCATCATATTGGGTACCCAGTGTCGCTGTTAGATGGCCCCCTGCCGAGAAACCTAACACCGCGATTTTGGACGGATTAATTCCGTATTGCTCCGCATGTGCTCTCACATAACGGATTGCACGCTGTCCGTCGGCCTTGGGAGCAGGATGCCGATGAGGAGCTACGCGATATTTAAGCACAAATGCACTGATATCTGCACGATTCAACAGTTCAGCAACAGGGGCACCCTCATGGTCTGCGAGAAAACCGTAACCGCCTCCGGGACACACAATGACAGCGCTCTCGGAACCGGGTTGAATAAAAGGAATCAGATGTGGCATTTCGTCTTCATGACCTGCAGCCGCATAAGGCGCTGCCTGATCCCACAATGGGATAATAGAACTCATGATATGGCTCATCCTCTCTCGTTAGCATGGAAATATATCCGTTTAATCGTTTTCGTTACTAGGATTCGATACCATCATAACGGGAACGGCATCATGCATCAATACCTTGCAGCATATCTTTTTGTTCAAACCGACTCTGATTAGTACAAGTTCCGAAACTGTTCCGGTGTTACCCCCTCAATCCGGCGAAAGGTGGCGACAAAATGACTGGCATCCCGAAATCCTGCCCGTATGGCGGTCTCTTTGATTGTCAGCTCTCTGCTGCCTGTCAGCAGCTCTTTGGATTTGCGTATCCGCAGCAAAATAAAATAACTGTACGCCGTCATACCAAAGGACTGTTTGAACAGCGTGTTCAAATGTCTCGATGAAATTCCGGTAATGCATGCCATCTGCTCCAGTCCAATGTCGGGATCTTGATAATGCTGCTCCATAAAGGCGAGGAGCGGAGCAAGTCTGGCTACGGCTTGCGAGATCGAGGAGCGATTGCCGGTCATGCCATGTTTTTTGAGCAAAATCAGAAAACGGTACATGTCTGCTGACGCTTCAAGCCCGGATAAATCCTGATCACTGCCGATGGAATCCAGCACATGCCTGGCAAAATGATCGAGCGGACTGTCCATATCCCACTGCTGGAAAGCAGGTTCACCCAGACCAAGCGAATCGACAATTGCTGCACATTGCGATCCGCCAAAAGTAATGTAGATCGTCTCCCACTCCTTCTGAACACGGACATACTCATGCGGCAGGTTGGGTGGAAGCAGAATACCTGCATTTTCACCGAGTGTTGCCGAAGCCCCGGACAATTTGAGTTCACCTGCTCCCTTCACCGTTTGCAGCCAGTGATAATACGGATAACCTGCAGGTCTGTAGACTTTTTCCTGACTTCCGTTATACCCGATGCTCTCGATGTACAGCGGCAGCGACTGGTCCCGCGGGGTCATAAAATAACGTTGATGACGGGGAGAAATGAGCATAAAAACCTCCTTGAACAGAACTTCAATCAAAAGCTTTTCTCCCATAATTGAGTTCTATATTCTTATATACGTTATCACTTTTGTTATATTTTAAAAGTCATATGTATCATATAGTATAGAATTATTCTTATACAAGAGGTGAGCGCGTTGATTAGCAGCAAACTGCCCAAAATGTTCTATGGAGGGGATTACAACCCTGAACAATGGGATCATGAGACCCACCTGGAGGACCTGCGTATGTTTAAACTGGCAGGTATTGATATCGCTACCATTAACGTTTTCTCCTGGGCACTGATTCAGCCCGATGAAGTAACCTACAACTTTGAATATCTGGACCAGCTCATTGATCGTCTTCATCAAAATGGAGTATACGTCTGCCTTGCGACAAGCACGGCTGCTCATCCGGCCTGGATGGCTAAAAAATACCCGGATGTGCTTCGTGTAGATACAGACGGGCGTAAACGCAAATTCGGCGGGCGGCATAACTCCTGTCCGAACAGTCCAACCTATCGCAAATATTCCGAGATTATCGCTGACAAGCTGGCAGCCCGTTACAAAGATCATCCCGCTGTGCTCGTGTGGCATATCTCCAACGAATACGGTGGCGAGTGTTACTGTGATAATTGCGAGAAGGCATTCCGTGTGTATCTCAAGAAACGTTATACGTCCATTGAACGGCTCAACAAAGCCTGGAACACCAACTTCTGGGGGCACACGTTTTACGATTGGGACGAGATTGTGCTTCCAAGCAATCTGAGCGAGCATTGGGGCCATAACAGCTCCTCGTTTCAGGGCATCTCTCTGGATTACTCCCGGTTCAACTCGGACGGTATGCTGGAATGTTATCTGCTGGAATACCATGCCATCAAAAAGCATATTCCCAACTCCGTTGTTACAACCAACCTGATGGGCTTTTTCAAACAACTTGACTACTTCAAATGGGCCAAATATATGGATATCGTCTCCTGGGACAGTTATCCGGGTCTTGCTACACCGGTAAGCTACACCGCGATGGCACATGATCTCATGCGTGGACTCAAGGATGGTCAGCCGTTCATGCTGATGGAACAGACACCAAGCCAGCAGAACTGGCAGCCTTACAATTCGCTGAAGCGTCCAGGTGTGATGCGGCTGTGGAGCTATCAGTCCATCGCACATGGCGCGGATACGGTTATGTTTTTTCAGCTGCGTCGTTCAATCGGGGCATGCGAGAAATATCACGGCGCTGTTATCGAACATGCCGGACATGAGAATACACGGGTGTTCCGCGAAGTAGCACAGCTGGGCAAGGAATTGCAGCTCCTGGGCGATACGACGCTTGATGCGGCAGTGCAGTCCCAGGTAGCCATCGTATTTGACTGGGACAACTGGTGGGCTATCGAAAAATCAAGCGGACCGACCATTGCGTTGAAATATGTCGATCAGATTCACAAATATTATGCAGCCTTCTTCCGCCGTAACATTCAAGTGGATATCGTAAGTGTGGACACGGATATCAGCAGTTATGATCTTGTGCTTGCGCCTGTGTTATATATGGTCAAACCAGGCTTTGCTGCCAAGCTGGAGCAGTTTGTTGCCGCTGGCGGCACATTCCTGACCACCTTCTTCAGCGGCATCGTTAACGAGCATGATCTGGTGACCACAGGCGGTTATCCGGGTGAGCTGCGCAGCCTGCTTGGCATCTGGGTTGAAGAGATTGATGCGCTATTACCCGAGCAAAAGAACACGATCGTGCTGCAGGAAACATTCGGTTCACTTGAAGGCGTTTACGAATGTGGCATGTTATGTGATCTGCTGCACAGTGAAGGGGCAGAAGTGATTGCCAAATACGGTGAAGACTTCTACAAAGGCATGCCTGCGC
Organism: Paenibacillus sp. TC-CSREp1; assembly: GCF_050171015.1. Taxonomy (NCBI): domain Bacteria; kingdom Bacillati; phylum Bacillota; class Bacilli; order Caryophanales; family Paenibacillaceae; genus Paenibacillus; species Paenibacillus sp. TC-CSREp1. The sequence continues at coordinate 282,035 of NZ_JBNOKM010000009.1, read as the reverse complement.
TTACCCGCAACAGATTCGGTCAAGGGGAAGCCTGGTATGTTGCCACAGACCCTGATGATCTGTTCCTTGACGGGTTGCTTGGTGAGCTTGCAGCAGACAAACATATCAAACCTTTGCTGGAAACGCCGCAAGGTGTGGAGGTAAGCGCACGCACCAAAGATGGCAGCTCCTATCTGTTTGTCATGAATCATCATGCGTCTGCACAATCCTATGACCTGGGTGAAATCGCTGCTCGCGACCTGTTAACAGGTCAACATTATACAGGTGCGACCGAGATCGAAGCGCGCGGCGTGCACATATTGGAATGGAACACTTAACAAATGTTGTATGAAATATAAGGGCTTGTACTTTGCACCACCAAGGCTCTCCTCCTGAACAAACCAACAACCGGATGTCTGCAGGCAAGCAGACAGTCCGGTTGTTGGTTTGTTTTCATCATTGCTAGTTACAGAATAACTCCGTCCTTGAAAATGGCAATCTCGCGGAAACCATGCTGCTCACTGAGTGTGTTCGCACGCCCTGAAGCAATGTCAATGATCTGGCTGAATAATTGCACCTTGACCTCGTCCATCGATTGGCCTTCAAGCAGTTGACCTGCGTTAAAGTCAATCCAGTGTTTTTTGCGTTTCGCCAGATCGGATTGTGTCGCAATTTTCAGTGTAGGCACTGGACCGCCAAAAGGTGTGCCTCGGCCTGTCGTAAAGAGCACAATATGTGCTCCCGCTGCAGATAATGCCGTCACCGAAACCAGATCATTCCCTGGTGCCTCTACAATATTCAGACCGGTTTTGGTCACTCGCTTACCGTATCTCAACACATCGACTACCGAGGAGCGTCCTCCCTTTTGCGTGCAGCCGAGCGATTTCTCCTCCAGTGTTGTAATGCCGCCTGCCTTGTTGCCCGGTGAAGGATTTTCATAGATGTTCTGACCATGATTCACAAAGTACTGCTTGAAGCCGTTCACAAGGTCTACCAGATCATTAAATACGTGCTCATCGGCAGCACGGTTCATCAGAATCGTCTCCGCTCCGAACATCTCGGGTACCTCTGTCAAAATTGCCGTTCCTCCTGCGGCAACCAGCAGATCGGCAACAGCACCTACCAGCGGATTCGCTGTAATGCCGGATAACCCGTCCGATCCCCCGCATTTCAGACCAATTTTCAATTTGCTCAGCGGCAGCGGCTGACGCTGCTCTTGCTCTGCAATCTCCACCAGTTCTTCCATTAAACGCAGTCCCTCTTCCAGCTCGTCCTCGGTCTCCTGCGCTTTAAGAAAACGTACCTTCTCCCGATATTCAGGCGCAATACATTCCCGGAACTCATCCACCTGGTTATTTTCACATCCCAGACCGATGACAAGCACACCCCCGGCATTCGGATGCTCCACCAGCGAAGCTAACAGCCGCTGCGTATATTTCAGGTCATCCCCAAGCTGGGAACATCCGAATGGATGCGGAAAATGGTACACCCCGTCAACACGGCTGCCAAACTGGGCCTGCCCCATACGGGCAAGGGCTTCGCATACCTTGTTAATACATCCCACGGTATTCACAATCCAGATCTCATTGCGAATCCCCGCTTCGCCATTCGGGCGCAAATAACCATCGAAGGAGCGCAGATGCTCAGGCGGCATATCCATGGGTACTACTTTTCCAGGCTGATATTCGTATTCAAGCAGTCCGTGCAGGCCTGTCTTTAGATTGTGGCTGTGTATCCAGCTCCCTTGTGCGATCGGCTCCTGGGCGATCCCGATGGAAAAGCCGTATTTCATCACATCCGCGCCTTGTGTGAGATCATGTACTGCAATTTTATGTCCTTTGGGCACATCGTGCAGCAGAGCGAATGATACACCATTCGGCAGAGTAATTTGTTCTCCCTTGACATAATCCCGAAGTGCAATGATGACATCATCCTGCGGCTGGATCGCAATCCAGTCATTGATTGTGCTGGTTGTACTCATTTCGCTTCACCTTCCAGTTTGCCAATTTCATGCACAAGTGCTGCACGCAGCCCTTCTTTTTCATTCAAATTCTCTCCCCAGATGCCTGCATCGGACAATACGTCTGCAACCCTGTTCTCCAGTTCAGCTGCCGCTGTACCGCTCAGACTGTCATACCCGTCCCAATGAGTAGCCAGTGCCTTGAGCACATCAGGATCATCCCGCAAGGAAATCATTTCACCATTCAGCAGCTGGGCCTTGTACCCGTCCTCTGTTTGAATCGGACGATACAAGTACAGGAAGCCTGCCAGACCCTGCACCAACCGCTCGGGCCAGCTTCCCTGATTTTGTTCATAAGCAAGAAGGGTTGGCAGCACACGCACCTTGATTTTACCAACGGTATTTAATGCAATGTCCTGCAGCTTGTGATCGATGTAGGGATTCAGGAAACGCTCGAACACTTCTTCTGCATACTGCTCCAGTCCAAGCTCAGGCATATCCATGGCTGGCACAATCTCTTCAAGCACCGCTTCCCTGATCCATGAGCTGAACTGCGGGTCTTCCATCGTTTCTCTGACATGCTGTTTGCCCCGAAGCAAGCCAAGGGAGGACATGAGTGTATGTGAACCGTTCAGGATGCGAACCTTCCGCAGCTGATATGGCTTCAGATCTTTGACCCAGTGCACGTTCAGCCCGGCCTGCTTGAGCGGAAGCCTTTTGTCCAGTGACTCCTCCCCCTGGATCGCCCAGAAATGATAGGGCTCTGCCGTATTAATCAGCTGATCCTCGTACCCCCAGCGATCTGCGAGCTCCTCTGCTTCTTCGTTTGTCGGTGCACCCGTCACAATGCGATCCACCAGATTGTTCAGGAACAAATTATAATGCTCGATCCACGAACGGAAACTGTCGGAAAATCCGAAATCCTCGCTGTGACGGAGCACGCAGCTCCGCAACACATCTCCATTGCCCTCCAGCAGCTCACACGGAAGATGAATGAGACCTCTTGACGGATCTCCATTAAATCGTACATATCGCTGATGCAGGAAAACCGTTAATTTACCAGGAAAGGACTGTACCGGCTCACCCGGAACATAGTCAGAAGCTATATATTTCAACCCGGATTCGGTTGTATTCGAGATGACAAACTCAAGCGACGGCAGCTCTGCCAGTTCCAGAAACGTCTGCCACTCCTCGTACGGATTAATATATTGTGAAAAAATGGACACCATCTCTGTGCGCTCTACACGCTTCCCGTCAGACAACCCACGCGTAATCATCGTGTATAATCCATCCTGATCACGAATCTGCTCCAGCTTGGCCTTCCCGCCGGGCCGCGGCTGTGTCACAGCTACACTACCGTGAAACTTGCCCTGTCTTGCACTTTCATGCAGCATCCAGTCTGCGAATCCCCGTAAAAAGTTCCCTTCCCCGATCTGCAAAACCTTGACGGGACGTTCCGTCATTTCTTTACATTTGCGCTGACTATCATTACCGAGCAAATGCAGCTTTAACCTTGGCCGCTTCGTGCTTGCAGACATGGACATTCACCTCACCGATTATTTGTAAACCCAGAATGCACATCAGATGCTGTCATCCTTTTATTGTAAACGCTTTAAATTCATTGTATCATCAATAAAAGGAAATTAAATTGCTTATTTTGCGTTAAATATACTCTTTCATGACTAGAAATAACATCTCACCAGAGACATCCGTCTCCAAAAGGAGTATTTTTATGGAACACTCACCTGTACGCACTACGATCCAGACCGAATCCGGCATACCGCTGCGGCTTGTCTACAGTGATACCAAGTCCCCGCAGAACGAGCTGCCCGATCACTTGCATGACTGGCATGAGATTATTTATGTCTACCGGGGACAAGGAAGTATTTTTATTGATACGGGGCTTGAAGAGATGCAGGAGGGTGATCTGTTCCTTATTCCAGGCAGCACAGTGCACCGTGCTTTGCCCGATGCCGGCAATCCCGTGACTTCGTCGGCTTTGTTCTTTAGCCCGGGACTGCTGGCTTCATCTGCCGGTGGCATGTCCTCTGCGCTGCTGCATCCATTCGAGCGCTGCCGTAAACGCCGGGTATACAAAAGGCATCTGAACAAAGAGCAGCGCGCTCAAGTATCCGCATTAATCGATGACATTCATGCCGAATTCCAGCTTGACCATCATCTGAGTGCTCACGCAGCACAGCTGCGTCTGCAGCTGCTGCTCATTTTTCTGGAACGACTGGAGGCAGAGACCGCTACCGGACCCGCTCATGCTACAGCGTCACTTCCGGCCCCATCCTGGCTCTCGTCTACACTATCCAGCATGGACCACAAGCTGAGAAGCGGCCTCTCCTTACCCGAACTTGCACAGCAAGCAGCCGTGTCTCCTGCCCACTTTAGCCGTGCCTTCAAACGTTATACCGGGATGACTTTAACGGACTACGTTTTGGCTCGCAGAGTGATTATGGCGAAGGAGCATCTTGTGCAAGGGGATGCCACAATGGCGGCAGTCGCAGACGCCTGCGGCTTTGAGAGCCTGCCTCATTTTTACAGACAATTCAAGAAGCTTACAGGTACAACCCCCGCCGCTTACCGCAGAGCGATGGTACGTCATCGTTGATATGCACTCACAGTTTATTTGCAGGAAAGATATGGTATGATATTCAAGGCTTGCTAAGCCCGATCAAATTGTTACTGGAGTTGAACCTGTGATTATCAAATTTCTTATTTTTGGTCTGCTTTGGCAGATCGTCGGCAATCCGTTCCTTGCCGTTCTCATTCTGCTGGTCATTCTGTATATTCTGGACCGGCGCTTTGTGGGTGTATTCCCGAGCCTCACCAAGCCGCTGAAACGGATGCGCAACATTTCGCGGCTGAAGCAGCAGCTTGCTTTGAATCCCAACGAAGTATCCTCCAAGCTGGAGCTGGCAAGGCTGCTGATTGAACGCAAACGTTATAATGAAGCCCATGCTTATTTGCTTGAACTGGAGCGCCCTTATGAGCAGTCGGCAGAATACTGGGAAGCGTTGGGCACAACTGAATTGCATCTGGGTCACACTGTAGAAGGCGAACGTCATATTCTACATGCACTTGAGATTAATCCGAGAGTAAAATACGGGCAGCCTTATCTCACGCTTGCCACTACCTTCAAAGATACGGATCGCGACAAGGCACTTCATTATGTGCAGCAATTTCAGGAGATTCACTCCTCGTCCAGTGAGGCCTTCTATTTGCTCGGCTCCGTTTATCGTTCAATAGGGCGTAATGATGATGCCAAGCAGGCTTATCATCAATCCCTGAATGTATATCGTTCCTTGCCCAAGTATAAGAAACGTCAGGAACGCCGCTGGGCAGTCCGCAGCTGGTTTCGCAAAATGACGATATAACCTCCTGATATCCAATATTAAAAAACTTCAACACATACAAAGTGCACTGGCCCCTGCCCATTAACTCGAGCAGAACCAGTGCACTTTCATTCATGACGAATTATTCCGTTAACAATCTACGTAATTGAAGCTCATTCAGCCGCATCCAGTCCATTCGCTGCTTCAGCTTCACAATCTGCTCCACAGCAACTTGAGGCTCATCTGTTCCTTCCAGCATTCGGCTGATGAAATGCATCACCACGTCCAGACTTCGCAGCAGAATTAACGGAGGTATCGCTCTCAGCTCCTGAGCCGTCAATTCCACTTTTTCCCGAAATCCCTGAACTAATCTGTCCTGCGCCTTCCACATCCAGGCTTCACTCTTGTCCATCGTCAGCATGTCAGACATCGGAACGGCCAGTTCCATCACTCGCAGATCCCAAGTAGCAAATTCGAAATCCAGAATAGCACAGATGTTTCCTTCGGAATCAGCCAGCACGTTCGAAGCGTTCACATCTCCGTGTACAAGCTGATGTGGAAGCTGATCCATACCCCTCAGCGCTTCGAACAGACCTGGAAGTTCATCCCGCAGTTGTCGAAGCTGTGCAGCACAAGCAGTCAGTGCCTCTGGTGGCGAAGCACACAGTTCCATTAGTCTGGACGGTGAACAGAGCGGATAAGCCTTATCAATCCGGTAATATGGTGGATAGACAGGCTCCGACTGCACATCCAGTCTGGCGAGTGATGAGGATAAATGACCGGCTGCACGTCCTAATTGCAGCAGCTGATCCGCATGCTCCCATACTGGATTGACACCTTCCAGATAATGAAACAACGTCACAATTTTCATTCTGCCTGTAACCTCATCCTGAACGACCTGATACATTCTCTGATTCTTAACAGATACAACAGGTTTAGGCGAATCCAGTTTGAAATCGCTATGCTGCAGTGCAGTCAATACTCCATGTTCAAAAGCTATTTTCGCTTGATCATTATGTGTTTCATATTGTCTCATAATATAGGTTTCTTCGTCTGTATGCAGCACGAAGGTCGAATTATTCATGCCTCCTTCGCTGCGTTTGCCCTGCCACTCGGATGTAATGCCATACAAGGTCAACACATCAGAGATAAATTGCTGCTCCGCCCGAGAAAGACAATTGTTCTGGAAATTAGACACCTTTTTAACCCCTCTGTTCCGATGATTTGAAGTATACCTCTCATCATATCGGAACTCATATAACAGGTCTAGCTTTCATTAGCTCTTACACTTCACTTAAACAAAAGGACTATACCCCGTCCGGTTCAGTTGCTCAGCAATGACACGATATCCTCGGGCATTGGGATGAACTCTGTCCCAAAACAACAGCTCGCGCTCACGCCCCTCGAACTTGTCATACACCTGGGCACACGCATAGTTGCCCGACCCTGCGCCATTCAGATAAGCGTTATATTGCCGAACCCAGTACGCTGCCTCTGTCGATTGCGGATATGGGTTGTACAATCCAATCGAACGAATAAAATACTTGCCACTGCCTTTTAGCTGCCGAATTTGTTTCATTGTCAGAGATACGTGATTGCGCGTGTCACCCAAAACCTGTGTCATTTTCCCCGCGCTTGGCACACCACCGCTTGCTTTAAAGGTTCGGATCAGATCATTGCCGCCGATAGATATCGTAACAATATCCGCTTCGCGCACCGCCTGACGAACTCGCGGGTGGTTATGAATCATCTGCAGCAGTTCCCCGGAGGTCAGCCCGTTCACTCCCAAATTTTCCATTGATACAAACGTACGAAGATTCATCTCAGCCATTCGCCGGTAGATGGGCACAAACCCGGTTCCGAGCAGCGCTCCCGTACCCACAGTCAAAGAGTCTCCTATAGCTACATAACGATATACCATCCCGCCGCCCCTCTCTCTGTTGATCTGCCTGTTCAATAAAGAACTGCCATATATCATATGAGAGCCAGCACGCCAAAGCGCGGGATAATGTCCTTAGGCAGACACCCCTCTTTGCCATGATAGCAATGAGGAAGAAAAAAAGCCCGCCGCATGATGCGGCAGAGCCTTCTTCAACTTCATGAATAACTTCATTGATAACTACATTATTTACTTCGTATATTACATGCCTACAGAATGATTAGAATCCGCAGAGTCGGCTTGTTCCTTGTTCGGGAACGGCCACCAGTTCGCCCGCCCGAACATCTTCACCATGACAGGTACGAAGAATGGCAGGAACAATAGCGAGTACAGAATCAGTCCGCTCAGTACAACGGTAGCAATCTGCATCATCGAAAGCACCCCTGATGGGTACATCGCTGCAAATGTTCCGCTTAGAATTACCGCTGCGGAGAGAATAACGGTTCCCATGTTTTTCATGGCGTGTAATATCGCATCCTGGGCTCTCATGCCTTTGTTTTCGTTGAACCGATCCATGAGGAAGATGCTGTAATCCACACCAAGTGCGATCAGCATGACGAATCCGAAGAACGGAGTCACCCAGCTGATTCCAGCGTAGCCCATAATATTCACGAAGACAACTTCTGTGAGTGCCATCGATGTGAAATACGCAAGAAGCAAAGAAATAATGAGATAAATCGGCATAATTACAGAGCGAAGCAGTATAACCAGAATAATAAAGGTCCCTGCCAGCATCAGCATCACTGTGCGAATATAATCTTTGTTCGAGATGGATTGCAAGTCGGCAAACGTACTGGTTACACCACCAATAGCTACGTCAGCCTTTTCAAGCGCACTGCCTTGAACCGCACGCTGCACTGCTGCTTCAATATCCGGCACACGATCAATCGCTTCCGTACCATACGGATTTTCTGCAAAAATAACATCCAGTGTCATTGTCTTGCGATCCTTGGACAGATACGTATCAAAGACCTTCTGGAAGTCCTTGTTATCCAGTGCTTCTGCCGGAACATACCAGCCTGCAAGATCGGAATCCGGCGAGTTCTGCAATTCTGTCAAATAATCCTGTGCAGAATCCAGACCTCCTGACACTTTTTTAATTCCGTCTACGCTTTGGTTCAGGCCATCTGTAAGCTGTGTCAGTTGACCGCTCAGATCGGAGAATCCCTGCCGGATCTTCTCCTGTCCTCCCTGCAGCTGACCCAGACCGTTTTGAATAGAAGGAATCTCCTTGATCACTTTACCTTGACCGTCCGCAGCCTGCTTCAATCCAGACTGCAATTGTCCAATGCCTGCAACGATCTGACCCAGACCGTCAGCCAGCGCCTTTTGTCCAGCTGCGGCAGAAGCAAATCCTTCATTCGCTTGGTTAATTCCGGCTGCAGCTGCACTCAGATTGGTTTGAATCTGGGAAAGTCCCTGCGCAAGCTGCGCTGTACCTGTACCTGTCTGACCAATTGTACCTTTAATACGTTGGTAATCAGCATCCTGCAGCAGCTCAGGGTAACGCTCCTCTAGCGCAGCAAAAGATTGTGTGAGACTTGTCAGAGCTGTTGACACTCCAGTCAGCTGCTGCTCCAGTTCCTTCGTGCCGTCGCCTAGCGCAGCTACACCTGCTCCCGCTTGACGATAGGCTTGCAGCAGCTGATCATTCGCTTTCGCAAGCTGCTCTGCACTGGATTTGGCTTGCTGAAGACCCGCCTTCAGATCACCTGCACCAGAAGAACCGTCACGGATACCTTTTTCAATCCGCTTCAGCCCATCGCTAAGCTGTGTAATACCGGATTGCAGCTGGCTTGTGCCCTTGGTCAGCTCTCCGGCTCCGTTAGCCGCTTCTTTGAGCTGAGGTTCATTTTTGCTCAATTCATTGCTTGCTTTGCTAAGACCATCGCTGATTTGGTCCAGACCCGTCTTGCCTTCGCCCAGACCATCAGAGAGAGTGCCCACCTGTTTCGTAACTTCAAAATCCTTGATCTCATCCCCGGTTGGTCGTGTTACACTGCGTACACCTGCAACACCAGGAACCTTTTCTACTTCACGACTAATTTTCTCAGCTACAGCCATATACTTCACATTGTCCATCGGCTCGTCATTCTGAATGACAATTTGCCCCGGCAGGGATTCACCTGGACCAAAGCTGTCTGAAATAATGTTAAAGGCTTTAACTGAATCATACTTGTCACCAATCTCATCGAGACTGTTAAATGACAATTTTCCATTATAAGTCACCAGCAGAGGCACAGAAACCGCCGCAACAATCAGCAGGGCTGCCCACGGACGTTTAAGCGAGAATTTTCCGGCTGCACGATAGATTCCGCTCTCCGCATGCTCAAGTGAGCCTTTCGACGGCCAGAATAGCTTTCTTCCAAGCACGGCCATAAAAAATGGAACAATGGTGACAAGTGCAAGCATCATCACGGCTATACCGACAGCTACGGCCACCGCAGATCGATACAGCATAAACTGTGCAAAGCCGATGGCCACAAATCCAACCAATACCGCGAGCGCCGAGAAAAATACGGTTTTACCCGCTGTGCGATATGTAGCAATAATGGCATCCCATGTGTTCTCATGATGAGCCAGTTCTTCCTTGAAACGGCTGATCAACAGGATACAATAGTCCGTACCTATACCGAACATAACCGCAACCATGAAGATCTGTGTGAACGTGGAGATCGGAAAGTCAACTCCGTCAACCAGGAACGCTACAATCTGCTGGGATACGATGTAACTGATGCCCACCGTCAAAAGCGGCACAAATGGAGCGACAAACGAGCGGAATACAATGAAAAGAATAAGTAAAATGAAGATAACCGTAATGTATTCCGATTTCTTGAGTCCTTCCTGGGAGCTCTCGATCGTATCTTCGTCAATCAAATTTTTACCTGTAAAATAATGTTCAACCGGGACTGATTTCATAGCGTCATTCAGATCCTGGCGCATTTCCTTGACCGTACGGTCACCCATCTCGATGGAGATGGAGGTCAGAATCGTTTTGCCATCCTCCGAGATCATCTTGTCTGCAAGTTCAGGCTGAGAAAACGGCTCTACAATAGACACGATACCCAGCTTCTGCTTATCGGCCTCAAGCTGCTTGATCGCCTTCTCTGCCTCCTGCTTGCCTGCAGCTCCGAGTCCATCCGGATTATGGAATACTAACGCAATGGCCGTACCCTTCTGTTCTCCTTTTTGAGCCGCGGCTTCTTCCAAAATCGCCGCAGCATTGGTGGAAGAATATCCTTCCGGGACGGAAAACTGCCCCTTCTCACGAATTAACTCACTCATATTTGGCGCGGTGAACATTAACACAGCAGCTGCGGCAATCCACAGCCCCATGATCCACCAGCGTCCTTTCAAAATCGCTCTCATTGTTCTTCCAGCCCTTCTTCTTGTGTTAGCAGCGCTGCCAGCTTCTCAAATGATTCAATAAAATTCTGCACCGCTTCTGGTGTAAAATGCTTCAAGTAAGGCTCCAGGACGTTCTGAATCTCCAGCTCTGTTTCCCTGTAAATCTGCAGTCCCGTATCGGTCAAGGTGAGATAGATGACGCGACGGTCACGCTCGTCACCTGTACGATGCACCAGACTTCGGTCAGCCAGCTTGTTCACCAGAGCCGTGATGCTGCTCTTGCCTACACATAGAAGCTCAGCCAGATCCGAAGGGGTACAGGCAGGTTTTTCATGAATGAGGCGCAGTGCACAGAACTGATCCGTCGTGATCGTCTGACCTACCTTTTCCCGTATCTGAGTGTCAAATCGCTTTGTCACCAAAAACCAGGCGTTCAAGTAACGATTGACCAAACTTTTTGCATCCGTGGCACTCATGGATATCCTCCTTCCCAAACTAGTTCACATAACGAACTATTCATAAACAAAACTATTCTATAATGAAACTATGTTATAAAGCAATACTTATATCCTATTTTAAAAATAAAAAAACAGGACATCTGACTCAGCACATTTGTGCCAAGTCCGATATCCTGCCTGTTGTATCAAAGTATAGGAGTATGTGAGTGCAACTTCTCATGACTTTAAAATTGTCACATCAATGCACGCACTACTCGTTCTGCTCATCTTCTTTCTCTAATACGCAGCGGAATCTTTCCACACCCGGGTATAACTCACCAAGACTGTATACGATAAATCCGCTGTTACGGTAAAACTCAACCGCTTCATGGTCCGTTTCTGCAATCAACGTATGGGGATTATGGGCGGCAAGCAACTGTGAGATCATTCCGCGGCCATAATTTTTGAACCGGTTCTCCGGCAGCACGGCAATATGGCGAATTGTAATTTCGCTTGGCCCGGTGTGCTCATATCCAATAAGACCAACCAGTTGTTCCTCGTCTTCATAACCAGACAGAAACAGTGTCTCCTGTGTCTCATACTCCTGTATCGCTTGATTCACCTGATCCGGATCTGGAAAGACAGAGTAAGATAACAACTCCTGAACTTCCGGGTCGTTCAATCGTGGCTTTAAATTTTTCAACAAAACAATTCCTCCCGTTTTCTCCACAAAACAATTTCTTTCATTTCTTAACGCTCAAACCCGTTATCGTATTGTAGACTTTATTTTTGCAAACTTCAAGGTGAGTTGATCAGTCCTTCTGTACAGCAAACCGAAGCAGCTCACAGCGGAACTCTGTGGGTTCATCATACTTTTCTTCTTGAATCGTCTGGGTTACATGCTCTTGAAAAAGGATGTTCCACCCCTTGTATGCCTGTTCCAGCAATGTGATGGCTTCGGATGTGGACAGATTTAATTCGATCAACGGCTCGATCTGGCGGCCAGTTTGAATTTCCTTTTCCTCCACGCTGGTGCTCATCGTTAAACAATGAATGCCTCCGAGCCGAGTTCCGGCTTTTAATCGCTCGACCGTTTCAAGCAAAGCCTCTTTGCTGGAAGTATGCTCCAGACATGAACAGGCGGCAATAAAATCAAAAGCATTCGGTTGCACCTGATAATGCTCAACATCTGCTTTTTCCGCCCGAACGATGTGATTCACCTCATACTGCTTCGCATACTTGTTAAGTCCTTCTACTGCTTCATCCAGCAGATCTACACCAATGACTTGGCTGTTGGTGTCTGTCAGACGCTGTGCGATTGGTATTGTATGTCTGCCCACTCCGCATCCCAAATCAAGTACGCGCAGTTCTTTTTTGTGAACAAGCAGCCGTTCCAGCATCTCCATAACCATTGGCATCGGTCTGGACATCCATGTTCCGTTTTCAAACAATTCATTGTTTTTATAGAATTTGGAATGATACCCCGCTTCAGCTTGACGAGCAGCCTCAAATTGTTTTCCCATTCTGGTACCTCCTGCAAATCGATTTAGACGTTCACAGTAACGTTCACCAGAAAGCGAAATAAAGAATCACGTGTACAATCATCATGATCAAACCGGCGGTCACCAGAATTTTCCCTGCATCCCGCTTGCTTGCATAATCATTAAATAACAGCACACCTCCGATCGTTACCGCGATGGGAGAGAGAAAGAGTGTAATCAGCACCAGCAGCATCATAGAGTAACGATCCAGTATAGATTCTTCATACTCCAGCATATACGGTTGTTCCGGCTTGGCTGTTTTGGTTGTGACCATATTACCGCATGATTTACATTTGAATTCATCCTCTGCCATAGATTCATGGCAATAAGAGCATTCTCTTGAAAAACGTGGCATTTTTATCTCCTTTCAAATACTACTGCTCCTTCTTGATAGATACCTACCATCCATTACATGAATAAGTACATGACTTAATGCTACGAAATATGTTTCTGCAAAAAATCTTCCAGCACTGACTTATATCGTTTTGGATCCATCCGAAAAGCCGTCCCGTGGCCTGCACGTGGTATCGTCAGCAGTTCCTTATCTGTGGCACAAGCTTCATACAACGGATAGACCATTGCTGTTGGCACAAAAGTGTCTGCCTCCCCATGTATGAACAACACCGGGACCTGAACTTTGGTGAGCTGCTTCAGAGCCGATGCTTCTTTAAACGAATACCCGGCCTTCCATTTGGTAATCAAACTGGTGATCGGAATAAAAGGGAAGGCAGGAAGCTTGTAAAGCTGCTTCAATTGGAATATCAGCTCTTCTTCGACTGAAGTGTAAGCACAATCCGACACAATTGCTTTGACTTGATCCGGCAGCTCTTCGCCCCCTGTCATCAGCACCGTCGCTCCGCCCATGGAAATACCGTGCAGCACAATATCGGAATGTTTTCCTGTGCGTTCCAGTACCCATCCGATCCATTGAACATAATCTTTCCTGTCCAGCCAGCCAAAGCCAATGATATCCCCTTCGCTTTCACCATGTCCACGGTCATCCGGCATTAATACGTTGTAACCGAGCGTTTCAGCATAAAATCTGGCAAAACCTGCCATTTCTCTACCTCTTCCAGAGTAGCCATGGGCCAGAATCACGGTTGGGGCAGAAGGCTGCTTCGCAGACAGCCAGGTTCCATATAGCTTCAAGCCATCGTGAGATCGAATCATCACGCTCACGCTCTGCTGTGCATCAAACCAGTGCAGATCGGTAGCGTTGCTGATCAACTCCTCCTCCGCCTCGGTTTTCAGATTGGGATTGTCCACCAAAAATGTTTTCGGAGTACGACGGATCGCCGTTTTGAAAAAGTAAAGCCCACCGGCCCATAATATAACCAATATTCCTAAGATCAAAGCCGCAAGCCCATAGATGATCACAAATCCAATCCCCCTCAGTTAATGCTCGGGTAAGCGACCCTGTTTAACATATAATAACGTGTGAAAACTTTAATCGGTGTTAGCCTGCCGAAGTGCTTCACATGCCGCCTGATACGCCGGAAGAAGCTTGTCCAGCAGCGGCTCTGCCAGATGTGTCTGCTCTTTTTTGGCATGTTCTTCTATCTGACTAAACAAGTTTGAAAGATAGCTGATGCCCAGACTCAGACTTCCTGATTTCAAGTCATGTGCTGTCTCTACTGCCGCTGTATGATCCGCAGAAACCACATGTCTGCGCAGGTCTTCAATCTTGCCGGGCGTCTCCGCACGGTACATCTCCAGCAGCAAGCTGAGCAGCGTTTCGTTCCCGTCCGTATTCAAGGCGGCAATTTCACGAACAACGTTCATATTCAATATCTCAACAGGCTTGGACGCCAAGTGCCATTTTCGGATCGCAACTCCAAGCACATCCAGGGTACATGGTTTACCTATAAAATCATTCATCCCGGCCTCGTAACATCGTTCCTTCTCACTTTTCATCACATTACCTGTCATTGCAATAATCGGTGTCGGTTCACGCATTTCATTCTGCTCGATGATGCGAATCTGGCGGGCAGCTTCGATTCCGTCCATAACAGGCATCATGCTATCCATCAGAATCAGGCTGTATGTTTTATGACGAAACGCATCTAGCGCTTCCTGCCCGTTGGATACACACTCCACTTGGGTATAGCCCAGCTTCTTTAATTGTAACTGCACAAGCTGGCGGTTAATTGCATTATCATCAGCGAGCAGCATAGGCAGGGCAAGTGAAGCCTTCTTGGTTGCTTCATGAGAATCCGTTTTAGAAGCACAGCTATCATCATGACCCGGGTCATCCGAATGAACCGGTAGGTCCTCTCCCGCAGCTCGCTGCACGGATTCATCGCCTTGATCCGCCTGTACACCCAGCTCTATTTCAAACCAGAAGGTGGAGCCCTGCCCTTCCTTACTCTTGATGCCAATCTGCCCGTTCATCAGGGTAACCAGTGATTTACATATAGACAAGCCAAGCCCTGTACCCTCATATTTTTTCGCACGACCCTGCTCCGTCTGCACATAAGGCTCAAAGAGACGGGCCTGATCTGCTTCTGGAATACCTATCCCGGTGTCTTGCACCTCAAATCGTATGAGCTGTGCATGATGGGCTTGATGACCCAACCGTTTCACACGCACTTCTACCAAGCCATCCGTCGTAAATTTGTTTGCATTCTGGATCAGATTGATCAGCACCTGGGTTATTCTTGTCGGATCACCTTGCAACACAGGCGCCACTTCAGCATCGAAATCAATCAACAACCGATTTCCTGTCTTCTCGATTTGCGGCCGAAGCAGCTGCGCAATCTGGTTCAATATCGCCTGAAGGTTGACTTCGCCCTGTTCAAGCCGCATCTGCCCCGCCTCAAGCTTCGATAGATCCAGAAGGTCCTGAATTAATTTGAGCAGCAGCTTCGCTGCTTCCTGGATAACCGTGACTGAATTTTTCTGTTCCTCAGACAAGGGAGACAGGGCTAACAATTCCGCCATTCCCAATATGCCATTCAGCGGTGTGCGAAAATCGTGACTGACAACCGCCATAAAAGCACTTTTTGACTCGACCGATTCTACTGCCTGCTGCCGTGCCGACTCCAGGCTCACATTGTTCTTGGCAAGTCTCCGCTGGAGCGTGACCAATTCGTTATTCATTTCCGAAAACGCAGAGAGCGTGCGCTCCTCCTGCTCTTTGCTGCGAATCATCCGGTCTGACAACTGCTCAACCGTTTGACGCAGTCTCTGTATCTCCTCATTGTCATTAGACATCACTTCATCCCTTTCCTGATTCACTTGCCGCACTTACATTGTCAAGCGATACCGGATGAATAAGTAAACGCTCCGCAACAGCGACAGCCTCCTCCGCTCCCGGTGCATAACCATCCGCGCCGACTGCCCTCCATAATTCCTTGTCTATATTAAACGGGTAACCGCCTACCATTATTTTGACATGTGCCGTTTCTGCATGGCTTCGAATGCGCTGAATTAAATCTTTAGCCAGATGAAGATGATAAGTCATCGTAACGGAGATTGCCACTACATCACTTTCATGCCGACCAATTGCCTCCACAATACTTGCATTCGGAACATTCGCACCGAGATAATACGTATCCCAGCCCTCCATCTCAAATACATCTGTAAGCATGCGTAATCCAATCTCGTGCTGCTCACTTCCGACACAGGCAGCAACCAGCCTTTTCCCCTGATTAGGCTGAATCAGCCATCTGGAATACAATCTTGAAATAAACGATTGTGTAGCTGCTGTGCAAAAATGCTCCTGGCCCACACTAATCTCTCTCTTCTGCCACAATCGACCGATCTCGTACTGCGCTGGCTGAAAAATGTAGCGATACATGTCACGAATCGATGCACCTGTATCCAGCTCTGATTCGATCAGTTCAAAAGCTTCCTTTTGTCGATTATGAAGCAGATGCTGTACATATGCCTGAGTCTCCAGTCCATAGGGTAAGGAGGCATGAATAAAGCTACTTTGCGATTCCGGCTGACGGGTCGCTTCAATGCCCATTTCAAGGTACTCCAGAAGAAATTCAAGGTAAGGATGTTCGAACTCTTCTTCTAATGACTCTTTAATCAGCTGCAGGTTCACTTCCAGATCTTCGGCAGATACCCGATAACCAGCAAGCAGTACCTTTAACCAGGATATATAGTGAATAAATAAACCTGGACTCTTCACAAGCACACTTTCTGCCAAATAACTCAGGCTGTACCGTGAGTCTTCCTTTGTTCGTATTTTTCCGATTGGACCGAAACGTTCCATTAAATCAGGCTGTAACCGATATTGCTTTTCGGTTATTTTCTCAGCCAAGGTTCCTGCATTTTGAAGTAAACGCTCTCCAGCTTCCCGATGACTCATAGACACATTCCTCCCCTGTCTGCATCCTGCAGCTGTATGAACTCTACTTCCTCTATTATTAAGTAATAATAAAATCGAACTAAATCACGCAATTTCACTGTTCTATTATACACGAACAAGAGTTCATATTCTTTCGAATTTCAATCTTCCTATATTATGTAGCTGTATGCAAGTCACATAGCTAGGATCAGAGTCCATTTATGGACACAAAAAAACGGATCTACGTTATAAACGCAGGTCCGTTTTACCTTCTGCAGCAAGTCCGAGTTTTTTCAACAGACGTATCGCTTCCACCTTCTCGGAAGCTTCAAGTCCATCCAGGATATCAATAATCACTTGATGATGCTGTGGAAAGATTTGTGTAAACAACTGTTTGCCTTCTTCCGTCAGTTCAGCGTATATCACCCGCCGGTCTTCCTTGGAAGGTCTGCGAAACAGCAGATTTTTATTTTGCAGCTTATCGACAACATACGTTATATTTCCACTGGACATCAGCACCTTCTCACCAATCTTCTGCAAAGCTTGTGGTCCTTTATGATACAACAGATCAAGTACACCAAACTCTGTTGAATTCAGTCCATGGCTCTGGATGTCCCGATTGGAGCGTGATGTCACCGAATTATAAGCTCGAATAAGTACAACGAACAATTGCAATGACAGGTCCCGGTTATCCTCCGTGTTCAGCATTTCTATAATCCTCCATCAGTTGTTTACATTTCTGTCCGCCCTTATGGCATACATCTGCTCCCATTCCTCACGAAGCATTCCCATTCGAATAGAATCATAATACTTTCCAAGTACAATCCGGCACTTCCGCAGACGTGCCTCAATCTGAAATCCAACCTTGGCAGCAGCCCGCATCATTCGCTCGTTGCCCGACCAGGTCGTTAGTCCAACTCTGACTATAGGCATATGTTCGAACAAATAGCCTGACCACATTTGAAGAGCTCTCGTACCAATGCCCCGGGCCCATCTTGAGGGTTTGTAGATCACGATTCCTATCTCAAGCCACATGGATGACGAATCTTCTATATAATAGCTGATCATGCCCACGATCTCTCCGTCCGCTTCAATAACCCGAATAGATGCGGGGTGTGCTTCCTCGTGATCCGCTCTCATGCGTTTGAACGTATTCTGCTCAAAACGCTCGTAACTCACACGCTCCAGCGGATAATAAGGCGCATCCCATCGTTTCCATTCGGGCTCGTCCTCCCCATAGATCAGTTCATAGAGTTCAGCCAGATCTCGCGGCTCCACGCATCGGAGGACAAGCTCATCTTGTCTAAGTACCGATTCTATCCTCGTGATTGTACTCACCCTCTTCCTATTCAATGTTCACAGACCCTTTTTCTTTAATGATCACGGACGGTGAAGCTCATCTATTGTGCCATCCTCTTTCGCGATAATGACAAGGCTTGCCATATCCACAAATAACCCGTTGTCTACAACACCAGGGAGCATATTAAGCTGCACATTCAATTCTGCTGCATGCTCAATTGTGCCCAGATGACAGTCTGCAATCAGATTGCCGTTATCGGTAAGGTACCGTTCTTGCCCGTCCATTCTCCACCGCGGCTGACATCCCATTTTTTCAAGCGTCTGAAAAGTCCATTCCGAGGCAAAAGGCACGACTTCAACAGGCAGCGGGAATTTACCCAGCTTCTGTACAGCCTTGCTGCCATCAGCAACAATAATCAGTTTATCGCTGTTTGCTGCCACTATTTTCTCACGCAAAAGAGCACCGCCGCCGCCTTTGATCAGGTTGAAATCCGGATCAACCTCGTCTGCTCCGTCAATCGTCAGGTCCAGACGCCCGATTTGATCAAAAGGGATAATCGGTATGCCCCACTCCCGTGCAAGCTTGTCTGAAGCCTCCGAGGTAGCTACCGCCTGAATGTTCAACCCTTCCCGAACACGTTCCCCGATCCGACATATCGCATAATATGCAGTTGAGCCTGTGCCCAAACCAACCTTCATTCCATCTTCAACGAATGATGCCGCATGCTCTGCCGCAATTTGTTTCAGATTCATCATTTAACCCCCGCCTGCTCTCAATTTGTAAAAAACCATATGTAGTTATTATAGATAAAACCTTATGTAATGTATATCCATGCTTCTGATGCAGCAAGGTGTTCATTTCTGGATGTTTGATAGTGTAATTTTACTCGCTATGTTATAGAATACAGAATGAAACTAAAAAATGGCAATTCATAACAATAAACAGTTCTAAATACCTATTTTTTGAGAACTATGTCCACATTTACGTAGAAAATTAAAAAAGTTTTAACAATACTCTTCAATTTAACGACATTTTACACGACATAATAGATAGAGTTGTGTTTTAATAATTAGACACCAATGGTTTCAAGAGGTACATAAGTCTGTATACACAAACAGGAAACCAAGACCATTGTCGCATATTTTCAGAAGGGGATGACGAGATGAGATAGCTTGCTCGATTCGAAGTACAGCTTACAAACATTTAACTTTAAAAGAGATCAGGAGTGGAATTTAGTGAAATCATTGAGCTGGAAAAACATGTCGTTTTTCTCCAAAAACCTATTGCTTTCATTTACCAACATTATCATCATTGGTGTAGCTTTGATTGCAAGCAGTTATTACTTCCAAAAAACGATTCTGGTCGATCAGTTACATGGACAAGTAGCACAGATTACGAAAAAGTGGGCCGAAGATATTAATCCTGTCGATGTACAGACCGCAATTACCGAAAAAAGCTATGATGGAACAGCACAGACCAAATTAAGAGCCTATTTTGATGAAATGCAAAAATATTATCCTAACATTGCACAAGCCTATATCTTTGGTGTTGAGCTTGGCGGCGATAACAAACGATTAACCTCGCTTGTCGCAATGCCAACAAACCTGAGAGAGGCTTTTCAGAGTGATAACGTAAATATTGGTGACATGTACGAACAGCCGGTTGTCGTTGCCAATGCGCTCAAAGAAATGCTGAATACAGACCGTCCAACATTCACCACGTTTTATTCAGATGATTTTGGAACCTGGACAACGATCGCTTACCCGATCAAGGACAGCAATGGCAAAATTTTTGCTTACTTCGCTGTCGATGCCGATGCAAGTGCGGTGCCGGCTGGTCTGAATACCTTGCTGTTAAACGGAACAATTATTCTCGTTGCTTTCTTGCTTTTGTTCCTTATCATCCAATACCTGGTTGTTAAAAACACCCTTTCTCCGATTCGTCACCTGATTAAAGGTATTGACGAGGTAAGCAAAGGTAACCTTGATGTCAACATCCCGACAGGCAAAGATGATCTGGGACTCGTTAACGAGAAATTCAACGTCATGGTTCGCAAAATTAATGACACTATCGTAAAAGTGCAAGTGACATCTCAGGAAGTCAATCAGTCTGCGAAGGAACTCTATGAAGTATCTGAACGCAACAGTGACAACGCAGACTCTATTAATCATAACGTAACCCAGATTGCGTCCAACATCCGTTCACAGGAGCAGGCAACGCGGGACAGCGCTCGTGCCATGTCCGAGATGGCTACCGTTATTCAGACCATTGCAAGCAGCTCCGCCAGTGTAGCGGACGAAGCTTATGAGATGGAACGCCGCTCACAACAGGGTAACAGCGTAGTTCGACAAGTCTCGGAACAAATGAATCTGATTACTGAGTCTGTAAAAAATACAGCATCCGCCATTGAAGTACTGGAAAGCCGTTCTCAGGAAATCGGCGATATCCTGAACATTATCTCGGGCATATCCAGCCAAACCAACCTGCTTGCTCTCAATGCTTCCATTGAAGCTGCTCGTGTCGGTGAAGAAGGTCGAGGTTTTGCGGTAGTTGCTGGCGAAGTACGCAAGCTTGCTGAACAATCAGAACAGGCAACCAGCCAGGTGGGTGTTTTGATTCAAGAGATTCAAGCCGGTATTAGACAAGCCGTTCGTGCGATGGAACAGGGCACCTCGGAAGTGGATACGGGGCTCACAGTAGCAGATCAAACAGGTCAATTGTTCGACGAAATTCTCGAAGCAGCGAAAAAGGTTTCACAGCAAATTCAGGAAGTATCAAGTGCAACAGAGGAAATTTCAGCAGGCACAGAAGAGATGACAGCAACGGCAGAAGATTTGTCCGCAAGTGTAAGTAAAACAGCAGTAAGCAGTGAACAGATTTCAATATCTGTTGATGAACAGAAAGCTTCCTTGATTACACTGGTAGATTCCTCTACTCGATTGAACGATATGTCCGAAGAACTGCAAGAACTGATCTCTCATTTCCATGTAAGCAAGCAACAATAAAATAAACCAACACTCGGTTTCAACCAAGGAGGATACCTGAAGTGATTGAAAACCAATCATCACCCCACATAGTGGAATCTGGCTTGCCTGTTCTTCAGATTCCACTGGATTATGGGCGCCGCCAGCAAACTTTCTCTTATGAGTCTACTCATATTACATTCCAAGCATCATTGAGTCGTGAACTTCAAAAGAGGTTTGGGGAACAGATGGTGTATCCTGCATTCCTTTCAGCCTATGCGGCCCTGTTATTCCGATTGTCTGCAGAACAGGAGCTTGCCATTGGGGTACTTGCGCCAGATCAGGCAGCTTCCTATCTTTCATTACAGCTTCAGGGCAAAACAACGTTTCATCAATTGTTTGAACAAATTACAGAACAGCTGAAAATTCATTATACGCTGCAAACCGGAGGGTATCCTGAGACACTATTTATGCTGAATAGTGTTCAGCTGCCTCAGGCCCCTCAGGTGATGAACTGGAACATTCGTTATGATCATAATGAAATTATTCTTGACATGTTCTACGACTGCTCCCTGTTAAAGGAAACTACAGTGCTGCGATATGCAGAATACTTCCAGACTTTGCTTCTCGCAATGCTGCGTGACGACAATAAAGCCATTGGGGCTGTAGATATCCTTTCTCCTTCCGATCGTTTGATCTACCGTGAGATGAATGATACATCAATGCTTGAGCCAGTCCATCCAACAATTCATGGGTGGTTCGAAGCAACTGCGGCTGCGTACCCGGATTACCCGGCGATAACTTCTCCTTCAATGAGTTATACATACCGGGAACTGAACGAGCGGTCGAATCAGGTTGCTCGTGTGTTGATGTCCAATGGACTGCAGAAAGGTGAATTTGTAAGCATCTTTATGGATCGAAGCCTGGAAACGATCATTTCATTGCTCGGTATATTAAAGGCAGGCGGTGTTTATGTACCCATTGATCCTGAACATCCAGAGGAACGCAACAGCTACATTGTTGAAGATACGGCCTCATCTTTTGTACTGACAACAGAAGCTTCTTATGATCAGGCTGCAGCATTATTCTCTGGTATTTCGACGGTACGCCAGATTCTCTCGGTGGACGGTCGTCTTGCAGGTTTTGCAGCAAGCAATCCGAATCTGGATATCAAGCCGGACGATCTGGCTTATATCATCTATACCTCTGGTTCAACCGGCAAGCCTAAGGGCGCGCTGATTGCGCACCGGGGAGTCACCAATCTGGGCAGCGTTGTACAGCGTGACTGCGACATTCAGCCTGGAGACGTTCTGACCCAGTTTGCCACATACAGCTTCGATGCATCCGTGTGGGACACGATCGGCGCCCTGTTCTATGGTGCGGAGCTCTACCTGCTGTCTGCGGAAGAACGTGTATCCATCGAAGAGTTTGCAAGTGCAGTTGAACGCACAGGAACAACGATTATCACCATTTTGCCAACGATTTTCTTTAACCAGCTGGCTTCCTATCTGTCTGACGAAGGCTTTCACAAGCTGGCAAAGGTGCGCATTATTACCGTAGCCGGAGAAGCGCTTTACGGCGAGCAGGTTCGGGCATTCCAGCGTAAATTTGGTAATCAGATTGATATCGTTAACGTATACGGGCCTACAGAATGTACAGTAGCTACGACCACTCACCGGATCAGTGAGCAGGTTCCAGAAGATGTCGTTAACATTCCCATCGGCAAACCGATTCATAATTACAAAGTATATATCGTCAATGAAGAACAGCAGCTCTGTCCGATAGGTGTTCCCGGTGAAGTATACATCGCAACGCCTGCCCTTGCCAAAGGTTATTTGAACCAGCCTGAGCGCACCGAGCAATCATTTGTTGATAATCCCTTTGCTATCGGAGAAAAGATTTACAAATCCGGCGACATTGCCAAGGTACTGGATACAGGATTGCTGGAGTATGTCGGACGTAGTGACTCCCAGCTAAAAATTCGTGGTCACCGGATTGAGATCGGTGAGATTGAAGATCATTTGGCTCGACTGGAGCAGATTCAGGATGTGGCTGTTATTCCAAAAAAGGAAGCAGATGGTCAGAATATGCTGGTCGGTTATTTCACCTCCAAAGATGGAAGCACCGTTTCGCCAGCTGACATCAAAGCAGCACTTGCAGAGAAGCTGCCATCGTATTTCATACCGAAATGGATCTGTCAGCTGGATATGATGCCGATCGCACCGACAGGCAAAATCAACCGTAAAGCAATGGTATCCATGCCGCATACGGAACGTCATATTGACCAGCCTGACCGGGTGATGCCCGAAACAGAAACGGAAATCATTCTGTACAATGCGTGGAAAGAAATTCTGCAGCATGACGAGTTCGGTATCGAGGACAGCTTCTTCAGCATTGGCGGCGACTCCCTGCGGGTCATCCATGTATTGGTTATCCTGAAGCCGCATTATCCACAGCTTAAAATTGCCGATTTCTTTGCTGAAAAAACGATTCGTGCACTTGCTCGTCGAGTAGAAATGTTATCCCATCAGCGTACGGATACACAGGCTTCTGTCCGCAGCGGAGTGCTGACTCAGCTTTCCGAACATCCGGTCGAGCTCTCATCCCAACTGGGGTACCCGGATATTGTTAAACCCGAGCATGTGCTGGTGACTGGCGCAACGGGTTATCTCGGCTCTCACGTGCTGCAGCAGCTGATTGTCAAATCTTCGGCGCGCATCTACGCCCTCGTTCGCCGTGCAAGTGACGGAACAACAGCCATGCAGCGTTTAACCAAAGTCATGCAAGATTATTTCGGAAAACAACTGGCTGATCAGCTTTCAGAACGTGTAGAGATCGTTGAAGGCAATCTGGAGGAAAAAAACCTTGGGCTTTCTGGTGAACAGCAAGCTTACATTCAATCACGCATTGACCGCATCATTCACTGTGCAGCTGACGTACGACATTTCGGAGAAGCATCACAGTTTGCCAAAACGAATGTCGAAGGTACCGTTGCCTTGCTGAATCTGATCCGCAACAAAAAAGGAGCCTCCTTCCATCACGTATCGACGATGGGTATACCGGAGGATCTGGCCCTTAGCGGACAATGGGAATCCACGCTGCAGTACGACCGTTTCCCGGCTGAGCTGCATGTGGACAACCTGTACTCGGACAGCAAGCTCGAAGCCGAGAAGGTGCTTATGACCGCCGCAGAAGAAGGTGTGCCTGTCAGCATCTATCGTGCGGGCAATCTCACATGTCATTCTCTCACCGGTCGTTTCCAGACCAACATCGATAGCAATGCGATATACCGAATGATCAAAGCAATGCTGATGCTGGGTAAAGCGCCTGCTGCAGATTGGATGATGGACTTCACGCCGATTGATTATGCAAGTGAAGCGATTGTACATCTGGCCTTGCGTCAGGATACAGCCGGACGTGTATTCCACATCTGTAATCCGGAGCCGATTCGTTATGACGATCTAATCGAAGCGATCAAACATGCCGGTTATCATGTTGAGACGATGCCGTTTGAGGATTATAACCGCTGGCTGTTCGATGCCACGATCCCTAAAGAGCCAGAAGCCCTACAGCTTGCCATCGCTCAGCTTGAAGGTGATGGAGCGAAGGATTCAGCATATGCCTATGCATCACCGGTAACAACCGCATATGTAGAACCGGCCGGAATTTCGTGTGCCAGAACAGACCGTCGTTTCATCAACCTTATGCTGGACTATGCAGTTCAGATCGGATATTTCCCGGAGCCGATTCGTCCGAACTACGGAACAAAGACGGTTGCGGATTAAATCGAGATCCGGCAAGTGTTCTTTAAAATAAACATCAATGTACTCCTTAAATTAAAAGCCACTTTCTCGCTGCACATAGCGAAAAAGTGGCTTTTTCTTGCCATACGATAACAGAATATGCTATCAGGGCAACCAGCGAATCACAGCAATAATCGCAAGATGAGCCGGATAGAAATAACGCCAGATCCAGCGTGGTCCCTTCAAACGAAACGCCGCCTGATAATACTGAGCAATCGCAATCCCGATAGTTGCCAGCACACTGTACATCTGTAATGAACTGTGGTACAGCAGCAGATAGAGTCCATTCAGAATTACATGAGCCATAACCAGCACAGGCCCATTGAAGTAGCGGAACAGCAGTACCAGCAGCAGGCCATACATCCCGTAGTCCATATGTGTGTATTCCATGATTATGCCTGCTCCGATGGCAATCAGGATCCCAAGAGGTCTGGAAGGCAGCTTATCCAAAGCCAGCAAAACAAGCAGCGCCGACCACAAGGTCCAGACCACATTCAGCGAGAAATGATTAAACGCTGCCATAAACGGCAATTGAGAAATAACCGCGATCCAGAACAAACGCCATATGTATTTCCGCACATTACGTGTATGCTTGTAGCCAATATACACCGCAAAAGCATAGATCGGGAACGCAATACGTCCGATAATTCTCAGTTCCACAATATGCGGAAAAAATACAGCACCTATATGATCGATCAGCATCGTAATCATGGCAATCCATTGCATCATATCAGCTGCTCCCCTCCTTTTACCTGCCCTTAACGCCGAGTGTTTCTCTTACGCTTCATTTCCAGAATAAACACTACGTTCATAATACATGAAGCTCTGATCCTGTGTATACGCTTCAGACTCATATAACGCTTGAGCATGCAGATTACTCACAGCAGTGCTTAGCGTAATACGGATGATCTGTTGTTTCTGCGCCTCTCTGGCAACGGCCTGTAACAGTTTTCTTGCAATCCCCTGCTTGCGGTAATCCGAATCGACATAAAGATCGTTCAGTACCCAGATCGGTCCCATAGAAACGGAACTAAAGCTGGGATAAATCTGCACAAAACCAGCCGCCCGCATCTGTGATTCACCACAATACCGAGATATGGAACCTGCTTCAGCTGACGTGCCCTCACCTGCATCACCTAATTCAGCAATAAAAATGATAGATTCCTCTTTACGGAATCGTTCCCTGATAAAACAGCGGGCTCCCTCCAGATCTGAATGCTGACCATAAAATATACGGTAATTGTTAAAAAGCCTTGATACTTCAGACACGTCGTTTTCTCCGTTCGCTTGTCTGATTCGAACTTGCACGTCCTGCGTTTGCTGCATTTCTATTTCCTCCATAGCTCCCATATCCTCCCTTTGCTTCATATCTTCATGAACCTCATCTCTTCTTGATTTAATTGTAAAAGAAATTTTCGTTGTGCCCCATTCATCAACTGAAGCAAAGTTTGCAGTAAATGATGCGTTAAGCCAGAAATGCAGCAGCTTACGAATTGACGATCGCTCTTACGCGATACCAGCCGTTTCTGTTCTGGTTGAGTCGATTCCTATGTATATATTGCCGTCTACTGGCTGCGTTCGGGTAAACACAAAAAGGCAACGAAAGCCTCGCCAGCTCCGTCGCCATAACATGGATGGTCTATTTGAATTCCAGATTCAGCTGCCCTTGGGCATGGCCTGATTCAGGAAAGATAACACCCTTTTTCAAAATCAGATTCGCATATTGCGCCCGTTCCCCCGTGGCAACAATGACGTAAGCTTTGGTGGCCCGTTCATAAAAATCAAAGCGTTCCTCATACTCCAATGCATCGGTCATGCCTTCGTGCTCTTCAATGATTCGCCGGTAATCCTCCCAGATGATCGGTATGACGGGATCGCCCTTAACCACCTGCATTACAGCGGCGGGCTTCTCTACATACGTATCCAGCGGTAACAATTGTAATACGGCCTGCAGCAGCTGCACAGCGTTTACGCCATCACAGCGTATCAGTCGCTGCGCATGACTGGCTGCCGGAAAGTTGGCATCGGAGATCACAAGTTCATCGCCATGCCCCATCTCGGACATGAATTTAAGCAGCTCTGGCGGAAGTATGGCAGGGATATTTTTCAGCATCATTAAACGCTCCTTACACACGAATTTGATTGCCTTGAAAGCCGTTTCATTCCTATTCTAACAGGATTCTGTGTGCTTTGCACCGGGATGCGATCACCTTGAAAGCATAAATTGGCTTTGACAAAATTACTTGTTTCACATATAGTTGTTATAACAATTAAATGAATTTAAACGATGTTATTACGGAAAGAGAGGCTCATTGATACATGGATTATTCTCTGGAGCAATCCGTTGGATTCATGCTCGGACTCACCCATCGCAAATCAGCGGCACTGCTGGCATCTCAATTCAAGCCATACGATATCACGACAGAGCAGTTCTCTGTCCTTTTTAATGTGAATCGTTCAGAAGGTGTGAACCAGAAGGAGATCGCCGGGCTTGTTTTCAAGGATCAGCCAACTACAGCACGAATTATTGATTTGCTTGAGAAGAAAGGCTGGGTCGAACGTCGAACAAGCGAACATGACCGCCGGGCATATCTGCTGTATATAACCAAGGAAGGCAAAGCTTTAATTGATATTCTTGTACCGATCGAAAGAGCAATGAATAAAAAACTTGCAGAAGGTATACCCGCAGACCAGATGGAAGCCTTTAAGCATACTCTTTCCCTCATCAATCACAATCTGTAACTATCACAACTCAGGGGGAATGTCTCACCATGAAAGAACAATCTGCACCTGTCCGATTATGGACAACCGATTTTATTTTGCTGATGTTATGTAATTTTCTGCTGTTTCTTCAACTGCACATGATCGTTTCGCCCCTTCCCTCGTATGTACAGGATCGTTTCCACGCCAATGCCTTTCAAGTCAGTCTCTTCACTTGTCTGTTTGCATTGAGTGCCATTGCAGCAAGGCTTTACTCCGCCAAAGCGCTGGAGAAGGGTTTGCGTAATGCGATGATTTATATCGGTCTGTCTGTAGCCCTGCTCGCCACGCTCGGCTATTATTTTGCTGCCGGCATTGCTGTGTTGTTGCTGCTGCGCATGTTGTTTGGTGTTGGATTCGGCATGAGCAGCACCGCCTTCCCAACGATGGCCTCTGACATTGTTCCCGTGAAACGGATGGGTGAAGGCATGGGATACTTTGGTCTGTCAACAAGCCTTGCGATGTCCATGGGCCCTATTATCGGTGTTACGTTGCTGCAAGGGGCCGGATTTGTGACGCTTATGGTGTGCACTGCGGCTGTTATCGCTGTAATCTATCCACTCAGTTACAGCCTGACCCGCAAAAAAGCGGCTCAATCGCAGCAGGCTGCCGAACCCGCTGCGGTAACTGTATCGGGTGCTCCATCTGCAGCATCGGGTGCTACCGGGAAAACAACCTTTAACCGCAAACTGATTCTTCCTAGTATACTGAACGGCTTGTTATCCATTACTTACGGCGGACTGGTTGGATTCATCGTCCTGTTTGGCAAGGAAGCTCATCTTGCGAATCCGGCTTTGTTTTTCCTATTTAACGCTATGGCTGTGTTGCTTGTCAGACCTTTTGCCGGTCGTATCTACGACAGCAAGGGACCTAAAGCTTTATTAATTCCAGGTGCCGTATGTATCGCAGTCGGACTTGTTATCCTATCCACAGCATCAACGATGCCTGTACTGTTTGCAGCAGCATTTATGTACGGAATTGGTTATGGCTCCATGCAGTCGTCACTGCAAACCTGGATGATTCAGGTGGTCTCCCCTGCTCAGCGGGGAATGGCTAATGGCATGTTTTTAAATACGCTTGATCTCGGGATTGCTACCGGAGCCCTTTTGCTTGGTTCCATCGCTTCCCTGACCAGCTATACCGAAATGTACCGCTACTCTGTATTGTTCATGGTGCTCTTTCTGCTGATCTATCTGATCCAGGGTAAACGGAGCGGCAGTTTTCAGATTCAGACGCATCCGCTGCTGTCACACACACATATCACTGCATCCGACGCTTCTGAAACAAATGCTTCCGGTTCTGAGAATAGAAAATAGACCTCAGCGCATTTCACAACAAAAACGCGTTTACACCGGGCAGCGGTTTATTTGCTCTCGGAGTATACGCGTTTTTATTTTACCCTTTTCAGACATAAAAAATTACTCAGATAGGCCATGTCAAAATGGACTCTTTTTCCGACGCAAAGGGACTCTGTATGATGGGTTTGCTTCATTCTCTTGCTCGTGCTGATGCTTCGAATCTCCTTCGGAGGACGACTGCCCTCCCTTATCCGGCTTCACCGCTAACAAGGTAAGTAAAGCCCCAACTGCACCCGATGCTGCCAGAATGCCAAACAGCAGGAAGTGATGGGCTCCAATGAGCAAGGATACAACAGGCGGGCCCAGAGATACTCCGATAAAACGCATACTGCTGAACAAAGCAGTAATCGTACCCCGCTGCTTTTTGTCTACCCCTTCGGTTATTAACGTATCGAGACACGGCAGTGAAGCCCCGATTCCGACGCTTCCTAGCGTAAATAACCCCACGACAACATAGATATTGTCGAACATGCCGATGATCCCCAGCGATACGGTAACCAAGGCAAGCCCCATGAAGCCCAGCCATTTCATTTTGGATTTGTTTTTCCCGATCCATTTGCCCGCAAAAAAAGAAGCAAGACATAACGCGGCCAGCGGGATTGCCAGCACAAGGCCTTTCACCACACCCTTTAACGCAAATTCACTCTCCAGCGTCTCCGAAAGGTAATACAGCACGCCAAAAAGAAGGAACATGCAGATGCCGCCAATAGCAAACAACGCATATAACCAACGCCCTTTTTGTTTTAATACGCCACGGATGGACGCAATAAATTCAGAGAAGGTCGGGGGTTTCTCGCTCCTCTTCGGTGTTTTGACCAGAAATATAACGAGCAATAGCGAAATCAGACAAAGCACCGGAACGGCCAGAAACGGGGAATACCAGAGCCAAACCGCCAGCGCTGCTCCCAGAATCGGGCTGAGCACTTTGCCAAACGTATTGGAGGTTTCAATAATGCCCAGGCTTTTACTGACCTGATCTTCATCCTTAAACATGTCCCCCACCAGTGGAATGACAATGGGAAAAGCACCTGCCGCACCGATCCCCTGTAAAAACCTTCCCGCAAGAATCGTCCAGTAAGCGATATCACCTTCCATCATCCATGCTGCAGCACCGGCAACCCCCCCACCGACCGCCGCAATAACAAGACTGGGGATAATGACCACTTTCCTGCCGAATCGATCCGATAAATATCCTGCGAGTGGAATCAGCAGAATCGCCACTACAGCATATACCGTAATCAGCATACTGACCTTGAATGAAGAAACCTTCAATTCCCGTTCAATCTGTGGCAAAATCGGTATAAGCATGGAGTTCCCCAAGGTCATAATCACAGGGATGGAAGCAAGTGCGACGAGGTCCCACTTTTTATCAGACATACCCTAACCACCTTCGCAGATTGTACACACAACAGCGTTATTGTCGGTCTAACCAAGGTTGATTATTCAGGATATGTCAAAATGGATTTACTTAGCGAAACCGAAGACTTTTCCACTCTTCAAGCAGTTCTATCGTCCGCTTTTCATACCTTTGTCCATCCACGGGCTGATTCACCTGATGCTTATGAACGTATGCATTAAAATAAGACGATAACAGCCGGTACGCAAGCCTGCGGGCTTCTCCCTCGAATGATTTGTCTAATGCGTATCCATATCCCGTATGAAACGGTTGGGAATTTGTTGACAGAATAGCCTCATACTCTCGATCGGCAAACATGGAGCGGTCACCATCAATGATCGCTGCAATGCTCATGCTGCCTGGTTTACCATGTACAAGCACATTTGCCTCCCACAGATCGTTATGTACAAGCACTGGTTGTTTAATCTGATCAAACAAGGTGTGATGCTGTTCAAAAATGGCCGTAATCTCTTCTCCAATGCCCGGCATATATGTTATCCGAGCCGCTTTCTTACTCGTTTCATCCGCCAAAGCTCGCAGCACCTCGGACCAGCGATTGGATCCTCGAATAGTGCCGTCTGCCTGCGGCCATCCGAATGACGCTCCTTCAATCTGATGCATGGTAGCCGTGTACATACCTAACTGTGTATACAGGTGCTCTTTGTCCCCTTGTGCAATGGATGAATGATCCAGTTGAAGACTCGGGATAAATGCCATAAACATATAAGTTCGTGGCACTTCCAAGCCACTATCGTCACAAACCAGCACCTCTGGTGCAGGAATGCCCGCTTGGCGATAATGTTCATACACTACGGGTTCAGCTGCCATCATCGTACGTTCAAATGAAAACAAGGGATCCGCTTGTGCTGAATCTTCGTTGCCTGTGTTCGTAAAGCGCTGCACAGGTTGTTCAGGGGCAAGCCGTAAAATAACATCGGTTACCTTCGTATGCTCCAGCTGAATGCGATATGTTGTATTAAACAGGCCACCAGACAGCAGTCCATATTGTTTGACCTCGGTATAATTACCAAAATGCTTGCGTACAAGTGCTTGGAGCACTTCAGGTGATATCGGGCTGTGCAAGCCCGAAGACTGGTGTTGATGATCTGCCTTATCTGCCTTGTTTGCCATGTCGTTCCCCTCTTTCCTTTCCTGTGCACTCCAGATCAACGATAAACAAACAGACGGTGCCTCAAGCACCGTCCGCTCCTATTCCTATTGTAACATGTTACAGCTCTATAGTAAGCTCGCTTGTCCCTGATGCTGCAGCTACGATTACTCCATGTGAGCCAGCTTGCTGCGTGCCACCATCTACACTTGATACCGAATCAATACCACGAAGCACGATGCTCCACGGCTTGCCTGTACCTTCGGCGTGAACCGCCAGCTTCGACCCGCTGCGTGATACTGCGACTTGCAATTCCTGCTCTGCGGCTTGATTAACAACTACAGCCTGTGCTGTCTCTCCATCAGCAAGTTCAAATAAATGCAGGGATACATTGTCCGCAAAATCATAATCCGGTTTGCTGTCCACTGCACCTACCGCGATCAGACTGTTTGGCTTGATCATCATTGGCAGTGTTTTGAAGTCATGATTTTCACTGATCCAGCGTCCGCCCTCAACCTTGGCTCCTGTCAAATAATTTGTCCACGTGCCTTCAGGCAGGTAATAGCGCACATCGCCTTCTTTGTTGAAGATCGGCGCAACCAGGATCGAGTCACCAAACATGTACTGCAGATCAAGCGTCGCACACGTTGGATCGTCTGGATACTCCAGCACCATCGCCCGCATCATAGGCAGACCTTGTACAGAGGATTCAACCGCAGAGTTAAACAGGTAAGGCATCAGGCTCAGCTTCAGTTTTGTAAAGTCACGCACAACATCGACAGCCTCTTCATCGAATAACCAAGGTACACGGTACGATTCATTACCATGCAGGCGGCTGTGTGAAGAGAGCAGGCCAAATTGTACCCAGCGTTTGTATACATCCGGCTCGGCTGTTGCTTCGAAACCGCTGATATCATGGCTCCAGAAGCCGAACCCGGAGAGGCCCAGAGACAATCCGCCGCGCAGTGATTCTGCCATGGAGGAATAGTTGGACGAGCAGTCTCCTCCCCAGTGTACTGGGAATTGTTGACCGCCTACGGTAGCGGAGCGTGCAAACAAGGCCGCTTCATTTTTACCAAGATTCTCCTCCAGCACTTCAAATACAGCCTTGTTGTACAGGAAAGTATAGTAGTTGTGCATTTTCACCGGATCAGAACCGTCATGGTATACAACATCGGTCGGAATTCTTTCGCCAAAGTCGGTCTTGAAGCAGTCCACGCCCTGGTCAATCAAACCTTTCAGCTTGTCTTTGTACCACGCAGTTGCCTCTGGATTCGTGAAGTCCACAAGCCCCATGCCCGCCTGCCACTTATCCCACTGCCATACACTGCCATCAGCTGTCTTGACGAGATAACCTTTTTCCATGCCTTCATCAAACAGAATGGATTTCTCGGCAATATACGGGTTGATCCATGCACAGATTTTGAGTCCCTTGTCCTTAAGACGCTTCAGCATACCCTCTGGATCAGGGAACATGTCCTTGTCCCATTCAAAGTCACACCACTGGTACTCCTTCATCCAGAAGCAGTCGAAGTGGAAAACAGAAAGCGGCAGATCACGCTCAGCCATGCCATCAACAAAGTGATTCACCGTCGCTTCATCGTAATCCGTTGTGAATGACGTTGTCAGCCACAGTCCAAACGTCCATGCTGGCGGCAAAGCCGGTTTGCCAGTCAGCTTGGTGTAGTTGTCCAGCACCTCTTTGGGATTGGCACCACCGATAATAAAATACTCCAGCGTTTCACCCTCTACACTGAACTGCACCTTCGATACATTTTCAGAAGCAATCTCGTAGGATACCTTTTCAGGATGATTGACAAATACACCATATCCTTTGTTCGACAGATAAAACGGAATGTTCTTGTAGGCTTGCTCGCTGCTTGTGCCGCCATCCTCATTCCAGATATCCACAACCTGGCCATTTTTCACAAACGGAGTGAAGCGCTCACCAAGGCCATAGACATACTCGCCCACACCCAGTTCCAGCTGCTCCCGGAAAAATACCCCTTCTGCCGCTGACTCGATATATGCCGGGCCTCTCCAGCCGCTGCCTGTCAGACGTTTATCGTTATAATGGAAGCCGATATCCCAGCCCTTGGATTTGTTCACGCTTACACGAAGATTTCCGCTTTTCAGCTCTGCGCCATGCTCATCTTGTGTAATTTGCACATCGGTATTCAACGTGTTCAGAGCAAACTCAGGACCCGGATTGACTTTGCCCTTGTGGTGATTTAACTGTACACGAATAACGTCAGGCATTGGAGAGCTGTAGGTTGCTTTGAGCAGTGTTCCGTTCAGGGTGTCCCCTTTGCGCTCAATACGTTTTGTTGCTGCATATACGGTAAAGGAATCGCCCTTTTGTACAATATCTCGAACGTCCGCAGGATTTTGAACATGATATCCATCACGGATCTGCCAATAGCCATCTGTAAATTTCATCTTGGATTACCTCCTTCGGTTATACTATAATGATATTGATATAAATAACGAATTTCTTCTTCTATTTTGATTAAATATATCAGGATTTTGATATTTCAAAGATTATTCAGCTAATTGTTGATGTCTATTGCAAACGATTACATCTTTTCATAGATACAAGGAGGGCATTATGGAACGTGAACGTTTACGGGAGGATCGCATTCATGGCAATGCCATGTACCCGGTGAGTGTGTATCCTGACATCCAGCAGCTGAATGGTGACAGCATTCTCGATTGCCACTGGCATGACGAGATGGAGTTTACGATGGTGACCCATGGCTCTGCTGTGTTTCAGATTGATATGAACCGAATTGAGGTCAAGGCAGGAGAGGCTATTTTTGTTCATCGGGGCGAGATTCATGCAGGCAACCTGAGAGGCACGGAGCCTTGTATATTTTCCTCTATCGTGTTTCACTCCGATCTGCTTGGCAGTCATAGCTTTGACGTAGTGCAGGAGAAATTTATCGCTCCCATCATACGAAAAAATGTGCGACTCCCCTCTCATATCACGGCGGATGAAGCATGGGGAGCAGAAGTGCTGGAATATCTGGAGCGTATCTTCGCAGATCACGCAGCCGGAGCCGTCACCTGTGAAATGACCACAAAAGCCTATCTCTATCTGATGTTTGCCCGAATGTTTGAGCATCGTGTACAGCTGCCGCTCAAAGGCTCTGTTCATGGAGGAAGCCCTGACAAGGTGGAACGCCTGAAATCGGTGCTCGGTTATATTCACAAGCGTTATCCTGAACAACTCAAGCTGAAAGAACTGGCGGATGAAGCGAATATGAGCGAAGGGCATTTCTGTCGTTTTTTCAAACAGATGGTACAGAAGAGTCCGGTGGACTACATTAATTATTACCGTGTACAGCAGGCCTGCCTGCAGCTTGAGCATACGGATCATAAAATTGTCGACATTGCGATGGACGTCGGTTTTGAGCATCTGAGCTACTTTATTACCACCTTTAAAAAGCACAAACATACCACCCCGTCCCATTATCGCAAAATGTTTACGCACAACCTGAACCTGGAGCCTGAGTCCCTTAGCCAGCTTATCTAAAATAAATAAAAAAGGTGCTGCAGCGATCACTTCTGCAAGCACCTTTTTAACGTTAAAACAGGAAAAGCTGTTGTTCAGTTAAGCCTTCAAACTCTTTTTGGTTATAGAGCGTTTTTGGTTATGGAACAGTTGATCCTTTGCTACACCTTATTTCTTTAATGTTTGCCAGGACGTGTACTCATGAATGGAGAACCCATTGAAGGATGGATGCACACTGGCCATTTTCTCTACCAGCTTCAGCTGCTCTTCCATGTAAGCTTCTCCCTCTTCGTAAAACGTAATAAAATCCCCTTCCTTGCTTTGCTTCGTTTCTACAGCAATCGAGATGGTTTTGCCTGCAGAGGCTGCATCGATCAATTCATCCTTCGCAACATTATAGATCGCAGCCGCTGTGTCCCGATAAGCCATAATGGTGATGGAATCGAACTTGCGAATCATCCAGCTGCTTACCGCCATCGTGGAACCCGGAATTTTGTAATTGTCCAGCCAGAACGGCAGGTCAGCTCCGACCGGCATTTTCATAGCCACAGCACGCTCCACAATATAATTCACATTGCCCTGCCACTGTGTGATGACACTCGCCTGATTTGTTTTCCACTGTGGATGCACGTGCGGCTCAATATCCAGATGAATGCCAGCAAACTTCTCCTGGGACAGTGCCTGTGCCTGATATTCCTCAATCCAGTCCATGAAGGAAACGATCTGATCCCGGCTCTCCGTCAGCCCCCATGCAGAACGTCCATCCATGATATCAACCGCGATGTTCTGCGCCCGTGCAAGACGAATAAAGCTCTTATATTCAGGAATTTTAATGTCCCGGTTCATTTGCAGATAGATAGTATTCACATTGTTCTCCACAGCAAATTGCAGCACTCCCTGTGCATTGCTTCTGATCTGGGTTGTATCCCATACCCAGGTTGCTCTCACGGGATGATCCAGATGGCCATGGATTTCAGTGTAGCTGTCCACAGGTTCATCGGAACCGATAGCAGATACCTCGGAAGAACAAGCTGTGCTCAAACACAAGATCAGACAACTCATCAGCAGCAGGAAACGAATCTCTCTTTTAGTTTTCATATTTATACACTCCCTTGAAGTTATGCAGCTCTTACGTATAAATCCGGATGAATTGTTGTCGTTTATTATTCACTTTTGCACTTTAATGGAAGCACGATGAATGAAAACTTCTTCTATACGCAATATCACCTCTAAGACTCACGACGAAAGAATCATATAACTTTATTTCGGGAATTCACAGTTCTGAATATATAGGCCAAAAGTCACAAATATTAATATTTTATGTAAAATATAAATTCTAACCACGACTTCTGTCATCATCCTTGTTTTGAGAGAGGCAATTCTACAGACCTAGGGAGCGCTTTCATTTTTTTCAAACAAAAAACCGCCCGAAGGCGGCCTGCAATTCACAAATGTTCATTATGACCTTATAACCAGATTACACGGACACGTGCTTCTTCTCTGAAGCCGGCTTAATTCGCAGCAAGCTCATCATCAAAGATTGAAACTCGTTCAATGCCTTCTGCGGAGATTCGCACCAATCCAATGTCAGACAATCGCAGCTCAGGAATAACGACTAACGCAAGCAGGGACAGCGTCATAAACGCGTTATTCAGCGTACAGCCAGCCGATTGCAGCGCTTCGCTGACTGCTGCCGATTGCTCGGCTACAACTTCGAATGGCTCCACCGACATGAGTCCTGCAATACGAAGCGGGAACTCTGTCACGCCTGCATCTGTTACAACCGCTACGCCGCCTTGCATAGAGATGACCCGGTTGCCCGCCTCCGCCATGAGCGCATCATCGTTACCGATAATCAGCAGATTATGGCTGTCGTGGGCTACCGTCATTGCGATGGCAGCCGGGGATGTGAATCCGATCCCGCCAACCAGGGCTACGGCGCGATTTCCGGTTTGTTTATGACGCTCCAGCACCGCAATTTTGCATACTTCACCCGTCACCGGGAGAACCACCTTGCCGTCCTGCACACTCACCTGCACATGCTTCTCCTTTGTCTCTACATGATTCTCTGTCACGTGAATCACGCGTGCACCTATCGTGCCTTGTATAATCGGAGCAGCCAGCTCCAGATCCCCAGGCTGAATATTGGCTTCCAGCTTCACCGTATTCAAAGCCTCTTCAGGATACGTAAAGGCATCCCATACCGCTGTCATTTTGCCATTCTCGGCCACGACTTGCCCGGCAGCAATCGTCATGCCTACACGCACATCGGCCAATCGTCCGTCCAGCAAAATAATGTCAGCGATGTTGCCTGGAATAACCGCCCCGATATCACGCGCTACGCCGAAGCGTTCGGCTGTATTAATCGTTGCCATCTGGAATGCCGTTACGGGCTTCACTCCTTGAGAGATCGCCAGTCGAACCACAAAATCCATGTGCCCTTCCTTGAGCAAGGATTCCGAGCTGCGATCATCTGTCACCAGCATCATCCGGCGGGTATCCAGTCCAAGCTCGGTACAAGCTTTAATGGTTTCAGCAACGTCATGCCACGCAGACCCCTGACGCATCTTCGCATACATGCCAAGCCGCAGCCGTTCCACGACATCCTCTTTGGTTACACACTCATGATCCCCTGTAACACCACTAGCCGCATAAGCGGGCAGGCGCCAATCATCCGATGCCCATGTAAAATGACCATCGGCTACCTTGCCTGCGCGCAATGTTGCCTGGATTTCCCCGATCATCGTTTCATCTCCATACACGACCCCCGGGAAGTTCATAACTTCACCCAAGCCTATCATATCAGGTCCCCAGGAAAGAGCTTCCGCTACCTCTTCCGGGCCAATATATGCTCCCGTCGTTTCCAGTCCCGGATGAGTGGAGGGAACACAGGAAGCTACTTGCAAATAGGCAGCCATCGGTGTAGTTCGCGCTTCATCCAGCATCAGCCGCAGTCCCTTTAGTCCAAGCACGTTTGATATTTCATGTGGATCGAAAAAACCACCCGTCGTTCCCGAAGGCAATACTGCTCTTGCAAACTCGGACACTTTCATCTGTGTGCTCTCGATATGACAATGACCATCCAATAAACCAGGAGCAATATACTTGCCCTTTGCTTCAACAATTCGGGTATGCTCTCCAATCGTATGGCTTACATCCCTGCCGACATAGGCAATTCTCGACCCTTGTACAGCGACCGACATGTCTGGCAAAATCTCTCCCGATATGACGTTAACTAGTGTGCCTCCTCGAATCACCAGTGTTGCCTTCATATCTCCCCGTGCTGTAGCTACCAGATCGGGTACGCAATCGGCCATTAGCGGCCGTTCAAAAGCTGATTTATTCAAGCTACCTGCCTCCTTCATTCAACGCTCCAAAAAAAATAGATTGTTACGATTATATGAGTCTTGGCTTCATGTGTAAAGAAAAATTACATCAATTGTGCATAGACACAAGGAAATCCACCTGAATTATCAATATGCACTAAAAAGTGTCTGCTTAATTCACAAAACAGGCTGATCAGAAGTTTGGATTCTGACCAGCCTGTCTTCATATAGCTCCGCGAGCGATTAACGATTAGCGTTCAGCTAAAAACCAGCACTACTCTACACGTGTCGCAGTCATATCACTCACCTCATACCATTCCTCTGACTGTGAGGTAATAAACGGGCTCGGTTTGCCCAGACAATATACATGCAGCAGATGCATCGCTCGCGTACAGGCTGTATAGAACAGCTTGCGTTCCTGTTCATGGGAATAGGCTGCAGCAGATCCATCATAGATCAATACGGCATCAAACTCCACACCTTTCGCCAAGTAAGCAGGCACGACATGAACACCCTGCTCGAAAGCAAGTGTCGTTTTTTTGATCAGCTTAGGCGCAGTGTTAAGCTTCTGACTTAGAAGCGCGTGAACTTCACTGCTCTCCTCTGCTGTTTTGCAGATGACGGCGACCGATTCATATCCCTGCTCAATCAGATGATGAAGATCAGCCGTAATATGATACATATGCTGCTCGAGATCAGCCGTTACGATCACCTTGGGCTTCTCACCGCTTCGATTGAACGGAATAATGTGCTCTCCCCCCGGAACCATGCCCCTTGTAAACTCAACAATCTCCATGGTGGATCGATAACTGCGCGTCAATTCGATAACCTCTGTATTCTCCGGTCCATATAGATCACTCAAAGGTCCCGTTCCGCTTAGCACAGACGAATGAGCGTAGATCGCCTGATTGAAGTCACCCAAAGCCGTAATTTTGGCATGCGGGAACAGCCTTTTCATAAAGGCCAGCTGAAACGCAGAATAATCCTGCGCTTCATCGATAATCACATGACGGATGCCAGAGTTAATGTGGAAGCCAAGCAGGAGCTCTCGCAAATACAGATACGGTGTGATATCCTCATAAGCCAATTCCTGCAGCTTCAGCCTGCGCAGCGTCATCGTGGAGATGGCCTCCCAATGAGCGGGCAGCGGCTCGTTATCCAGCAAACGCACCATCTGTGCCTGATCCTGAAACAGGTTTGCGTACAGCTGACGGATATCGACAAAACGCAAGGATTTGATCCATTTACGCAGAGGTTTGAGTCGGTCACTGACGACCATTCTGGCGAGAATTTCTCTTTCCTGCTGGAAGTCATCAAACGTATGTGATTTCCCCTTCTGTTTGCGTTTTAACCGTTGATAAGCTCTCTGCAGGTCCTCAGGTTCCATCACGTCCAGCTGCTGATCCACCCAAGGTGCATTTAATTCACTCTTGCCAAAGGTAGACAGCTCCTTCAGCAGCCAGTCCCGCAGCAGCTCCAATCGGCTCACCAGCTTGACAGAGGAGCCGAAGCTATAAAATTTCTCAGCCATCGCTTCCGCATCCACAATCACTTTGCCTTGAAAACGCACTGGCTTGAATTTCATGCCGCCGGAAAGCATGCTTTCTTTATAACGTGTGATGACCTTCTGGAAGGATGCAGAGGACTTGAAGCGAATACTCGACATCCGTGCATCGTACTCCGGCTCCTGCATTCCCGTAAGCACATATTCAAGCTGAATAAACGGGTCTTCCAGCTGATATTCCCGGCCCAAGCGGCGCTCCAGATACTCCTGAAATGTCGTCTGCAGCATGTTCTCTTCTCCAAGCTCCGGCAATACCGTCGATACATAGCTGTTAAACATCGGATTCGGTGAAAAAAGAACCATCTGATCCGCTTGCAGATGCTCGCGGTATTTGTAGAGAAGATAGGCTACCCGCTGGAGAGCAGCTGAGGTTTTACCACTGCCTGCCGCTCCCTGTACGATCAGCATTCGGGTCCGGTCATTGCGGATAATCCGGTTTTGCTCCTTCTGGATCGTTGCTACAATGCTTTTCATCTGGGCATCCGACGTTCGGCTGAGCACAGCCTGCAGCAGCTGATCACCGATGGTCACGCCCGTATCAAACATAAACCGAATTCGTCTGTCCCGAATAACAAACTGTCGCTTCATCTCGATCTCTCCGCTGATTTCGCCGCTTGGTGTACGATAGGAGATCGGCCCTGGTGCACCGTCGTAATACAGGTTGGAGATCGGTGCACGCCAGTCGTAGATCAGAAAAGACTCCTCCTGCTCATCCAGCAGTGATGCAATGCCCAGATAGATTCGCTCTGCATCCGCATAGCCATCTTCTTTGAAATCAATGCGCCCGAAATAAGGTGAATGATGCAATCGTTTCATTTTATCCAGAGCCGCAGCTGTATTCAGATGACTTCGTTCGCGATCAGACAACACCTGCGACTGCTGCCGCATACTCGTTGACGTCTCCCCGACATCATCTGCTTCACTGAAGTTCATGGTGACCTCGTCCCAGAATTCTTTTCTCATCTCGACCACTTCACCACGGAATGAACCTACTTCTTCTTCCAGTGCAGTAATTCGATGCTCTATCAGGTCAGTGACTGAATTCACTCGCTGTTGTTCCTCATTCCATTGCTGTTCTGTACTCATTTGTTGATGCGCCCCTCTTTCCCCGGATTGTGTCTTCAAAATAGCCATTGGACAAGCCCGAAAAGGCAATGGTATAAGTTCTTGTTTTTCAAATCGTTACTCGTCTACTTTTCAAAGCTTTATTGATACCTATTTTTTCAGGTCCTCAATTGTAGCCGCCCAGCGCGCCAAAGCACCGGCTTGATCTTTTAATTGAAAGGTAATGCCTGACGTTATTTCAGCATAGGGTGCCTCATCTATACGAATATGCCGGATGTTACAATCATATCTGTCGCGTGGATGCACAGCCTCTGCCAATGCTGGCAAAAGACGGACCTCCAGCCGGATGTGCAGCAAACGCTGTCCAAGAATTGCAATTAAAGTAGCCTTACCTGTTTCCATCATATTCATACTCGTTTGAGTTCCTTGCCAAAGTGCCAGCCTGAGGCAGGTTGGGCTTATTGCCACCACTTCTCCCATGCTAATCATGGCCGTATGCGCCCATTGCCCGTCCGTTACCGTGAGCAGCTGCATAGCCTCATGCTGCTTGGTCTCCAGCCTGCTTCCATCTAACCATTCCATCAGTTCTGTATCAAGCTGCTCTATATGCATATCCTTATCCCTCAATTCCTGACCCAATAGACCAAACAGCCCGGACGCTGCTGTCCGGGCTTGGTTGTTATTCTATTGTATATGATTTTCCAGGCTAAGGCCATTTCAGCCAGTTCAGCATATTATCCTGTGACTCTTTATCCTCGCTGACACTGTGCACATGATCCGCCAGCCGATTCAACCGTTCCAGCTGATAGCCATAATCATAGATGGCTGCGGCTACGATGGATAATCGTAACATACCTTCCTTGTCGATATCAAACTGCGTAATCGCCTGCTCCATGAAATGATCATTATCCGTCACAAACTGCGCTGCTTCCTCACCATTCGGTTTTAACTTGTCTTCGAATTTAAGTAAAGCATGCTCATGGAACTTGATCACCCGCTCCAGATGTGTATCAAAAAACAGGTCCATCTCCGGGGTACGCTGTGCCTGGAAGTAATGACGTTCAACGGAATCCAGTACATCATATCCTTTTTGCAAACTTAGCAGCATCTGCTTGTATACGACCATCTGGCGGGTTTCGCTGAATTTGGCGCGTTTCATCTTCTTCTGCTCTTCCTCAAACAAGTGATACTTGTCAGATAAAGACTTGATCGAGCCGCCCAGGTTATTTTTCTCCTCCCGGAATACAACCTCTTTAATCTCATCGGAGATCGAGGTGCGAAGCAGTAAGGACATGCCGCTAAATACACTTTGAATCTGTTTTACAAACTGCACCTTCGGTTTGGGCGGAAACACCGAGATGTTAATCAGAAACGCAGACACGATGCCTACAAGAGTCAGCAGGAAACGATTCAGTGCAAAGTGCCAGTCACCCGAAGCTTCCATAATAGAGACTACCGTGACAAGTGTCAGTCCTACTGTTTCACCCATATTTAATTTAAGACAGATCATAATAACAAGCACAATAATTAACCCGACTGCGATGGGTTCGTTGGACAGCACCATGCCCCCGAGCAAAGCCACAATGGCTCCCAGCGTCGTTGTCTGCAGCTGATCCAGAAAATATTTCCACGAACGATAGATGGAAGGCTGCATCGCAAAGATCGCTGCAATCGCGGCAGGCACAGGAGATTGCGGGTTCAGAAACAGACTGCTCAGATATAAGGCGAGCGTGACCGCTATACCTGTCTTAAGTACACGTGCTCCAAATGACATGGCATCCCCCTCCTCTTACCCAGCCTGTTCGTTTACTTTTGATGATCATCATGTTCATTATTACCCCATATTTCGTTATTTGCCTGAATGAGTTCAGGAGAACGCTTTATTGTACCATGAGAGGTTACGCCTTTGCTATTCCCAGTTCCATGAACATTATAGAAGGCACAAAAAAACTTCATCCTTTTGCAGGTGTTCTGAGCATAATTTAACCCAAAACGTGCAAAAGGATGAAGCGGATTCACATTTGTGCTTCCCATTCGTTCTTGAACTGCTCCACGAACTGCACCATATAATCATGACGCTGCTGAGCCAGCTGCCTGCCGCGGGAGGTATTCATCAGATCTTTGAGCTTGAACAATTTTTCGTAAAAATGATTAATCGTTGTGCTGCGCTCATTGCGATACTGCTCACGGGTCATCTGCTCCCGCGGCGGAAGTGAAGGATCGTACATTTCTCGCCCGCGGGCGCCGGCAAATGCAAAGGTACGGGCAATGCCGATTGCACCCAGTGCATCCAGACGATCTGCATCCTGCACGACTTGGGCTTCAAGAGAGCTGAGCGCAGCTCCCTGACCGCCCGCATACGAAATCGTACTGATAATGTTCAGCACCGCTTCCCGTGCTGCTGGAGCAAGCGGCTGCGAATCCAGCCACACGTGCAGCTTCACCATGCCTGCCTCCAGACTATCATTCAGCTTTTCGTCTGGTACATCATGCAGCAGCGCAGCCAGTTCACAGATAAACGGGTCAGCGCCTTCGTCATGAGCCAATCTGGCTGCAAGTCTGGTGACCCGCTCAATATGAGTCCAGTCGTGTCCATCGACATGCCGGGAAGCATCTTCCTGCACAAAAGCACGAGCCGCGTGCAAAATGGATTCATTCACCGGATGGTGCGATCGCTTAGACGCATCAGGTACATCCGAAGTCATATTAGATAAATCCGAAGTCTTGTCAGGTAATTCGGAAGTCATCAGGATTCTCCACCTTCACGCGGCTGCTCACGGGGCACACGTCTTGCGACTCCCGTCTTGATTGCCGCTTCGATGACACGACTGCGCATGGATTTAACCACTTTATCGTTAAATACACTCGGGATAATATAATAACGTGTACGCTCTTCGTCCGATATGGATGAGGCAATCGCCTGAGCAGCCGCCAGCTTCATTTCTTCATTGATTTCTGTTGCCCTGCAATCCAGTACCGCTCGGAACATCCCCGGGAAACAAAGCACGTTATTAATCTGGTTCGGATAATCCGAACGGCCTGTCGCCATAACGGCTACAATATCCTCGACCAGAGCAGGCATAATCTCAGGCACCGGATTTGCCATTGCAAATACGATCGGATTGTCCGCCATGGTCTGTACATCCTCGCGTGTAAGCAGATTGCCGCGGGACAATCCGATAAAAACATCGGCATCGCGAATAACCTCACGCAAGGAACCCGTCTCCAGATCAGGGTTAGTGCGTGCCGCATACTCCGTCCAAACGTCGTTTTCA
The DNA here is from genome assembly GCF_050171015.1 of Paenibacillus sp. TC-CSREp1. NCBI lineage: Bacteria > Bacillati > Bacillota > Bacilli > Caryophanales > Paenibacillaceae > Paenibacillus > Paenibacillus sp. TC-CSREp1. The sequence continues at coordinate 237,761 of NZ_JBNOKM010000009.1, read as the reverse complement.
TACGTGTTTGTACGTACGATCGCACCCTCGCGATCCACTCCGATCAGCCGTTTCGCACCGGCAGATAACAAAATATTGCTGCAGGCCACACCAGCCGCTCCAATACCGCACACCACAATTTTAACATTCTCGATGGACTTGCCGACCAGCTTCAGCGCATTAATCAGACCTGCATACAATACAACCGCTGTACCATGCTGGTCATCGTGGAATACCGGGATGTCCAGTTCTTCATTCAGGCGGCGTTCAATCTCGAAGCAGCGCGGGGAAGAAATATCCTCCAGATTAATGCCGCCAAACGCCGGTGATATCGCTTTCACAGTTCGGATGATCTCTTCAGTATCCTGAGTATCCAGGCAGATCGGGAACGCATCGACACCTGCAAACTGCTTGAACAGCATTGCCTTACCTTCCATAACCGGCATCGCTGCACGCGGCCCGATATTGCCAAGCCCCAGCACCGCACTGCCATCGGAGACAACGGCGACCGTATTTCGTTTAATCGTTAATGAGAAGGCTTTACCCGGTTCTTCAGATATGGCTGAGCATACCCGGGCCACATCCGGCGTGTACACACGTGACAGATCTTCCCGGTTATGAATCGGGGTCTTGGGTGTCACTTCAATCTTGCCGCCCAGATGCAGCAGGAATGTCCGGTCTGACACGTTAACGATGGACACGCCTTTAAGCTGGCGTACAGCTTCTATAATTTTACTGTTATCCTGTGAGTCGGTGACTGCAACAGTCAAGTCCCGCACACTGACATCCTGATTGGTCGAAATGACGTCAATGGCAATGATGTCTCCTCCAGCTTCCGAGATGGCCGAGGCCACTTCGCCAAACTTGATATCTTTCGTTGTCATTTCCAGCCGTATAATAATGCTGTTGCCGTCCAGATTTCTCTGATTCATTTCAATTCCTCCTAGACAATGAAAGTCTAAAGTTGACAAGTTACGTGTTTGTCTTCGCTACGTGGACACGATTATCCTTTATCTTGTCCAGAAAAAGTACAGAAGCCCCATTTCAGCATCAAAAAAAGATTACCCAAGCACCTGTTCCGAGGCACCCGGGTAATCTGGTAATTTGTTGTTTCATGTTATTTACACAAACGATGTTTCACTTCACCAACGATGACATTACTTGCGATTCGCAGCTCTGCGCAGCACACGAATGTCGTACGGCTGCAATTCCAGGCTCGCTTCAACCGCTTCACCACTCAGTACATCTGTGTAAGCCTGACTGTCCAGTTGAACCTGTTTCTCATGCTCGGTGTAGTTTTGAATGAATACATAATCGGAATTCCCGTCTGTACGCACATGAGCCGTTGTGCCCGCAGCAAGCTCGGACTTGAGTCCGCGCTCCAGGTCAAGCTCTGCAATCAGCTTGCCGTAGAAATCATCGTAAAACGGTGCTTTCATACGTGCGGCCATGTAGAAGGCTTTACCCGAGCCAAGCTCGTTCACGGTCAATGCCGGACGTCCTGCATAGAAGTCGGAACGATAGGAAGCAAGGGACTTCGCGCCTTCCAGATGAATCAGATCACAGAGCTCAATTGCATCATACTCCGCTGTAAGTCCAAGCGCATTGCCCTGCTCCGGAATAATGCCATTGAGTTCCCGATCATGCAGTCCGTCGATCTCTTCGGACCAGATGCCCAGCGTTTTGCGAAGTGGTCCAGGGAATCCACCCAGGAAGCACAGATCGTTCTCGTTAACGATGCCCGACCAGTATGTTGCTACAAATGTACCGCCCTGCTCCACAAATTTCTCGATCCGTTCGCCTACACCCTCACGAACGAGGTAGAGCATGGGTGCGACGAGCACTTTGTATTTGGACAGATCGGCATCCATATCAATCACGTCCACCGCTACACCTTTTTTCCAGAAGGCTTCATAGTGAGCTTCTACCGTCTGTTCGTATTTTACGCCGATATTGCGCGGGCCCTGTGAATCATTCACAGCCCAGCGGTTTTCCCAATCGAAGATGATTGCGACTTCCGCCGGAACCGATGCACCTACGATATCCTGCATGCTCTGCAGCGCAGTACCTACGTCTGTAACATCCTTGAACACACGTGTATGCTCTGTGCCTACATGGTCAACCACGGCGCCATGCAGCTTTTCGCTGGACCCGCGGCTTTTTCTCCACTGGAAGTACTGCACACTGTCTGAGCCATGAGCTACCGCCTGCAAGGAGGATAGCAGATGCATACCCGGACGCTTCAGCTTGCTCACATCCTGCCAGTTCGTTGAGCTTGGCGTGCTCTCCATCAGCAGGAACGGCTGTCCACCTTTAATGGACCGTACAATATCATGCATCATGGCGATACGGGACGCCTGCTTCGCATCATCCTCTGCATCATGCCATGTCGGGTAGCTGTCCCAGGAAAGAAAATCGAGAATATCTGCGAACTTCCAATAGTTGAGACCACCGTAGAATTCCATCAAATTGGTTGTCACAGGCAGATTCGGATTTTTCGCCTTGAGTGGCTTCGTCTCGTGTACGATGAAATCTGCTGTCTGATCTGTTACGAAACGGCGCCAGTCCAGATTCATTGCATGGACCTGGGTCTCACCATGCGGTGCTGGAGATTCGACCTGACTCCAATCTGTCACTGTATGGCTCCAGAATGTTGTCCACCACGCATGATTCAGCTCATCCAGCGTTTTGTATTTGTTTTTCACCCAGCCGCGGAATGCCTCCTGACAGTAATCGCAGTGGCAATCCCCGCCGTATTCATTCGAAATATGCCAGCCAATGATAGCCGGATGATCTGAATACCGCTCAGCCAGTCTTGTGTTCATCTCCGTCACTTTTTCACGATACACCGGAGACGTATAACAATGGTTATGACGGAAACCATGAAGGTTACGAACCCGATTCTCGGAGACACGCAGCACTTCAGGGTACTTTGCCGACATCCACGCCGGACGGGCGCCACTTGGTGTAGCCAGGAAAGCATAGATGCCATTCGCTGCGAAACGGTCCAGCACCTGATCGAGCCATTCAAACGTATATACGCCTTCTTCCGGTTCAAGCGATACCCAGGAGAAAATACCGATGGACATCACATTACACTTCGCCAGTTTCATCAAACGAATGTCTTCTTCCAGCACTTCCGGATATCGAAGCCACTGCTCAGGGTTATAGTCGGCACCATGCAGCATATGCGGTGCTTTGGAACTTACAGGTGGAAATTTGTATGTCATTTATGAAAACTCCCTTGCTGTTGAATTACGAACATTTTGCTTTGGTAAACCTTATTAAACGAAGGATGTGGCATTCAGTTCTTGCGCCGCAGTTAACGCCTTGAATGAATCGAGCTTGCGTCCTTTGAAATCAAACATGGTCAGATTGCCCCAGTTGTTCGGGTGTCCTACAGACCATTCTTCCTTGCTTGGAATCCATGCTGGCTCCCAATAATAGAAGCCATGGCCCAGACCACCGGGAACCTCGCGAATAATCTGCAGCATATCCTGCAAATATCGGGTTTGTCCTTCTACCGTTGCAGGATACCCTGGCAGCAGCATGTCTTCCTGATTCATAATCCATTCAATACCTTCCGGCTGTTCCAGCGTCCATGGGTAAGCGGTCTCCACAACGTTGATTGGCTTGCCATAGCGTTTGGCCAGATCATTCAGATTGTCACGCAGCGCATCCAGCGTTCCATGCCACCAAGGGTAATAGGACAACCCGATGACGTCGAACTCAACACCCAGCGCTTCAAAGCGATCATAGAATTTACGGCTTTCGGCGTTATCACCGCCGCGGTCAATATGAATCATGATCTGGATCGAAGGATCAACCGATTTAACGGCGGCAATGCCATATTTCACAAGCCCGGCAAAACGCTGCCACTGCTCGTCCGTATCATGCTCTTCGCCGCCGACACGCCCATCATCCCACAACATGCCTGGTGTAATTTCATTGCCAACCTGGACCATATCCGGCAGGGCATCGTGTTCCTTTAATGCGCGAAGTACATCTGCTGTATATGTGCATACCGCCAGTTTAAGCTGTTCATAGGACAGGTTCTCCCACGCTTTCGGTTTCCACTGGTTGGCCGGATCAGCCCACCGGTCCGAGTAATGGAAGTCGAGCAAAAATTGTAAGCCCTGTGCCTTGATTCGTTTTGCAACTTCAATTGTGCGCTCCAGATTGCAGAATCCGCCGACCGGATCATTCCAGATACGCAGCCGGATCGCGTTGGCATCATTCAGCTTGAGAATGGTGAGCAAATCTGCTTCTTTGCCATCCGCATCACGATATGTCCCCCCATGCTGTTCAATCTCGTCCATAAATGACACATCCATGCCGAGAATAAATGGTTGTTTGGTAGATTGATTCAAAATATCAGCCTCCATAAATTAGGGATTCAGGCTCAGCCTTTCACTGAGCCCAGTGTCATACCTTTTACAAAATAACGCTGTAAGAATGGATATACAATCAGGATTGGCGCACTTCCGATAAAAATCTGAGCTGCACGTACTGTTGTCTGGGAGATCGTTTCCATCTCCTTCGGATTCATCGCCATCGTACTCATATCCCGTTTGATAATGACAGTCTGCATAAATGTTGCAAGTGGATAGTCTTTGGCATTGTTCATATACAAGAGACCATCAAACCAGGAGTTCCAGTGAAACACCATGCTGAACAGTGCAATGGTTGCAATGGAAGGCATGGAGATTGGCAGGAAAATGCTGAACAGTGTTCTGAAATGGTTGGCTCCGTCCATCAGGGCTGCTTCTTCAAGCTCTTTCGGAATGCCGCGGAAGAAGTTCAGCATCAGGATGACCAGGAAGGTGTTGACTGCACCTGGCAGCACCAGTACCCAGAAGGAATCCATCAGACCAATCTTTTGAATAACCATGTAGAATGGAACCAGACCGCCGTTGAAAATCATGCTGAATACGAAAATCCAGGAGTACACGGTTCTGCCTTTAAACTCACTGTTTTCCTTGGACAGCGGATATGCCGCCAGGAAGGTAATTAACAGCGTAATACCTGTACCAATAACGGTACGCAGCAGTGAAATCCAGAGTGAGTTCAGAAAGATCGGATTGTTCATTGTTTTTTTGTAAGCTTCAAGAGAGAAGCCGACTGGCCAGAGACTGACCAGGTTGGCATCTGCCGCAGCTTTGTTACTGAAGGATACAGCCAAAACGTGAATCATCGGCACAATACACATGATGGCGACCAGAATGAGAAAACTGATATTGATAACGTTAAATACACGATATGACTTTGATTTATGATACATCGTAGTCCCTTCCTTCTCTGTTCATTCGATTAGAATATGCGGTATCCGGCGTATTTCTTGGCGAGGCTGTACGATACGAGAATCAGCACCATACTGATCACGGATTTGAACAAGCCAATGGCTGTGGCGAAGCCCATCTCACCGTTTTCCAGCGCCGAGCGATATACGAATGTATCAATGATGTCTCCCGATTGATATACGAGCGGGTTGTACAGGTTGAAGATCTGGTCGAATCCGGCATTCAATACGTTACCGAGCGCGAGCGTTCCTACAACCATCAGCATCGGTACGAGAGACGGAATCGTAATGTGAAGTGTCTGCTTCCAACGATTCGCTCCGTCGATCTCGGCAGCTTCATACAGTGCCGGGTTAATACCTGCCAGTGCAGCCAGAAAGACAATCATGTTATATCCGAATTCCTTCCACACATCCGTAACAATAATCGTTGGTCGGAACAAGCTGTTATCTCCGAGGAAGAAGTACGGTCCAAGACCGAAGGTGCCGAGTACCCGGTTCACCAGACCACCTGTTGACAACAGATCAAGCAAAATGCCGCCCAGGATGACCCAGGACAAGAAGTGAGGCAAGTATACGAGTGTTTGGATCGTCCGCTGAATGGCCATCTTGCGAACCTCATTGAGCAGGATGGCAAACACAAACGGTACAAACAAGTTGAAAATCAATTTGAGTACAGCGATGATCAGCGTATTCCAGATGACCTGCAAGCTGTCCTCCCGTTCGAATAAATATCTAAAGTTATCAAGCCCGACCCAGTCCGAGCCGCTAATGCCAAGCCATGGTTTGTAGTTCTGGAATGCCATAACAATTCCGCCCATAGGCACATAACTGAAAATAATCAGAAAGATGATAGCTGGCAGCAGCATTACGTGGAATGGCCAAGTTCGTTTTAAAGTTCTCATGATTGCTCCCCCTGTAATTCTTCCTACTCAAGTACTCCCTGAGTGGCTTATAGGCAAATTATATCAACCTTCCAGCACCCTCAAACAGCGCATAAAAGCAATATAAATGGCACAAAAGCAACTACTTTGGACTTAGGCCCTGCTGCTCAGCCCGGAAAGCTATAAAACCGCTGTTTCACTCGATTTTCCATGTGTTTTTATGACGTTGAAAAACACAAAAAACGCACAGACTTGTATCGTCTGTGCGTCACTATTGCTTTACATTTTCATAGAGAGGTTCGGCTTATTTTTTCACACCGTCATACCACTCGTTAACTTCCTGAGTGATCTGATCGCCGCCGCCGGATTTCCATGTTTGAACAAAGGTATCAAATGAATCGATCGGGCTCTTGCCATAGATGATTTCATTAAATGCCTGATTCTCAATTTTGTTGAGGTAGTCCAGCTTGGCTTTCATCGTTTTGGTTGTAGGACCTGTGAACATATTTTTGAACGAAATATCTTTCTGCTCAAGCAGCACTTTTGCAGCCGCAGGAGTCTCCGGTCCATAGTTTACCGCTACGTCTTTTTCCAGCTTCGTTTGCGGCTCTTTGCCATCTGCCAGATTCATCAAAGCTTTCATTTGTGCATCTGGAATACGTGCGCCGTCACGAACAAGCAGGTAACGTACAACGTTGACATATCCACCGTCAATTTCATCCGGTTTTTTCTGTTTGCCGTTGGCATCCAGCTGGTAGTCATACCCTTCAAACAGACCGTTATCATACGGGCTGCCTGGAGCCGGATCAGCATAGTTGTCAAACAGGTAGTTCTGGTAAGTGAAGAACGCTTCAGGGTGAGCCATATCTTTTTTGATCAGGGTCACACCGTTAACAAACTGTGTTCCGTGACGCATTGCTTTGCCATCAGGGCCTGTCGGAATAGAAATTGGCTTCCATACTGCACTAGGTACGTTTTTCACCGTATCAATCAGCGGCCATCCGCTCATCCAGTAAGGGCCCGGGATAATTCCAGCTGTACCCGCTACTGCAGGTTCTGCCGTTTTGTTTTCATCCCAAAGTGCTGCTTCTTGCGGAATATATCCTTTTTTCAGCCAGTCGCTTAATTTAGCCAAGCCTTCTTTCATGCCCGGGTTAATAGAACCATACTCCAACTTGCCGTCCGCACCTACGTTCCATTGGAACGGCAGTGTGCCATAAGCGCCGAAGATCCAGGATGGATCACCCATCCAGGTATTCATGGATGTTTTGAAACCGATGCTGAGCGGAGTTACTTTATCTGGTGCCAGACCATCCGGATTTTTGTTTTTGAAAGCTTCCATAACCGCTTCGAGCTCATCAATGGTTTTAGGTGCTTTCATATTCAGCTTGTCCAGCCAATCCTGACGAATCCAGAGCAGGTAGTCATTGTTGTACGCGTAATCCAGTACCGGGATACCCATTCTTTTACCATCACGGCTGTACGCATTCCATACATTTGGATCTTGCTCCATTGCTTTTTTCCAAGTATCCGAAGCATACTTGTCAAACAGCGGCCCCACTTCCTGATACATGCCGGAATCAATCAAATCCTGAGCCAGCAGGTTATCACCTACGGTTACGATATCAGGCATTTCCTGACCCGAGGACATTGCCAAACGAAGTTTGGTTGCAAACGCGTTGTTTGTATCCGTTACGGACCACAGGGATTTAATCTCAATACCGAATTTGTCCTTCGCCCATTTGGTAGCGACGTTATTTTCCATTGATTCGCCATTTTTGAATTTCAACTCAGGGTCGATGCCCCATGCTGTAGTAATGGTTACTGCGGGATCATACTTTTCCTTGTATTCATTTTGGGACCCGGATGCGCTTGGTTCAGCACTCTCCTTGCTCCCATTTCCTCCTGAACATCCTGCAAGAACGACGGTCAGACAGAGCGTCGTAGCGAGAAGCGACAAGAATCTCTTTTTCGTTGATTGCGCTCTCATGTTGTTCCCCCTTAATCGTTTTGGTTACCCTTTCATTATAGGACGGCCAGGCACATCAGCCTATGATAAGAAATCAAGATTTCTGCACCTTTACCAACCTATATGCTCGATTTATGTTGTATTTATGTCTGATCCCGGAATTCATTCGGTGTCATGCCGTAATGTTTTTTGAACATTTTGCTGAAATATTGCGGATTTTGATAGCCCAGCTCACTCGTAATCTCGTATATTTTTTTATTCGTATTTTTGAGCAGATACAGCGCTCGTTCCATACGCATACGAATCATGTAGTCTCCGAGACCTTCCCCCGTCTCAGCCTTGTATATTTTAGAGAGGTATACCGGGTGTAAATACACTTTATCCGCAATCATTTTCACCGACAGGTCCTGTCCCGTATCCCGGGTTACCATCTCCTGCACTTGTTTAATGACATGTCTGCGGCTTTGTACCCCTTCCTGATCCGACAGCTCCTCCTGCAGCTTCTCGAGCATGTTCATTGCCCAGCGCCGCAGCTTCTCCGGGGATTGAATCAACTGGTGCGCAAGCACTAGATCGAAGCCCGCATGATCTATCTCATGTACCAGATGTCCTTGTTTATGAGCAATGTACATAAAAGCATTTGTCACAGACAAATACATCTCATACGCATGCTCTCTGGACAAATACACCTTCTCCACAGCATCAAAAACAGCGTTCAGCTTGTCCGCCGCAGCTTCCCATTGTTTGGTCTCCAGCAGCTGAGGCAGCACCGGTGGCTTGTACAGCTCTTCAAGCGCTTGCGCGGCATCGTTCTCGGCACGTTTGTTTAACGCTTTTTCCATGTCGATATAGATGATTCTGTGCTCTTCGGGTCCGGAAAGAATTAAAGATCCCAAACTTTTGCGATACACATTTGTAAGCTCGTTAAATGGAAAGGGCGGCGTAACCACCATGGACAGATCTCCCTGCAGGTAACGAACCACATGCTCCCGGAATGTTCCGGCAGCAGCTTGCAGATTGCTTCTCTCCATTCGTGATAGCTCATCCGGCTCGCGGTTCTGCAGGAACATGACCAGACACTCATGCGGCCCGCGACCAAACCAGACGTTGTAAGCTTCACCCAGCACTTCCTCGGCAATATTCCCGACAGCAAAATCCATCAGGTCCAGCGACTGCTGATCCATAGACGCAAATCGTCCGGCAAGACGAATCAGCATCATGACAGCAGGCTGCTCGGGGTCCATATGAAGCTCGTACTGCTCAAACTGCTCGCGCAAGGCTTTCGTCGTAAGCACCCGGCCCAAGAGCAGATCATGCATCAGATTTTCGCGTAAAATCTTGTAATCCGATTTGCGGCTGTACAGCAGGCGATGGTATTTGTCAAATTCATCCCATTCATCACGCAGAGAGGTAATCGCTGCTGATACCGAATTCATAAATTCATCATCGTTAACCGGCTTCAAAATATAATCTGCCGCCTGCAGCTGAATCGCCTTTTTGGCATAATCAAAATCACTGTGTCCTGTCAGCAAAATACAGCGCACATGCGGCCAGCGCTGGCTCACCTCGCTAATCAGCTCAAGCCCCGTCATACCTGGCATCCGAATGTCAGTTACGACGATATCTACCGCATTCTCCTCCATAATCTTCAACGCTTCCTTGCCGGATGCCGCACGCAGCACGGTTGTAACTCCGATCTCTCCCCAAGGAATGGTGAGTTCCAGACTCTCGGTTACATACGTTTCATCATCCACAAGCAGTATATCGATCAATTCAATCACTCTCCCGGTTAATTTATGTTCACTCTTCGTATTCTTCAAGCGCAGGTTTTGATTCTACCGGCCATGACAACACAACTCGCACGCCGCCCAGGTCTGATTCGGTGATATGAAGTCCACCCTTCTCACCATACTTCAGCTGCAGCCTTTGATTCACATTCCACAATCCGCAGCCCATCTCCTGATCCATCGTACCCGCAAGCTTGATGAGCAGTGCTTCACGCTCCTCCTGTGTCATGCCTTGACCATCATCTTCAACAATGAGCAGCATCCGGCCATCCTTTTGCTCACCGGATACTCTGATCTCCCCTGCTTCTGCGTCTGCTTCAATCCCATGAATGACCGCATTTTCAACCAGAGGCTGAACAATTAGTGGCGGAACTTCGATACGCAGCATATCTTCTGGCAAATCAAGCGTATAATGAATGCGCTCCATGCGCATACGTTGAATTTCCAAATAGTTGGTCACAAATTCGATTTCTTCGGATAGCGGGACCAAATCTCTTTCCTGCCTTGTTGTATACCTGTAATATCTGGACAGATTGTGAGACATGGCTACAACGGCATCCACCCGTTTCAGCTTCGCCATGCTTGTAATGAAGGAGAAACAGTTATAGAAAAAATGCGGATTAATCTGTGACTGCAGTTGCTTCAGTCTTGCTTCCCGTACATGAATCTGCTCCAGATATACGTGCTCGAACAGCTGTTGTATCTTTTCCACCATGGAATTAAAGCGCTCGGACAGGAAACTGAACTCATTGCGACCTTTCGGCTCGATTCGAACGGAGTAATCCTCCTGCTTCAGCCGCTGGAATCCGCGTATCAATTGTTTCACCGGCACCTGAACCTGAACATATAACAAATACGCAGCGGTAAAGCTCATCAGTAGCAAGCATATCATGGACGAGTAGAACAGAATGTTGGACTGATGAATCGGCTTCAAAATATCGGACAGCGGCATATAGTCCACCAGATACCAGCCCGTGGTGCTCGATTTCACAGAATTGACCATGTAGGGCTCATTGCCAATCACTACCGTACGGTTCTCTACGTCTTTCAAGGGCTGGCTGGACAATTCCTTGATCAATTGATCTGTCAATGTCCGATCCGATGTCCGGTTATAGATTACGCCCGTTTCCTCGCGGAAATAAAAGGGATCATGTCTTCCATCACCTTTGAATTTATCAAGCATGTCCCGAATGTTGTCACTGTCGAATTCCAGCTTGATGATGGTCTCCGCATTTTCGGCAGGGTCTTTGATTCCGTAAGGGGATACGGTGATCCAGCTGAACATGAACCGATCATTCTGCCCGTCCTTAATTTTGTGAACATCCCAGCCTGAAACGATACTTTCTTTTAACGCATGCTTGTCATACGTACGGGCATCCCGTTCCGAGATCACTCTGCCGAGCGACGGGGAATACAGATATAATTTGGTAGCCCAGTTAGATGAGCTCTCCTGAATACTCAGCTTGTTTTGAATACGCTTGACCAGATTGATCGCATCCAGATCGAAATAACGGCTCTCCGCAAATATACGCCGAAAACTGGCAATATCCGGATCGTGGATCAGCAGATTAGGCCAAGAGGATAACAATTCAATGTTAGAGTTTACCTGATTTTGAAAAAACTCCAGCTGATTGCTGTTGGATTGATTAAGCTCATCGCGAAGCACAGCTGTTGTTTTATGATTGGAATACCAGTACAGGAGCACAACAGGAATAAGCATGATCAGAATCAAAATGACCATCTTTGAAAACAGATTTGTCCGGTATGACATGGAAATGTTCATCTCGCTTTATTTTAATTTTCTTTAATCGTCCTGACACAAGTCGTGACATTAATTGTAGTCATGGCAGCTTTAAATACAATCTATTTCTTGCACATGCTCCATAATGCGCCGTTAGATGCTTTCATAAACAGATTGTCCCATATTCTATCGTAAGCCTCACCCCTCCTCTGAAAAAGGACATTAATGCAAGGTTTCAGCACTTAATTCAACTTGCACAAACGAAAAAAGTCGGCGCTCAGCCGACTTCACTCCTGATATTAATGATGTACTTTTTATGTTATCCTGCCTGCTGGCCATTCAGTATATATTGGTTATGTACTTGTATCTACAGTCTGCTTACACGTACTAAGGGATATCATAGTCAAAAACTGTATTGGTCCCATCAACTGCAACATCTAGTACGATATCATCCAGCTTGCCGCTCACCTGCAATGGCCGTTGCGCCAATCCCGAGAATTCAAGCTTTCCTGTGAACGTCATGCGGGGCTCAAGTTTGACCGGTATAGCGTCAAGCTCAACAGACTGTAAAGATTCAGATAACGGATCATCCTGATAACGGTAGCTGCCTGCCAGATCAGGCTTTACCATCGCGGCGACAGACGAGTTGCTATAATTTTTCAGTAACAATTCACAAGTCGCACGTGCTTGACCGTTAGGATAAACCTGATACGTGCATGAGCTATCGTTCTGTGAATACGATATGCTGCTTAAACCCGTGGCCCCCCATTTTACCACATACATCAACTTATCCGTCATAAACGAATAATTGGAGATTAAGATCACAACCGCAATCCACAACGTCTTCGCCACGAGCGGGTACTTGGTCATGATCTCCTTCCGCGCAAGATAATACCCGCAAGCCAGCATGCCAAGTCCGAAGAAAACCGTAATATGTACACCGCTGACGTACGCTTTGGTATATGGGGATATGCCGATGGATAACAATAACGAATCACCGACGGAGAAACCGAGATGGTGGTTACAGGTAAAAATAATCGCAAAGAGCAATAAACTTCCTGAGAACACAAGTCTGGTTCCCGACACGCAAACACCTCCTAATCAACCACCTGATTATATCATATTTTTCCTATTTTTGATTAACGATCCAAAACAAAAAAAGACATTACCGGTTTCAGCCGATAACGTCTTTTTCTAAAGCTTTATTTTCCAGCCAGGAATGCATCCAGCTGCTCCTGTTTAGCCGCAATAATTTTATCGATACCTGCCGCTTTCAATTTTTCCAGATATTTTGGAATCATCTCGTTCGGATCAACTGCACCCGAGGTCATGCCTGGTTTGAACTGTTTGTTGACGTTGTTAACAGCCGCAATTTCGTTTTTCACCGATTGGCTGTTAAAGGTGAAACCAAGGGCAGGAGATTTTACACCTTTGGCGTTAAACTCCTTGAACTTCTCCCATTTCTGCGGGTCTTCATTATCCCACAGGTAATTCAGGAACTGGTTACCCAGCTGCCATTGCGCGCCTGGATTATAGGTACGGCTGTTGGCATCCACACCGTCAGGCAGCTTGATGATGTTATCCTTACCTTCTACTTTGACATAATGCTTCCCTTCAATACCGAAGTTGAGCAGGTTGTTAATTTCTTTGTCAGAGTGAAGCAGGTTAATGACTTGCATTGCTTTCTCCGGTTTTTCAGAAGAACGGGAGATTGCAAGCATCGCACCGGATGCATCTCCCGTCGTAATGGTCGGACTTGTCATTTCAATCTGTGTCAGCGGGTAACCAACATACCCTTCCTCTTCCTTATCTTTACCCGGCTTCATACCATCCGTCCACATGAACGCTTTGCCCGCTTTGGCCTGATCTTTCGGGAATACGTTTGACGTTGCTGCGTCACTGTTAATGTAACCTGCCTGATACCATTTACGCGCAAGCTCGGCTGCTTGTTTGAATTCCGGCGTTTCCACTTCATTCAGCACTTTTGTTTCGCCTGCTGTTTTGGAGATCACACCCGGTACAGAAGCATCACCGAGATAATCCCAGTCGAGGTTTTCGAGCAATCCGTTACCATTCGTATTGGACATGTAGAACGGAGTGACGGAAGGTTCATTTTCCTTAATGGTTTTGAGCAGCGGCTCCAGATCAGCCCATGTTTTAACTGCTGTCAGGTCCAGCTTGTATTTGTCAGCCAGGTCCTTGCGGACCAGCACACCGCGGGTGGCTGCAAGCTCCTTGTTGGTTGGCACACCATAGTTGACACCATCCACTTGGGAACCTTCCAGGAAGGCAGGGTCCAGATTTTTCTTGATGTCCTGCCCGTATTCATCCAGCAGGTCATTCAGTGGCAAGAACGCACCTTTGGCTACGTTAACGGTGTAGTTCTGCCAAGCTGCGGTGAAGATAATATCGGCCTTTTCCCCTGAGGAGATCATCAGGTTCAGCTTATTATCCCATTGCCCCCAGTCCACAGCATTGATTTTGATCGTAGCTCCAATCTTGGGCTCCATCTTTTTGTTGATTTCTGCTTCTACCAATGCAACATCCTTCTGAGGTGTGCCCGGATAAAACAGCGAAACCTCGTAAGGTTTTTCAGTATTGCTTGCGTTCGGAGTGCTTCCTTCTGCTCCGGGTGTTGCAGTCCCCCCCTTGTCAGGCGAGCAGCCAGCAAGCACCAGTGCCAGTGTCATGGCAGCCGCTGTCATACGTGACCACACTTTAAACGATTGAACCAATTGAACCCCTCCTGTTCATATAATGGACCGTTACCTTTTACACCTTACCTTTTTACCGTTCTTCCCCAATTCCAAATAAACGGTAAAACCTTTCTGTATGTGCCCTTTCGTCTATCTTCCAATAACCTTGGCCACTCCCTAACCGGCTGGAGTTATCCCTTCACAGCACCTACCGTCAGACCTTTGATAAAATAACGCTGGAAGAACGGGTACGCCAGTACTATTGGACCTATACCGACAACAGCCATTGCCATTTGCAGCGTTTTGTTTGGCAGGTTGAGAAGTCCGCCCTGTGATGAAATCTGTGAAGAAACGTTGGAGTTGGTAGTTAAATATTGAATATCGAGCAGCGTCCTGTACATAAGATACTGAAGGCTGATCGTCCGGTTATCCGAGATAAAAATCATACTGAGGTACCAGTCATTCCAGTAGTTCAGCGTACTGAACAGTGCGACGGTTGCCATAACGGGCAGCGAGAGCGGCAGGACAATCCGCAAAAACGTTTTCAATTCCCCCGCTCCGTCAATGCGCGCCGATTCCAGAATAGATACCGGAATGGAGTTGGCGAAGAACGTTCGCATGACGAGTACAAAAAACGGTGATAACAACAGCGGCAGGATCAACGCCAGAATGGAGTTTTTCAGATCCAGCACGTTGACGTATACGAGATACCAGGGAACAAGTCCCCCGTTAAACAGCATGGTGAAAAAGATGAAAAAGGCGAACCAGCCGCGATACGGCAAATCCCTGCGTGAGAGCGGGTACGCATAAAGTGCTGTCAGTGCAACACTTGTAATCGTACCGACAACGGTAACGATAATCGATATGCCGTAAGAGTGGATGATCTGATCCATATCCTTGAACAGAAACTCATAGGCTGTCAGGCTAAACTGCTCCGGAATGAGCTTGTAGCCATTGGCGACAACCGTTGTTTCATCCGAAAAAGAGATGGCGAAGACCAGTATGATCGGCACGATACAGGCAATGGCATAGAATAGAAACATGAAATGAATGACGGCAGCGGAACGCTTGGATACCGCTAATGGATCACGTGTTTTCACAACTGACTTGCCTCCTCTCAAAATAGTGCATTATCTTTGTCAATCCGTCTGACGATGGTATTGGATACCAGCACCAGCACAAAACCGACAATCGCTTGGTACAAACCTGCCGCAGATGACATCCCGATGTCTCCGCCGATAAGGAATGTACGATATACATACGTATCAAGAACGTTGGTTACAGGGAACAGTGCGCCTGATTCCAGCGGAACCTGATAGAACAAGCTGAAATCTGCATAAAAGATACGTCCGATCTGAAGCAAAGTCATAATGACGATCAACGGAATCAGAAAAGGAATCGTAATGAACCGGATCTGATGCCACTTTGATGCCCCATCGAGTACAGCCGCTTCGTAGTATTCCTCGTCAATTCCCACAACGGCAGCGAGATAAATAACCGCATAATAACCGATATTTTTCCACGTATTCACAAGCGGCAGAATGTATGGCCAGTATTTAGGTTCAGAATACCAGTCAATCGGCTGCCCTCCAAACATTTGCAGAATGGTCGAGTTCATAAATCCCGAGTCCTTGCCGAGAAAAGCAAGTACGAGATAGCTGACCACGATCATGGATAAAAAATAAGGCAGCAGCATAAGGGATTGGTATAACTTGGACATTGCTTTATTTTTCACTTCGTTAAGCATGATTGCCAGTCCTACACCAACAAACAGATTGAGTGCGATAAATACGGTGTTGTATGCAAGCGTGTTTCGCGTGATTTCCCACGCATCGCTGGTTGAGAACAGGTATTTAAAATTATCCCATCCGCTCCACGGGCTCCCCCATATTCCATCGGCATAGTTGACATTTTTGAATGCGATCAGCACGCCGAACATCGGCATATAGTTGTTTACCAGCAGAAACAAAATGCCTGGCAGAAACATCAGGTAGAGCACCTTGTATTTGCCAAGATTGTATAACACGGACTTGCGCTTTCGAACCGTGCCTTCCGGTATCTCCGATATTCGTACGCCCTTACCCGCCTGGGGTTGTGTCTTCATACGTGTTCTCCCTCACTCCTCTTGAATTCTTCCTCAGGATGAAGCTCCGTGCGCCTCCTGTGGTTCAAGTATACGGCGGGGCGATCAAGTCCTCTATCTGCTGTGGTGACCTGTTCAATGATCAAATTATGACTTTCATACCATAAAAAACAAACAAAAAGCGCAGCATGCTGCGCCTGGTTACACGGTTCTGGACTGTTTGCGAAACTCCTGCGGCGTAATGCCGGTGCATTTTTTGAACATTTTCGTAAAATGAGAGTAATTGTAGTACCCTACCTTACCTGCGATATCCGTCACCTTGACGGTGGATTGGGAGAGTAAGGTTTTCGCCATCGCTACCCTGCGCTGCAGAATGAATTCGGACAAGGACATTCCTTTTTCCTTGCGGAACAAACGGGACAGGTAAGCCGGGTTAAATCCGGCAAACGCTGCAAGCTCCTCCCGCATCAGCTCCTCGCCGATATGATTCTCAATGTAAATGCACAGCTGATCCACAATCGACATCGGATTCTGATCGTCCGGGTAGAGGACGGGGATGACACGGTCAATCAGATCAAGCGTCCACTGCTTCAGCTGCGACAGCGATCTTGTCACTACCGCTTCCTCCGGCTCTCGCTCTCCTGGATAAAGACTGCGAATGGATACATTGTTCTGATGCAGCAGCGGATAGACGACATGCAGCATCGCATGATAGTAAAGACGCAGCATTTCCGGGGATAAGCCTTCCTGCGCGGCAAGCAGCTCGAAAATTTCATGCACACGTTCACGCAAATCATCTACTTTGCCTGTTTCAAACAATATGGACAGCTCAGAAAACCACGGGATCGGTAAAAAACGGTCTTCCTGCGCCCGATGCTGCTCGTCATAGACAAAAACCTCTTCCAGTTCTTTGATATTACGCCGCTCCATGTCCATAAGATCATTCAGCATGCCTTGCAGTTCAGTTACAGCTACAGGTGCTCCTACATAACAGGACAAACGGCAATAGAAATAAGTTCCACACTCCTGAATGTATCGCTGGCAGCGCTGCCGGGCTTCTTCCGCAGACAGGACAGTTCCATCCTGTTCATACGCCAGAACGATGTTCAGCCCGCTGTGATCCTGAAACACTTCACCTGGTTTATTCCCCAGCACCATTTCTCTGGCCGCATTACGCAGGGCATATTCCAATACCTCTTCATCACGCAGATTGAACTCGCGTACCCACTCCTCCACCGATATAACAATCGGCAGCACACGAACCTCGGGATCAATCTCTGCACCATACAGCTCGGCGAGCTCCTGCAGCTTCTGCGCGGTAAGTGCACTGCGCTGGGACACCGCATCTTTCCAGAAACGCTCGGTCAGTAGTGGTTTATGGGTTTTCCACCGATTGTATGCGGTTTCGTAAACCTCGTTCGTCCGGGTACGCTGTTCTCCGTCCCTGATTTTATCCATGGCTTGTGTAACCACTTTGATAAGCTGATCCGCTGGAGCAGGCTTCAGCAGATAATCGAAGCTGTTCAGCTTGATTGCCGTCTGGGCATAATCAAACAGTGCATGGCCCGTCAAAAAAATAGTCAATATCCCTGGATCATGCTTGAGCACCCAGCTTTGCAAATCCAGACCAGTCTCCCCGGGCATCTCGATGTCACAGATCAAAATATCGATGGCCTCCGTCCGAATAACCTGTCTGGCCTCTTCCACATCACATGCCCCGAACACCTGATCAATTCCGGCGGCCTTCCAGTCCACACCCTCCAGCATCGCTTGCAGAGCGTATACTTCATCATCCACGATCAACAGGTTCCGCATGAGTTCCTCCTTCTTGCTCTTCCGTCTGAGCAGGCAGATAAATGCTTACTGCAGCGCCTCCATCTATCCTGTTTTCAAAAGTCAAACCAGCCTCGCTGCCATACTTTACCAGCAGCCGGTGAGCCACATTCCATATTCCGATATGCTGTCCTCCGGGGTCCCTGGCATATTGGGCCTGCTGCAGCCGCTCCAGCAGCTCCGGTGCAAAGCCGACTCCGCTATCCGTAATCTGAAGCTCCAGCATGCCATCCTTGGCCTCACCGTCTGCTGCTTCCTTCACACGTGCCGAGATACGAATGACAAAGGGCTGCATCCTCCGCTGAAATCCATGAATGATAGCATTTTCTACAAAAGGTTGCAGGGTCAGCGGCGGAAGAACATAATGTCCCGCCTTCGCATCAATGTCCAGTTCGAATTCTAGCTTGCTCGGAAAGCGCAGCTTCTGAATCTCAAGATAGTGACGAATATGCTCGATCTCTTCGTTAAGGCTGATTACACGTTTGCCAGCACGTAAACTGAATCTGAAATAATCGGCCAGATGACCTGCCATCTGTTGTACCAGCTCATGTTTTTGCAGGGAGGCAAGGCTATGAATAATATTCAGGGAATTCAGATAAAAGTGCGGATTAATCTGCATCTGCAGCTGCTTGAATTCGGCTTCCCGCGTCCGTAGCTGTTCCTCATACACATCGATCTTCAGATGCTGGATCTCCTGAATCATCTGATTGAAGCTGCGTGTCACAAACTCCAGCTCGGAGGAGGACGGTGCGTCCAGTGTCACATCCAGTTCTCCGCGACTAACCCTTCTCATGCCGCGAATCAGAGCGTTCATCGGACGGAACAGAAGCTGCCGCAGAAAGAACAGCGCCGTGATGAGAATGACAGCAGCCCCTATAGGCAGCAATCGGATAATCTGTTGGAAAAAAGGCAGGTTGCGCATCATGTCTTCCTCTGGCAGCAATACAACGTAATTCATCTCCGACATCGCGGAGGCAATGCCAACCATCAGATACTGCCGGGCCTGCCCGCCCGTTTCAGTGATGACCTGGTACGGACTTTCCAAACCGGTCAAATGATCAGCCGCCAGTTTAATTTGTCCCGCATCCAGTGTTGAATCAGACAAGGCCCTGCCATCGGGAGTCACGATAACCGCTCCGCCTCCCGATTCAGTAAACTGCTGTGAATCATTCAGTGCATTCATGTCTACCAAAGCCCCGGCATAGAATTGCTGATTGATCCGCACCGTTTTCACTAACGCATTAAACGAACCTCCGCGTACAATACTCCATTCCGGCTTCTGAATATCCCCCTCCAACTGGCGCAGCTGGGCTGGCATACTTCGCTGCACAACCGACTTTTTGATATCATAGTTGCCAGCGGTGGCCAGCAGCAGATCATCGTTCACCGCATCGTACAAATAAAATGAATCAATGAGATTGTAAAATCCGATATCGGTCATAAATTTGTTCATAATACGCTGCTTGGCAATAATATAGTCTCCACTTCCGTATTGTAGAAAGAACAGGGAGATAATATCAGGGTCACGCTCGCCCAAACTGTATAAATAACGATTCGTTTCCTGCAGTACACGTTCATTTTGCTCCACATTTTTGGCCAGATGATTCATATAAGTGAGGGATACCTTATCACGTACCACCTTCATCGCATACACATTGTTGTAATAGAGCAGCATGAACAGTGGCAGCATGATCAGCGTAAGTCCCACAATAAATTTAAAGCGCAATGAACGGATCAAGTTCATGGATTACCGTCCTTTTGATTCAGGATAATCTGATTTATTCTGATTTGATCTGTTGTTTCTAATTTCTCCCTCAAGATAGCATGTATATTGTAATCACCTGTGTTCGACGTTGTCTATCAGGTTCGGTGACCCCCGGATATGTGTTCTCGTGACTTGTATTCTCCGGTGCATCCCATGTGTACGCTTCGTTTCACTCCTACATAATTCTCTGAATGTAAAAAAAATCCTGCTTGAACACCCAGGCCTGACATGCATAGGATATATCACTCTCCCGGGATAAGTGACCAGGGAGTAGGGATATGCAGGGAGGTTGTCATCATGATGAATATTCAACTTGTTCCGCTGCACTATGTTTATTTGGCATTTATTGTCCTCATTATCGCCGTTATGGTTCGGCGCAAAGATACAACCATCATCTGTGTCGCCGGCATTATGACGATCGGACTGCTGGCAGCAGAAACGTTAAGCGGCTCGGTCGCCGGCATTTTCAACAGTTTCATCTACGCTGCCAAGGAATTGTTAAGCACCATCTTTATCATTTCAATTATCGTTGCGATGAGTCGTGTGCTGATTAGAACAGGCATCAATGAAGTCATGGTGAGACCCCTTACCCGTTTTATTCGAACGCCTCAGGCAGCCTATTGGAGTATCGGGCTGATTATGATGGTCGTATCTTTATTTTTCTGGCCCTCTCCAGCTGTTGCACTGGTCGGTGCAGTGCTCCTGCCAGCAGCCGTACGGGTTGGATTGCCTCCCATTGGAGCTGCTATCGCTATGAACCTGTTTGGTCATGGCATTGCTCTGTCAGGTGATTACATCATTCAAGGTGCTCCAAAGCTTACAGCAGATGCAGCCGGTCTTCCCGTAGCGTCCGTGATGGCTGCCAGCGTGCCTCTTGTGCTTGTCATGGGCACAGTATCTACACTGACTGCCTTCTGGATGCTTCGCAAAGAGATGAAATCCAGCAACGCTCAACAGCAAACGGTCAAGTTAGAGCGACCGTTAGCAGAGCAACCGTCAGTAGAGCTGCCTTTAGCACCAGAAAGTCATTCATCTATCGAAGTGCATACGATACCCCTTCATCTTAAAAAAACATTCGCACTTATTATACCGTTGTTATTCGCACTCGATGTTGTATTGATGTTTGTGTTAAACCTGCAGGGAGGAGATGCTACGGCATTAATTGGTGGAACCGCCGTGGTCATTCTGATCGCTGTTTCGCTGGCAGCGCATCGTTATAACGGATCGGAGGAAACGACCCATTATCTCATTGAAGGCTTCCAGTTTGGCTTCAAAGTATTTGGTCCGGTCATTCCGATTGCCGCATTTTTTTATCTTGGAGACGCAGCTATTACCGAATTATTTGCTCACCCTCTTCCTGAAGGCTCACACGGGATCGTTAATGATCTTGGCGTTGCGCTGGCGAGTATTGTGCCAATGAACGGCACTGTAGGGGCGATAACGATGACCGTTACCGGCGCTGTAACCGGTATGGACGGTTCAGGATTTTCAGGAATTTCGCTTGTGGGTTCAATTGCGACCATGTTTGCCGGCTCAGCAGATTCAGCACCGATGCTTACCGCATTGGGCCAAATCGCAGCCATCTGGGTTGGCGGTGGCACGTTAATACCATGGGCATTAATTCCAGCTGCCGCGATCTGCGGGGTCAGCCCGTTTGAGCTGGCACGGCGCAATCTGAAGCCGGTCATGCTCGGACTGACCGTAACAACGATTGTTGCGATTTTTCTCATCTAAAACGTAACGCTTGATTGGGAGAGATCATATGCTCGTTGAAATTACTTGTTTCACCCGGCCAACTTGTCCGCTCGTTAATCTCACTTTAATCCCGTGCGGATGTGAAGGAGATTTGGTTAACAGGTCTTTGACAATACCTCGTGTCAGTTTACCGGAGGCCTGATCCTGCTTGAGTACGATATCAACCTCCAGACCCGGTTTGATGTCTGCTCTTTTTTGTCCATTCATATATTCACCTTCTTTATTAAAGTATCAGCAGCGGTTCAGCTCTATCTATTGTAGACGTTTGGACTGCAAAACAAAAGGCCGCAGCCCCTGATACGATTGGGGGCTGCGGCTTGAACAGGCATAACAGCATTCCATATGCACATGTGCTTCAGCTTCTGTCCAAATCAAGCTGGATCAACTTGTTAGCTGATATTAAGGATGCTTCCGCGGTGATGAGGATGAGACTCCCTCCTTGGCGGCTTCGCGAGCCTTGACGGCAAGGAGCTCGGACACCGTTACGAATTCATATCCTCTTTCCTTTAATTTAGGCAAAATCTTCCGCAAGGATTCGATGGTCTGCGACCTGCCATCAACCTTATCATGGAATAACACGATATCCCCATTCCGTGCATTGTTCAGCACTTTTTTCGTAATCGCTGATACGCCAGGCAAAGCCCAGTCTCGTGTATCCTGGTGCCAGGACCACAAAATAATGGTATATCCCTTTTGCTTGGCCGCCTGAATCACCATATCATTGTAATAACCTCCGGGGGGCCTGAACAATAACGGACGCTGAGCTCCTGCATTAACGATGGAGGCCTCCGCCGCCCCCATGTCCTTCAAGTATTTACCTATTGCTGTTGAGCGCACGGCATACGTATGAGCATACGTATGATTCGCGATCTCATGCCCTTGGAGCTGCTCCTGCCGAACGATGTCAGGGTACTTCTCTGCCCATTTGCCAAGCACAAAAAAGGTCGCCTTCGCATCATACTGCTTCAGTAAAGCTAAAATCTGGGGTGTCTGGACGGGGTCTGGTCCGTCATCAAAGGTCAGGGCGATCAGTTTGTCATGTGTAGGAACTTCCCACACGATCTCTCCCCGCTCTTCATAATACTGGCGATTTTTCTGCACTGGCTTGGCATACGCTGAACTGGTCAGCAACACCATAGCCAGCATGAACAATGCGACAAATCGAGCTGCTTTCAGGTTCATGTCGTATCCTCACTTTGATGTTCATACTTCATTCGTCATACTTTAAACTTCAAACTTAACTCCATACTTTAAACTGCAATCCTCTGTTAGCATTACCCGATTGTGGGCAACTCATGAATCATCTTCATTAATCATTTTTCAGCACAGTTGCCTCCACGTCATTGATGTAACGACGCAGTTTGGCTGCTACATCCCGGGTAATCTCTCCGTTCTCATATAATTGCTGAACGGTGTTCCGCTGTTCCTGAATAGCTACCATCTGAAGCTCAAGCTTTTCCTGATTGAATGGATCCTCCGCCTTGTCCTGGTTCCAGGCTCGCAGCCTTGCCATGACCCGTTCATATTTGGCTATGACAGAGAGCGCAGCCGTACGATTCGTGTCATTCATCTGTGCCCGCACAGCTTTAATGGCCGCCTGGGACGTGCGCAGCTTCACCTTGCGAAACAGCTCTGCATTTTCCAGCATAAAGGGCTGAGCCTGCTTATGATTACGACTGGCAAACAGTTGACCCAGCATACGTCCAACCTCGTGCAGCGAAGCCAGAAGCTGTGTGTTGGTACGATTGGAGAGCATCATCTCCTTGCGATCCAACCATGTATCACATTTGAAAGCGGCTTCGGGTCCCAGAGCATTCTCATCCATCATCGCTTCAATCTCTTTGCGTTCCGCTCGTGTGGCGACCAGATTCATTACTGTTTCCTGTTTCTGCATCGCTTTGCGTGTATCTGCAGTATAGTGCCCGGCTGCCTGTTTAATGTATTTGGACAAGTCGGATACGACGGTCAGGGCAGCCGCTTTATTTTCATCATTCATCTCGGATTTGACCGCTCGAATGGCTGCATTCAGCATAATGTCTTGTGCTTTGCGTTCAGACTTCTGCGGTGTATGCTCATCCGAAGTCTTTCCTTCCTCCTTTGCTAACACAGGCAGCAGCACACTGGCCGCGATCAGAGATACCAGAATGACACCAGCCGCCAGGAAAATAATCAAATCCCGCTCGGGAAACGGTGACCCGTCCTGTAGAACATAAGGAATTGAAAATGCCCCTGCGAGTGTTACCGCACCTCTTACGCCAGAAAGGGAGAGAATTATAATCTCTTTAAAGCGTGGTTTGCCGATAGGTGACTTCCTGGTGCTCCGCAGCCACTCATTTCCTTGCCAGAACAGATAAATCCACAGGAAACGCAGCAGAACAAGCAGCAAGAAAATGAGCACCACGTAACCTAACACTTCGAGATTGTTAAATGACACGTTGACAAAGATCGTATTTAACACATCCGGGATCTGTACCCCAAGAATCATAAATACAAGACCATTCAAAATAAATAAAATAACCGACCATGTGCTTGCCGACACCACCTGCATCTTGAGCTGCACCGATTCTGCCCGATCACGTTCAATGGCATGAATGATGCCCCCTGCCACGACCGCCAAAATGCCGGAAACCCCGATCTCCTCACTTACCAGGTAAATGACAAATGGAGTCAAAATTTGCAGCAGCATATGAATGGTTACATCCTCCATACCCAGTCTGCGAATCCATACCCCGAGCCGGATCAACAGAAAGGACATCAGAGCACCCGCAAGCAAACCTCCCGCGGCAATCAGGATAAAACTGACCGTCGCTTGAGCGAGTGAAAAAACACCGGTAACCGTTGCAGCGATCGCAAATTTAAACGCAACCAGACCCGACGCATCATTCATCAGCGCTTCGCCTTCAAGAAGTCTATGTATGCTTTTTGGCAAATGTACACGTCCCGCCATAGCCCCCACAGCTACAGCATCTGTCGGAGACAGAATGGCTGCAAGAGCAAATGCCGCTGGAAGCGGAATGGACGGGATCAGCCAGTGGATGATATACCCGGCTACAGCAACCGTGACGAACACCAGACCCAGAGCAAGCAGCAGAATCGGTGCGCGCAGGTTCCACAGTTCGTTTCGTGGTGTTCTTTTCCCATCGTTATATAACAATGGCGCAATAAAAAGCACAAAAAACAATTCGGGATTAAGCGGTAAATGAACACCTGCAGGCAGCAGTGCTGCAGCTACACCAAGTGCAATCTGAATGAGCGGAACGGGAATAAAAGGGACAAACCGGTTTAATACATTCGACAAACCGATCAGCACCAGCAAAACAAGCACCGCAATAAATAGTTCCATGATGACAACCCTTTCCGCTGCTAAGTTAGCAAAACATCATAATGTCCTTATTTTAACAAAATCAAAGACGCTTATAACAAAGTTTTCATATTCTTTTACCCATTCCAAACGCTTTCCTACTCGTTTATGCAAACCCTTTTGATTATGGATATCTATAAGATGTACAATATGTATAGGACCATACCCCGATGGAAAGGATCGTTCAACGATGGCTTTTGGAATTAAACGACAGGAACTGGCAGCATGGAAAGAGCAGGTCGCTCGCGGCGAAATCGCCTACCTGACTCATTACTGGATTGATCCACGATTTCCCGGAATTACAAGTGTTACCAAGGTCGGCTGTGCAGATCTGAACCGTCTGGAGCAGTGGTGCCGGGAACACAGTCTGGACCCGCACTACATTCATCGAAGACAGCCCTTCCCCCATTTTGATCTGATGGGGAGCAGGCAGAAGGAAATTTTAAAGCAGGAAGGTTTGAACGAGCATATATCCCGTTTTCATCTCTAGTCCCTCCGATCCAATTCAAAAAAATACGTAAACTTGAAAAGAAATGCGTAAAACGCCAGTCTTCACGATTCATTCCCGATTCCGGGACGAACGCATGAGGACTGACGTCTTCAAGTACATATTTTATTATTAACGATACGTCTGTTCGAACAACTTCATTTTCTCCAGCAGCTTCATCTCGATCTTTTTGAGCATACCGAGCATTAACTGCTGTTCTTCCTCCGTAAGCGCTTCTAACAATTCCCATGTCATACGACCTCGGTTCGCATTCAGCGTTCTCGCTAGCTGCTCTCCTTCTTCCGTCAAGGAAAGCCAGACAATTCTGCGATCTTCCTCGCTCCGAACGCGTTGAATCAGGTTATCACTTTCGAGCTGGTTCAAAACGATCGTTGTCGCCCCGGAGGACAGACTGAGCTGACGTGCAACATCAACTGCCATACAGCGCTGTTCACGTAAAATCATGCCTAGTATATGACTCTTCGTTGGATTCATCTTACAGTTGGTTTCCGACTTTTGCTGTTGATCCAATACTTTGTTTTTATATCTGAAGAAGGCCTCCAACAATTGATCCACGTTTGCCAATTGCGAGTTTCGCTCCGTATTCGGGCTCATATCCGTTCCTCCTGCCTTTCATCATAACCTACCTTATATTGTAACATATTTACACACATTTGGTTGCGAAAAAAAACAGAAGGTGCTGAAGCGGCATGTGTCCTTCGGTACATATGAATAAAAATATGAGGCAGCCTATTGTATATAACGAGTAGTTTGTATATAATAACGTATATCTTTTTATAGTTACTTTTAGTTACTTAATAATTTAAGTAAATTTGTTATCATAAAGTAAATGAGATTCATCAATATATCGTAAGGGAATAATGGATATGAATTCAATGAAAATGGCCGAAATAAACGACCTCAGCCATACAGATGTCTGCATCGTGGGCGCAGGCCCTGGCGGCATGTTATTGTCCTATTTGCTTAATCAGCAGGGCATCTCTACCGTACTTATTGAGCGTCAGCCGCATCTGCATAAGTCTTTTCGCGGGGAACTGCTGAACACAGATGGTGAAGCCATTCTGAAAAAACATGGGCTGTATACGCACATTCAGGAGCTTGGTGCACTGCCGCTGGAGCAAATACAGTATTGGGAAGAGGGGAACATCCTGCACACGATTGATCCTGATCCGAACAAAGGGGAACATCATGTTGGCATTCATGTACCTCAGGACCATCTGCTTGAAGCAATCATGGCTCAAACGCAGGGAGTGAACCCCCTGCATCAAATTCGATTTAATACCGTGATGACGGGCCTGCTTCGGGACAAAAATGGCAGCATCGCAGGCATTAATGTGCGCCAGAATGGTGTCCCGGCAAGCATCACAGCATCCGTCATTGTTGGAGCAGACGGCCGATATTCGGCGGTACGCAAACATGCCGGCCTTACGCCGGAAATTCGCAAGCATGGTTACGACCTGTTATGGGCCCGAATTCCCGCTCCCGCTGGTTGGGAACCCGCAGTTCGTATGGCCAGCATGGATGGACAGCAGCTTGCTTTGTTCTCGCAGTACGGCGGTTATGTTCAGATCGGATGGAATATTCCAGAGGCAGGTTATGCCAAGCTGCGCGAGCAGCCCTTCGCCCCCTTCGTGGGTAAGCTCGTTGCGGCCTTCCCGTGCCTTGCAGATTCCGTCGCAGCACATATCCGGAACTGGAGTGACTTTGTACTGCTCTCCGTAGAAAGCAGCTATAGCGCGAAGTGGGCAGTGGATCATGTGGTGCTCCTTGGAGATGCCGCCCATACGATGACGCCTACAGGTGCCTTCGGCTTAAATGCGGCGCTTGAGGATGCCGATGTGCTTTCCGAGCTGCTCATTCACATGGCAAAGGAAGATTTCAGATCACTTGAAGCCCTGCAGCAGCTGCAGGCTATTCGTGGCACTAAAGTGCAACAGCAGCTGGCGCGTCAGGTCGAGATGGAGTCTTCTTTCCAGCAACGCTATGAATCTTTTCGTTAATCGGCTTCTGATAAACCAAAATTTACACCATCCACTCCGATGACAGAACAACCTTCCAATCGCTGTTATCTACCTATAGGACATCATCAGGGTAGCTCAAAAAGCCATTCCTTCGCAGGACATGGCTTTTTGAGCTATATTATTCAGGTCTGGCCTGGGTCGCCCTGACAGATCCTGACTTGATCGACCCACGTTCGCCATCATCCCATTGCTCTCTCCGTCTTAGATGCCTGAAGATTTGTATAAAAGTACATGCTCCCGATATTCACTTGGAGTTTTGCCTGTATGTTTTTTGAACAGCCTGCTAAAATACTTCACATCCTCGTAACCGCTAATCGCGGCCACTTCACTCACTTTTGCCGGAGACACCGCGAGCATATCCATCGCCCGTCTGATTCGCATATCGGTGACAAAATCGCCAAACGTTACACCCATCTCTTTTTTGAACAGCTCGCTGAGATGCCCCGGATGCAAATGAACACGTCCTGCCACCTGCTGCAAGCTAACATCCTGAGTCAGTGAGGATTCAATATAACCAATCGCTTTCTGCACATGCGCCGCCTGCCCTTGCCCCATACGGCTGTGATACACATGCATCAGTTCATACAGATGGTGAAAGAGCTCATCTCCCAGCGCTGCAGCATCTTTATCCGGTTCAGGCGTCCACGGCTCAATCCGGGCTGTATGCTCCCGCCCGATCGCCTGCAGCGTTCGCGCCAGCCAGCGGTGACCTGCAATGACAACCGAATGTAAACAGGCTGCATATGATCCTGGCGTCACGTTTGGCTCATGCATCAGTCCTGTCATCAGCTCACGAATCCATGCTGTCAGTTTGACCGGATTATGATCCAGCAGTAGTGTACCAAGAGAAGTCTCCTCCTCATGTGTCAAAACACTTTTACCGCCTTGCCGTGTACGAATGTCTTCATACCGCCACACTTTGGCATCCAGTAACCCGCGATAGCGAAAAGCAGTCAGAGCAGTGTGGTAGCTGTGGTGCAGCTCATCGGAACGATGAACTGGCTTGCCAACCGCTGCCCGGAGTGAACATTTCAACCACTGCTCGATCTGGCTTAACCCGGCTTCCAGCCTGTATAGGCTTACTTCATCCTCAGAAACAGCAGGCACAATGCAAACAATATGCTGCTTATACACTTGAGCCACCGACCCGGGCAGCACATCCTGCAGCATGTTTTGTACAGCAAACCGCAGCAGCGCATCCGAGGTGCCGCTCCAGCCTTTCGTCTGGATCAGAGCAACCTGCCCGCTGCGATATCCATTCGCGCTGTGATCCTCCCGTTCGGCGGATGCTGACTGCCCGGATGCTGCTCCAAATTCCAGAAAAGCAGGACAAACACCTGAGTGCAGGTTGCCTTCAATGACCCAGTCTGCAAACAGCCGCTCGCGATTTTCACGCAAAAGCTGTTCCTCGCGGGATTTTTCCGCCCAGCGGTCTGTAATTCTTCCCTTGGCCTGCAATACAGTTCTTATAATTTCTTCCGGCTTGCTCGTTTTGAGCAAATAATCGGTGACCCCGTTACGAATAGCCTGCTGCGCATAAGAAAAATCTTCATAACCGGATAAAATAATGACCTCAAGTTCAGGGATCAACAGCATGGCTTCTTCAGCCAGCTCCAAACCTGATTTGCCATTCATCCGAATATCCGTCATCAAAATGTGCGGACGTTCCTCTGCCATCCTTGTCAAAGCTTCCTCCGCTGAGGCGGCGGGCTGAAGAAGCTCGATTCCGAGCTCATGCCAGGCAATGACACTTGCAAGTCCTGTTCGAATAATGACCTCATCATCAACAATTAATAATCTCACGGCATGTCCTCCAGGATTGGAATTGAAAATGAAATCCGGGTGCCCTCGCCCTCTCTGCTGTGCACCTCAAGCAGTGAATCGGCTCCGTAATGCAGCAGCAGTCTTTCATTGACATTGCGCAGGCCATATCCGCCATCAGATAATGAGCTGCCGAGTGTTTTCTCCTGCAGCTGACTGCCTGATGACAGCACATTGCTTCCTTCTGCTACGGTTGCAAGGTTTGCTCGTAATTGCTCCAGCTTGTCCGCAGCCATCCCTGCACCATCGTCCAGCACAAGAATATTCATACGTTCATCTCCTGTGTCCTTCTGAATCATAATCGTGATCGTGCCCCTTCGCCCTGTTGGCTGAATACCGTGAAGCATCGCATTCTCCACAAGCGGCTGCAGCAGCAGCTTCAGCATCATTTGCCGCTCCAGAGCAGGATCAACAATATAATGAAGCACAAACTGATCCGGGAAACGAATAGACTGCACCCGCACATAATGACGGATATGTGCAATCTCCTGAGCCACCGGGCAGTAATCCTGACCATTGTTCAAGCTGATACGCAGAAAATCACTTAATCCCTCCACCATATCTGCGATTCGACTTTCTTTGGACATCAGCGCAATCCAATGAATGGAAGAAAGCGTGTTATACAGAAAATGGGGATTGATCTGTGCCTGCAGCACACGCAGGTCTGCCTCTTTTTTGCGAGCCTCCCCACGGATAACCTCTTCCTTCAGCATCTGGATATGCTCGCCGAGCAGGTTGTAACTCTCGCCCAGCCTGCCAATCTCATCATTGCTCACGGATTGAAACAAGGGAAGCGGACGTTTCGGATCGATTCTCGACAGATGCCGGGTCAACAGGAGCAGCGGTCTCGTAATCCGGCGAACGGTGAACCAGATCAGACCACCACTGATCAGCGCTGACATAGCCACTGCTATTGCAGTCAGAATCAAAATGTAACTATTCTCGGAACGATACTGCTCGTAAGGAACCGTTCCAACCAAAGTCCAGCCTGTTAATTCCTCCGGATAATACAGTACGGTACGTTTGTGTTCCTTCTCACCGTAAATCGCCGTTCCGCTGCGTCCCTTCTGAATACGCAGCATAAGGCCGGGCTCCAGATCAGACACATGTTGCCCAAGCCTGGACTTGTCCATCGAGGATAAAATCTCGCCGGAACCGCCAACCAGTTCCAGCTCGCCTTCCCCTCTGCCAAGTCCCAATGCAGGCCATCCTTTAGATATTACTTTCTCATCCAGACTGATCGCGAGCCAGCCGATCGGCCGATAATCATGAATGCTGCGGATCGGTCGTATTAAAGTAATGACATTCTGAACCCCCGCATAGTTTCGGACAGGATAGACGCCCGTCCATCGTTTGTCTGCCTCCCCGCTTGGCACCGGCGGATAATAGATGCTTGAGCCGTCTGCCTCGTACCAGGTAGCTGTCGATAACGCAGCATCAAAACGCCCGGGATATATCGCGATGTTCGCTATATATTTTTTGGAGGCAGCCAGGTTGGTCATTCTGCCCAAAATGTCGATGCGATCCAGTTCATGATCCTCATTACGGCTTAAATACTGTTGGATATCACGTTCCCCAATCAGGAAAATAGATAAATTCTCGGCATCCTGAAGCATATATCGGAGGTTCGACTCAACCTGTTTCAGCGTATCCATACCCGACAGCTTCGTTTTTTCCTCTGTAATGCGCGAGGAGAACAGAAAAGCAAACAGCCCCAGCGCCAGAAGCGGCACAATCATCGAGGCTGTAACAACCACGGATAACTTCCGCTGCAGTGAAGATGCAAGCCAGCGAACCAACTCTGTTCCTCCTTTGGATGCGCTCTCGCTTACCCTTTGACTGCACCCGCTGTCATACCCTTCATCACCTGTTCCTGAAAGATCAGATAGACAATAATCGTAGGAATAACAGACAGGGTCATCGCAGCAAGTGTCAAACCATAATCCGTCTGATATCCGTCAGCAAAATTTGCAATGGCAAGCGGTAACGTTTTCAATCCGGTTTTATTAATAAATACAAGGGCAAAAGAAAAGTCATTCCACGCATGCAGAAAGCTCAAAATCGTCACGGTTGAAAGCGCAGGCAGAGACATCGGAAGCATAATTCGCGTAAAGAGCCCCCACAGTCCCGTGCCATCCATGAACGCCGCCTCTTCAATATCTCGCGGAATGCTGACCAGATATGCAGTAAGCACAAAGATCGCCGTAGGCAGGGCAAAAGCAGTATATGGCAGCATCAATGCCCAGTACGTGTTCAGAAGCGACATCTGTTTCATCAAAATAAATAATGGCACAAGGGTGCTGTGAATCGGAATAAGCATGCCCACTACAAAAAACGTCATAATAAGGCCTTTCCAGCGAAACTGGAATCGGGCCAGAATAAAGGAGGCCAGTGCCGCGATAAACAGCGTCAGCACCAAGGATCCAATGGATACAATTAATGAATTGGCAAAAGCAGTTCCCAGCTTCGAGCTCTGCCAGGCGTTTGTAAAATTGGCCGCATTCCAGTGAGCTGGCAGACCAAAAGGCCTGCTGTAGAAATCCTCGTTTGTTTTGAACGCACTAAGCACAAGCCAATAAAACGGATACAATGTTAAAATACCATATACCGTAAGCAGCGTCCAAACGATTCCGCTGCGCATCCGGCGAATCGAATGTCCTGCTGGACCTCTCGATGTTTGGTTGGGCACAGGTGCTACTTGCATGAATGTTCCTCCTCTCTATCCCTTTTCTTTGCGTCCACGGCTGGTTACCCACTGACTTGTTCCAATAAGCAGCAAGGAAATCAGCACGATGGTCGTTGAGATTGCACTGCCGAAACCGTATCGATACGTCGTAAACGTCGAGTTATACATATACGTAGCAAGCAGCTCCGTTGCGTGAGCCGGACCGCCTTTTGTCATAATGTAGACCAGATCAAAAGACTTCAGACTGCCCGAAATACACAAAATAATAGCCACCTGAACCGTACCCCAGATCATCGGCAGTGAGATGGATACAAGCTTGCGTAACCCGGATGCACCGTCTATTTTGGCCGCGTCATGAATTTCCCCCGGAATGTTCTGCAGCGCTGAGATGAAAATAATCAGGTACAATCCGACAAAACTCCAGAGCAACGGCGGCACAAGTGAGAAGATGGCAATCTTTGCATCAGATAACCACTGCAGCTTCCAGCTCTCCAGCCCGAGCGCATCCAGCAGGAAGTTCAGAATACCGATCTGCGGATGATAAATGTACTGCCAGATCATACCGATGACCACCGTGGACAAAACCATCGGCAGAAATACAGCAGAACGTAAAAATCGCTGCAGCGGATTGCTCTTGTGCAGCATCACTGCCAGCATCAAAGCTAATGGAATTTGGCCGAACACCGAAGCCAGTACAAAAATAACGTTATTTTTCAAGGCTCGCCAGAAGATCGTGTCATTCCATATTTCTACATAGTTGCTCATACCAATATACGAAGCTGCTCCAATGCCCGACCAGTTGAAAAATCCGTAATACGCCGACCACACAACCGGAACAAACACAAACAATGCATAGATGATCACTGCCGGGGCCAGGCCCAGCATAATGAAACGTCGGCTTCGCAATGCGTTCAATCTGTTCACTTCCCCTCGCTAATCTAAAAACCCCTCCCCTGCCGGGAAGGGGAATTACCTTGTGATTACCTTGTGCTCACATTACCCGCAGCCCAGTCGGTACGTACGATCAGCCCTTATTGACTCACCGCATTCGCTTGTGCCGCCTGGATTCGGCCCGCGATATCCTCCGCTTTGCCGCCCATCAGCAGCTCCTGCAGGCCGTTATTAATGACCTCAACCGTAGCCGAGCCCAGCTTGGAATCGTATACCGGCGTAATTTTCACTTCCTGCATCAGATCGTACAGCTCGACAAACAGCGGATGTGCCTTCGTTTTATCAAGATCAATCTTGTAGCTGACGAGTGTGCTGCTGTCGAGCGTAGCTTTCTGACCGTCCGGGCCGGCGAGTGCATAGAACAGCTGCATGGCAGCTTCTTTTTGAGCACCACTTAATTTTTTGCTGACACCCAGACCCGTTCCGACCACTCCTGACGTAGTTCTTGGTTCACCTTGACCGCCCTCCACCGGAGGCAGAATCGTAATATGTGTGTTGTTCAATACGTTTTCAGGAGCATTGTTGACCAGGTTAGCCAGCGCCCATCCGCCGTTCATGACCATGGCTGTTTTTCCTTGAAAATAAAGCTGCATCATCTGTGTTTCATCAATACTGTTAAATCCGTCCTGGAAAGCCTTTATGCTGCCAAGCTCCTGCATTTTGTTCAGCGCATCCACAAACACAGGGTCTGTAAAGCTTGCCCCATCCTGGGCTACCGCCTTCAGAAACCAGTCCGTACCTGTCACCCTGTCCGCCAGTGTACTGTAAATCGTAGATTGCGCCACCCAATTTGTTTTGTTACCCAGCGCCATCGGAATAATGCCCTTGTCATTAAAGACACTGATCGCTTTCTCCAGTTCTGCCCACGTTTCAGGCACCTTGACGTTATGCTCCTTGAACAGTGCCTCGTTGTAATAAATAAAAGAGCTTGGCGCCAGATTCATCGGTACCGAATAAATATTGCCGTCCACCGTGTATCCATCCAGCGCACCCGGAATAAAGTTGTTTTTCCATTCCGGCTTCGCATCAAGCTCTGCATTGATCGGCTGCAGCAGATCTCCCTTCACAAACTCCTTGGTCATCGCATCCGGCCACATCACGAACAGATCGGGCATCTCATTCGCTGCCGCGACTGTGCGCAGCCTTGTCTTCAGTCCATCCGTAGGCAGTCCCTCATCCACCACTTCAATGTCCGGATGTGCCGCACGGAAATCCTCAATGATCTGACGCATGGCTACCGCCTTCGCATCCTGTCCAGTCCAGTTGTGCCAGATCGTCACAGCGACCTTGTCTCCCCCGCCGCCTGCTTCGGACGAATCACTACTTGTGCATCCTGCCAGAACGATCGTGAACAAGGTCACTGCCAGCAGGCCTGAAAGCCATCTTTTCAACATCTATATACTCCCCCTTGAGCATTTGATATCTGTCATTGTAAATGGTAACGCTATCATAACGTAAGGTGACAATCCGCGGATGCAGGGGTGAATTATATCGGATTCCCATTTCTAAGAAAAAAAGCCCCCGCAAGCAATATCATCATTGTATCGTTAATGATATCACTCTCGGAGAGCTCTTTAATCAATGGTGGATGGACATGAATCACATCCGTATACGGTAAGACATATATAAGTTCAAAATCCATCGAGATACAAGGTGATCCGTTATAACAAACATATCGATTATTGAATACCGCTCTTCACCAATGCTGCAAAAGCTTCAGAACCCGTGACGGTCAGATGCACACCGTCTTTCTCAAAATATTCATCATGGCCTTCACTTGCCCCATACCAGTCAATAAGCGAAACGTTGCTATAGTTAGAGGCTGCTTCCTCCAGAGCCTTATTCACCGTCCGCTCCCATGGACGCGGAACACGCACCGTTACAAGGTAGACATGGCTTTCATCCTTCAAGCCGTCCAGCACGGCTTTCAAACTTCTGGAATTAAATGAACCGTTCGTGCCGAGCTCAAGCACCACCTGACTGCCCAGCTGTTTGTTTTGCTTCAGATCCTGAAGCACATCTCCAGCCTGCCACATCTGGCGGCCGATATGACCATCTACATATACACCACCGATACTCTGCTCCAGATACGGTTTTGCATCCAGAATAACCGAGTCTCCGATAACAGTATAATTGATTTTTCCATCCTGCATGACAGGTGTGGACGGTTCATCCTTTTCACCTGAATCTGCTGTGTCCTTATTCCCGTTCACAGCTTCGGACCCGGATTGATCTGCTTCCGCGTTCCCCTCATTAGCAGAACTCTTGTCAGGTTCGTTGTCTGACGTTTCATTCTTCTGATCCTCATTTACGCTGGAGGCATCGTTTGTCTTGGCGGGCTTGGAACCTGCTGCATCCCCGTCTTCCGGCTTGTTATTCTTTTCCGGTTTACCTTTGACACCTGATTGTGAACCTGCTTGAGCATCCTGATTCGTTTTATCAGAGCCTGCCGGTTTCGTTCCAGCCGGCAGAACGTTCTGCCCCTTTTCTTCTGCAGACTTCTCTCCATTTAACACCGTAGACATAGACACGGTATGAGAATCGGAGTTGGCTGCAACCGGCAACACCATCTGAGACACACTGTAACATAACAGCAGGAGGGTCATTAACAGCCCTGTGCGTTTCCACCATACATGACGAGGAACGAGAGATGTCCGGCCTCTTCCCCACAGTCTGGATAAGGAGTCACGGAAGCCATTATACCGAATCGGATTTTCAATATATTTTAATGACAAGGACGCGAGTATTATCGTTGCTATCACCTGAAGCATCATACGTACAGGATGTGAACCCCCCGTATCTACAACAGGACTCGTTAATACGATAACCGGATAATGCCACAAATACATTCCGTAGGAACGTTCACCGATCCAGCGAAGTGGCTTGGCACCAATGATACGTGCCAGGAAGGATGAAGGATGAGCAAGCACCGCTACCAGCACAGTCGCGGCGACGGCTTGCAGCACCATGCCCCCTTGATACAGAAATGAATCATACTCGCTGGTGTTCAGCATCATATAGATCAACACGGCAAGAGCACCAAGCCCCGCGGCATCCAAAGCCAGTCGGTTCATCGCAGGCAGCGCATTGGACAGCTTGCGGCTCGGCCAGACTACAGCTAATGCGGCTCCGGCCAGCAGAGCAAAAGCACGGGTATCTGTCCCATAATATACACGGCTGGGGTCCAGATCCGGGTTATACATAATCGCCATTGCACCGGCAGACAATTCAGCGGCAACAACGATGAAAACGACCAGCCATCCTTTTCTTTTGAACAACATAATTGCGGCAATCAGCAGCAACGGCCAGACCAGATAAAACTGCTCTTCTACTGCGAGTGACCAGAAGTGTCCAAAAGGCGATGGCGGACCGAAGCTTTCGAAATAGGATACATGGTGGAAAATATACCACCAATTACTTATGTACATGATACCGGATACGATATCCCCTCGCAGTGAGGCGAGCCGGGACGGGTCCGTGCATGCCAGCCAGAGCATCACTGCCGCTGTCATTGTCAGCATCCCGGGCAGCAGGCGCCTGAATCGCCTTAACCAGAATTCTCCCAGTGAGATACGTCCATGCTCCCGCCATTGAGATAGAAGAATATCCGTGATCAGGTAGCCGGACAGAACAAAAAATATACCGACGCCGAGCAGCCCGCCCGGAATAAAATCCAAATTAAGATGATACGCGATCACGCCAATTACCGCGATAGCCCGCAGGCCATCCAGCCCGTTCATATGCCTTTTTCTTTTTACTGCTTGTGACATGCACGCCCCTCCTTGTTACTGCCAATCCACATCCATGGTGATCGGGGCATTCTGGAACCTTCGGTCGTTCTGGTTGCTATTAACATACGTATTGCACCTTCCATCTTTCATTTACAACATAAAGAAGACGTTTTGCCTATTAATTTAGTTGTATAATTGGTAAAACTGATATCTATTTTCTCGTGAACTCACGATTACGATCTATATTATACGCCTGAGATCAGCCTGAACTCTTTACAAGAACAGTTACAATCCAGTTGAATTCATGTAACCTTTCCTGCCAGCCAACCAGCTGTAAAATCATACTGCAAATTGAACGTTTAATATAGCCCTTTTTACCGTCTGGGGAAAATTACCACGACCTCTGCAAATAGAAAAAAGCTGCCGACTTGCTCAGCAGCCACTATCCATTATAAACCGATCTGTAACCCGATTGAAAGTTTTGCTTCGAATTGCATCTTCATGCCTAGGACTCCAGAGGTGGAATCAATGCCTTGAATCCAGCTTCCGCCTGTGAATCATTACAAGAAATAATCCTGCTGTAACAGCCCCATAAACCAATGGTGCAATGACGGCAAGTAGTTTATGAAGTGGGGTTTGAGAATCATAATGAACCAAGACATTTACAACACTATTTAGTGGAGGTAGCAGTACAGTCATGTTTTTAAATCCATCTGGCAAAAGCTGTTCCATTCCCTGTACAGAGAGCGTAATCACTACAAGAACGCTTAACATCAGAAAAGACATTACGCGGGAACGGATAAACTTGGAGCTAAACCAACAAGCCAAGGCGATTCCCAGCCAGGATGCAGCGAGATGATAGATCAGGGACATCCCTAATTCTTCTACACTGGGATTTCGATCGAACTTTTGAAATATCGCTGGAAAAACAACGGCATAAAGAGCTAAAGGCGTCGTAAAAAGCCAGCTATATAACAATTTCGAAACGTAAAGTTTTACTAGACTGCCGCTGTGTAGTACAGTTACTGATTCCTGATTTCCCGTTTCAATATCAATCAACGCATAACAAAGGACAGCAGCAATAATAAATATAAATGTTGTGGAAAAGGCATAACTAGCCATAACCGGGTTCGGAACAACACTATACACGAAAATGATCCCCATAAAAAACACAAAAGCACCAGGACCATAGCGGTAAGATCGCATAAAACAAGTATGCAAATAGGATATGATTGCGATCATGAGCCTAGCTCCTTTCGGGTTAAGCTGATAATCTCTCCGCCTCTAATGATATACTCGGGTAAAAATCCATTATAATCTTTATACATAAAGGTTATGATTATATGACCGCTTTCACTGCTCTTATATGTAACATTCGGGAATAATTCAACCAGATGATCTATAAGGTTGCGATTTATCATACCTATTAGTTCAAAATATACTATTTGCTGTTCTGAAAAAGGAGCTATATTCTCCCTGCTTAATCTCCCATGACGAATCCAATACGTGTTACTTTCCAGTTGACTTGCTAACAAGGGATCATGAACGGCTGCCAGAATCGCTGTCCCTTCATCTTTAATTGCCTTCAGAGAATGAAGCAAATGTCCTGTTGATTCATTATCCAATCCTGAGAAAGGCTCATCCAATACAAGGATATGTGGTGTCTTGATCATAGCCTGCATGACATTTGTTTTTTGCAGCATTCCTTTGGAGAAATGAGTCATCTTCACATGATCACTTTGTTCAAGATTAAAAAATTGATGAAGCTGCTGAATGCGTTCTTTCAGCTCTCTTCTAGCTATTCCAGCTATTTGCCCCATATGTGTCAAATACTCCGTTGAAGTCATCCTTAGTTTGGATAAGCGGTCAGGTGTATATCCGATCACGATATCCGAATGCTCAAGTAACCTTTGACCCGACGTTAAGGAGATTAATCCGCTTACCATTCGGAGCATCGTGCTTTTCCCAGACCCATTGCTGCCTCTTAAAATAGTACACTCCCCTTGACTAATCGTAAGCGAAATATCGCTTAAAACCTCTCGACTACCATATTTCTTTGATGCTTTTTCTAATGTTAACAGCGCCTTTGATGTCAATTGTTCACCGCCTTAATCAAGATATGAAAGAATATAAACATAGATTACCATGATTAATGCAAAATAAGGTATATAATGTATTTTAAATATCATTATTTTTAAAATGGCAGCTTCAACAGGAGGTTCAAGGTGAAAAAAATAATCTTGTTCATGTTCCTCAGTCTGAGCATACTTTCCGCATGTTCTCCCGAAACAGAGACGAATCCCGTGTACGAGGGCACTGTCGTTTACAAAACAGAGGAGAACGGCAAATACAAATTCCTGGTGCTTGAGCAGATTGGTCAGGAAGCTCTGCATAATGGACAGCTTGAAGATTTTATTGCGCTGGCACAGAAACAGCCTGAAGCCTCGTACTATTATGTAAATAAGAAGGCCTATGAAACTCTCGATGTAGGTCTCAAAGTAAAAATTACTGCTGAAGTGCATCAGTTGGAATCCCTGCCACCTATAAGAACAGTTGTCAGCATCGAACGGCTTGAACAGTGACTGGTCATGAACACGCCTTGAAAAATATACAAAGAAATACGGCAACATGATAATCATGCTGCCGCAGTCCTGAATTTCCGTATTCTTTTTGGAAAACATTAATTGCACTTGCTATATCCGCAGTTGCTGCATGTTTTACAGCCCTCAATATTGATCAGAGACGCCGAGCCGCATGAAGGACATAAATCGATGGATTGGATAAAAGCCTTCTGTCCATCCATCTCAACTCCCGCATCTTCCGGGTTTGTCGAATACAAATGCTGCATCTGGGTCTTGATAAGAGCTACTTTCTCTTTTCCCTGTATTTCCTGTGCACCTTCGACCACACCAGTATCGTTCTCATCCTCATGCATCTGCACATGACTTTCCAGCGCTTTGGCAACGGCATCTGCAATGGACTCCACCCGGTTGGCTCCGAAGCCGATCGCCCCTGAACCGCCGATGCCTTTCAGATGTTTGATGAGCAGCTCCACCTTGTGACCATGGTCGCCATACCGCAGGAACAGGGAGCATACACGGCCCAACGCTTCTGCCATGGCAAACACGTCCGAGCCTGCCTTGCCTACGTTCAGGAAAATTTCTCCGGGCGTTCCGTCCAGATCATTAATCGTAATGTATGCCATGCCAAATGGTGTATTGATCTTGTACGTTGCACCGTGCAGCACCTGCGGACGGCGTTTGTACTGTTTATCCAGGACATTTGAAGCCTCGTCGCGTTGCGTAACCTGTTTTTTCTCCATGACCTCTGTATGCTGATCGGAAGCCGGGCTTTCATTTTCCTGCTCATTTTCATTCTCTTCTTTCTTCGACGTGGAGAGCACCTGCACATCTCTGCTGCCATCCCGGTAGATAGTTACCCCTTTACAGCCGAGTTCAAAGGCAAGCTCATACAGCTCTGCCGTATCCTGCACCGTAAAATCAGCCGGGCAATTCGCCGTTTTCGAGATGGAGCTGTCCACCCATTTCTGAATGGCGGCCTGTACGCGAATATGATTTTCAGCCGAGAGGTCCATCGCCGTCACGTAATAATCCGGCAGCGGCTCACCGGGATGCTGCTCCAGCCAGTTCTGGGCAATCGGCACAAACTGCTCATCATAACCGAGACGGCTCTGACGAAAATATTTAAAGGCAAAATACGGCTCAATGCCTGTCGATGTGCCCACCATCGTTCCCGTGCTGCCCGTAGGTGCCTGAGTAATCAGCGTCACGTTACGAATCCCTTTTTCACGGATCGCCTCTTCGACCTCCGGGTACACCTCCGTCATCTGTTTCATAAATCCGCTCTGCAAGTAAGGTTCTACCTCAAACGCCGGAAATGCACCTTTCTCCGCAGCAATGTCCGCCGAAGCCAGATAGGCCTCCTTTGCCATGAAGCCATACAATTGATTCAGAAATTCAAGTGACTCCGGGCTGCCATAACGGATACGCAGCTTGATCATCAGCTCCGCCAGCCCCATTGTGCCTAATCCCACCCGGCGTTCGCGCTGCTGATTAAGTCGATTCTCTTCATACGGCGTCGCATCAATCACATTGTCCAGAAATCTGGCCGAGATGCGAGTCGTTTCCGCCAATTCCTCCCACGCCACATCATGATTCGTTTCATCATAGAATTTGGAGAGGTTAATCGCTGACAAATTACACACTCCCCAGCCTGGAAGGCCTTGTTCGCCGCAAGGATTTGTACAAATAATCGGATTGAAATACCAGCTGTTGGACATCTGGTTGTAATACTCCATAAATACAACGCCAGGCTCCGCCGACTTCCAGGCAGATTCAATAATGGTATGCCATATTTCACGTGCTTTTACGGTCCGATAGGAGATAACCTTGTGACCTGCTTCCTTCCATTTACTCAGATCGCCATCCCATGCCGTATCGTAATCAGGGTCGTTGGTATCGGGAAAAACAAGCTCCCAATTGCCGTCCTGCTTGACGGCTTCCATGAAAGCATTGCTCACGCAAACCGACAAATTCGCATTGGTTACCTGACCCATCGTTTGTTTAACCGTAATAAAATCCAGCACGTCCGGGTGCCAGTCATTCATCATCAGCATCAGCGCACCGCGACGACTGCCGCCCTGTTCGATGAGTCCAGTCGTATAGCTGAACAGACCACCCCAGGATACAGAGCCGCTTGACGAACCATTCACCCCTTTTACGACAGCCCGCCGCGGACGCAGCGAAGACAGGTTAATGCCCACGCCCCCCCCGCGAGCCATAATCTCGGTCATTTCCGTCAGCGTCTTCATGATGCCGCCCCGGCTATCCTGGGGAGAAGGAATGACATAACAGTTAAACAGCGTCAGCTCTTCACTCGCCCCTGCCCCGGCTGCAATGCGCCCACCCGGAACCAGCTTCCAGTCCTCAAGCACCGAGCGGAAGCGGCTTTCCCAGATTGTGCGCTGCTCAGGTGTTGTTTCAACAGAGGCAACGGCTTTCGCCAATCGGTCCCACATCTCTTCTGGTGTTTTCTCGATGGTAAGTGTCAGCTTCTCCACATCCGTCTCAATGACTGCATCACTTCGTGTTCGCACTTTAACCTGCTGTCCCTGCCGATCTACAATCTCGCCCACTTCCTTCATAGGAAACTTGGGATCATCCTTGGTCAGAACAAGCACAATATCTCCGACTTTGGCATGTGACGAATCTGCGTCCTTCCACGCATAACGATCGAGAAATATTTTCTCGCTGAGCCCTTCCAGCCTGTGCGTGTGATTATCCTTGTGGTTCTGACTATATTCTTGTTGATTCGTTTGTGTATTGTTGGATGTCATCGTTCCAATCA
This sequence comes from Paenibacillus sp. TC-CSREp1, assembly GCF_050171015.1. Classification (NCBI taxonomy): domain Bacteria; kingdom Bacillati; phylum Bacillota; class Bacilli; order Caryophanales; family Paenibacillaceae; genus Paenibacillus; species Paenibacillus sp. TC-CSREp1. Next base: position 195,527 of record NZ_JBNOKM010000009.1, on the reverse strand, counting down.
CCCTCCTGAATAGACTATTCACCTGATTCACTTCATACCTGCGAATAAAATATGCACAAACACTACATATAGTGATATAAACCCAGTATATTACACAATATATTGATTTTCCATGTGATTTTTGTCATAGAAACATTATTGGAGGAGCATGTACTCGTCCAAGCTCTTTCATATTCTCTTGTACGCTCTCTTGCGCAGGTTGTGAATTTTTTGAGAATGTCCATCGGTAGCATGACGGAATTGCACTACAGGTTATGAACTGGCGTTCGTTCGTCCATACTATTACCTACGAAATAAAACGTCATCTATATAGCATGACAGGGGAGGACGCAGCATGAACCGGAAACATCCGCATCACCTCAAACAGCCTGCAGCTGAAATACCCGTGCCGCTTGAGTTTGATCGAAGCTGGCTGGACCAGCTCGAATCCCGTCTGGATAAAGGCGGCCCATGGGGAGACTATCGACTCTTTCAACTGGGCATTCAGGCTGAAGAAACAAATCTGATCCCTAATTTTGACGAAATTCAATGTCTGAAGCATCTGCAAGATTTAACCCCGCTGCCTCACCAGATGGATACGGCACGAAAAGTATTATTTGAAATGTCAGGCCGTGCCATTCTTGCCGATGAGGTAGGTCTGGGCAAAACAATCGAAGCTGGCCTTATTCTGAAAGAATATATGGTGCGTGGTCTGGTATCGAAAGTGTTAATTCTTGTGCCTGCATCCCTTGTGCTGCAATGGGTGCGTGAGCTCAATTCCAAATTCGGCATTCCTGCCGTAGCACAGAAAAAAGCATACTCCTGGCAAAACGATGTGGTTGTAGCTTCGATGGATACGGCCAAACGGGACCCGCACAAAGATATGCTGCTAAGTATGGACTATGACATGATCATCATTGATGAAGCACATAAACTTAAAAACAAAAAAACGACCAACTATCAATTCATGCTGCAGTTACGTAAAAAATACTGCCTGCTGCTCACCGCTACACCTGTGCAGAACGATATGAGCGAGCTGTTTAATCTGATCAATCTGCTGAAGCCAGGTCAGCTGGGTCGTCAGGGGGATTTCGCCGCCAACTTTGTGGTGGATAAACGGGTGCCCAAAAATCAGGAGCAGCTCAAGGATGAGCTGTCCAAGGTCATGATCCGTAACAGACGCGGCGAAGGCCCGGTACAGTTCACCAAACGTAATGTTTCCAACGTCGATCTTCGTCTCTCCCCTGAGGAGCAGGCGCTTTACGACGGAGTTACCTCCTTTGTAAAAGACCAGTATCAGGAGGCTGGGGGCAATCTCAGCAGCATGCTCTCCCTCGTCACTTTGCAGCGGGAAGTATGCAGCAGCCGGGATGCCGTGTTTGTAACTCTTGTCAATCTGTCGAAGAAGCTGCCGCTCGATTCTCCGCTGCGGGATAAAATCTGGGAGCTCGTTGCACACATCAAGGCGATCAAGGAAAATACAAAAGCCGAGAAAACGATGGAACTGATTCGGGATATGAATGAAAAGGTCATTATCTTCACGGAATACCGGGCTACCCAGGAGTATTTGCTGAACTATTTTCGGAATAACGGGCTTACAGCTGTTCCTTATCGGGGCGGCATGAACCGGGGTAAAAAAGACTGGATGATGGATCTTTTCCGGGGACGTGTACAGGCGATGATTGCAACAGAAGCGGGTGGTGAGGGCATCAACCTGCAATTCTGTCATCACATGATCAACTTTGATCTGCCCTGGAACCCGATGCGGGTAGAGCAGCGGATTGGCCGGGTTCACCGGCTCGGTCAGCAGAACGACGTTAATATTTTCAACCTGTCCACAAAAGGCACGATTGAAGAGCACATTCTGAACCTGCTGCACGAGAAGATTAATATGTTTGAGATGGTCATTGGCGGTCTGGACGTCATTCTGGAGCGGCTGGAGAAAAATGAATCCATTGAAAAAAGTCTGTACAAAATTATGCTGGAATCCGAGAACGAAGACGATATTCGCCGCAAAATGGATTCGCTCGGGCAGTCGCTGCATTCCATTCAGCGCGACGTTGCGAGTGAAGTTCCTCTGATCACCAAACTTGATCTTCACAAAGGAGGACGCTGATATCCATGACGATGTCATCACATGAAATACAGGCTTATGTCCTGACTTACCTTGAAGCTCTCGATTGTCAAATCCTTGAAAGATCACCTGCCCATGTGACGGTCAAGCTGTCGCCTGAAGCAGATAAAGCGTTAACCAACCGCCCCTATTACTGGGGGTTTGTAGAACGTGTCGGTGTGGAGCCGGAGACGATGTCTTTTACCTTTGTTTTTGACCCGGAGGCCTATCAGCAGATGATGGAAACAGCGGAAGCCAAGGCGAAGGCTGCGAAGGCTGCACAGCCTGCTCCAGCAGCACCTGAAACGGACTCAAGCGCACCCAAAGATACCATTCTCGGGCGATATTTTGGCATTACACCATCTATGCCGCAGCTAGGTCCTGGTCGTATTTTGCGTGAAGACGTAGTGTATGGCAGCCGCAGATTACAGCAGATTTTTGCAGCAGCCCGTGAAGGCGGAGCTTTTGTCAATCTGTTTGAGCAGGCTGCCAAACGACAGATTCGTGCGACAGCTCCTGCTGTGTATGAGCCTTGGCTCGGCGTTTGCTTCAAAATCGAGTTTGCCTGTGACCTGAAACGGGAGGAACTTCACTTTCTCGGCATTTCCTTGCGTTCAGGCGAGATTGTTGAGAACTTTGGCAGCAAGCTGAGCCGGCGCGACCTTAGCCCAAGATTGGCTGAGAATATGCATGCCCAGGCACCCAAAATATCTTTGGCGGATGCAGGAGCAGCACTTGAATCACATCTGACCCGTCAGCTAAGCAAACTGGATTACAGCTGGGCTGAAAAAGCGCAGGAACGTCTGCAAATGGAGCTGGATGTAGTCGATGCGTATTATGAGGCGGTGCTGAGGGAAGATATGCCTGAGGTTGAGAAGTCCGAAGAAACAGAACATGCCCGGGCCGCTTCCAATCGATTAACTGTCCGTGAAACGTCCAATAATCAGGTTGTCCCTTCGCCACCTGAAGCCCCGCCTGTGCAGGCTCTCAACAATCGGGTTCGGGGCATGCTGGAGCCAGTCGCGAGTGATGCAGAGCTTGCTGCTGAACCTGCCCTGACTCCCGCCGAACAGCAGGCTGACCCGGAGCAGGATAAAGCAAAACAGGCGTTTATGGATCGTGAGGCGATGAAACGGCAGTATGAGACACGGCGAACCGAGATGATCTGGCAATATGAGCCAAAGGTGAAGGTCACTGCAATCAGCAGCGGCATGTTTCATCTAAGATAGACGAGCACACTACTTTTCCTGCAAATGCTGGCAAAAGTAGTGTTTATTTATGACCGCCTGACCGACATGTTGCAGCATCCTTTGCAATAAGGAGCCTCTACAATTGAATCAGGAAGAAGGTGTTGAGATGAAGAGTGATTTCGGACGAAAACAAAGCCGTATTCATAGGCGCATATACGTGCTCCTGATCCTGATGATCAGCTTTGCCACTAGCTCGTTCTGGCCGACAGCCTATGCGACTGCACCGACAAACCATCTGGCCCCTGTTGCCGTACAGCAATATGCAGAGCAGCAGGCACGTGCACTCGGCACGTCCAATTCGGACTGGCTTGCTGCCAAGCTGGACTATTATCCACTGGGACCCGGAACGCATGGCTGGTTTGTTCAGGCCAGCATTACGGACAAACGTGTAGGATATATGATTATTTCAGTTACAAGTCTGGGAGAGCTTACACTCAGCGAGTATGGTCAGGGGGAACAAGCTCTGTATGATAACGAACTGCTGGGACAAGCACTGGAGCGGCTTCATCTGAAGCAGGCGATGGTTCAGGCTGCTGGCGGGAAGATTACAGCACATTACGCGCCTCCCCTGCTTGCATACTGGAGGCTGGAACAACCGAATCAGGACGCCTTGTACGTGGATGCATCCAATGGTGATTTGTTACCTGGTCATACGTTACAACAATTGGAGAACAATGCTCCCTCCTCATCATGGGGTGCCGCTGAAATGCTTGAACCGCAAGACAACTCCGCTGTGAAAGTCGTGAGAACAAATCAGGTATACATGCATCCGGCGTTTGATCCTTCCCTGCAGCTGGCTTGGCTGACATCGGAACCGCTCAAGCCTGCTTGTATCGAGAAATGGCTGCAGTACAATCAGAACGAGGCTCTCGTCTTCTCGGCAGGGGAAAGCAATCTGTTCTATGGCGGTCCATTGCCGGTAAGCGCGCATCAGCGGTGGCACAAAGATTCTGATTCTATTCTTTACGTTGCATTAGGCGGTCAGCACTCGGTTCAGCGATTCGTCCCCTTGAGTACACTGCGGAATGATGGACATTTTTATATTATTAACCCGTAATAACAAGCAGAGTATTTAAAGCAGTACAATACAATCCAGAGCATAAAGTGCACTTATGGAACTTATAGAATAACATCATCACTGACCACAAAGAAGACGCCCCCTTTTCATAACGGCGTCTTCTTAGGTGTGTCGACAGATAAAAACGGCTTCACTGTAACCGTATTTCATGTGTGTTCTCTTTTTTTGGACGAGTGGTGTTTACGATGCTTCAATTTCATGCTGCTTTCTTTTTGGCCAACCCAGAGCGAAACCGCAAACGGAATCATGCCAAACCACTTTATTGACCATGGCTCTTTCCTTCTGCTCTGTGCTCTTCGTTCCTTACGTTCATCTTTCGGTGTGTCCATATAGTGAACGACGCGCTGTGTAATGTATTTAACAAGCTCATCACCTTTAGCCATATTGAAGCCCTCCTTTTATATAACATTTAATGAAAGGACGTTACTTCTATTGTGCGCAGGACATGATCAACCTAAACATTTTTTGAACCGCCGCGTATGAAATACATCAGATTGCACAGTCTAATGCCAAAGGTATCCACAACGTCCCGAATCTGCTACAGATCCCTATTTATGAAGGAGAGTGTGTGTCCATGTATAAACTGTTGGCCGCAACTGCGGCCTTGCTAATCAGTTTTCATTCTTTTCCCGCTATAGATATGTGCTTCGCTTCGCTGCCGATTCATGCCAATCCTTCTCCGGTTCACCAGCCCTCGATGCTGCCGATCACGGATGCAGATTCTTACCGCTCAAGCCACCATGCTTTTGCAGCACCCGTGATCCTGCTGGATGTTGGACATGGCGGTATTGATGGCGGTACAACCGAAGCTGGTGTGCTGGAGAAAGACGTTAATCTGGCGATCAGTCAAAAAGTCTACCTGCTGCTCCGCAGCAAAGGGTATGCGGTCATCATTAATCGTCTCGGAGATTATGCGCTTAGTGATGAGAACCGCTGGCTGAACAGCCGTTCACGGCACATTAGAGATCTGGCACAGCGTAAAAGCCTCAGTGAAGAAGTGAGTACCGATATTGTCGTCAGCATTCATGCGAACTGGAGCCCGCGTGCGGCTACACATGGCCCTGTCGTTCTTCACCAGAAAGAAGGTCGCAGCTATTTGCTTGCACAGTCGATTCAGGATGCGATGAACCGTTCATGCGGCACACATCGTGAAGTGGTATGGGGCAAACCGTTTTACCTGCTGAATTATGTGAAGCAGCCTGCCGTCATTGTAGAGACCGGATTTCTAAGCAACGCTGCTGATCGAGCCAGAATCAGTGATCCGAAAGAGCAGAAACGAATTGCACAATCCATTGCAGACGGCATTATTTATTATCTGTCGGTAGTGTAGGCGCTGCCTGCCAGTGCCACACATCCCGCACGAGATCGCTGATGCCTACGAATTGAACCTGATTTTGCAAACCTGATATCGACTCACGAATCACCGCAGAGGTGTTCATGCCTGTATGTCCAACGTGGCCGATGACAACACAGCTTTTTTTGTCCACCGCATGCTGGGCAGCCAGATGAAGCTGTTTACGAATATGTGCCTTGGAGTTCTTATCATCCAGGAAAATATCATTGCCAACGGGAGGCATGTTTTTGGCGGCGGCCAGTTCCCCTACAATAGAACGAAAATTGGTCCGGCTATCCACAAAAAACAGACCGCGCTCCCGGCAGACATCCAGCACGATGGACATAATGCGTTTATCAGATGTAATTTTTGACCCCATATGATTATTCATGCCGATGGCATAAGGGACATCATCAATGGCTTTTTCCACACGCTCCCGCACCTGCTCATCTGTCAAATTGGAAGTGATTGCCCCCGGACCAAGCCATTCTGGTCTTCCCTTCTTCGGTTCCATCGGCATATGAACAATGACATCCATCCCTTTTTCATGTGCGGCCGTAGCATCTTTCTTGGTCGTTTGCAAAAAAGGCATAACCGCTACAGTCAGCTTGACAGGCATATTCAAAATTTCGGCAGTTCCCTTCATGTCATTGCCCATATCATCAATAATAATCGCCATTCGATTAGGCTGAGCTGATGATATGCCATCCGGACTGGCGGATACTCCTGATCCGCTTGTCATGCTGATTACCCCTGCCACACAGAGCAGGATTGCCCACCGAAATCCCCAGGTATCAGAATACCTGTACCCGCCATTTTTTCGCTTGATATCCTTTTCCTTCATCCCTGCTGCCTCCTTTTGAACTTCGTGTTCTCATTGTTTGATTCCATCGCCACTTCTATGTAAGTTCACGTTCCCAATTCATTCTAAGTCCAATCCCAACGCCAAAAAGCCTGCATTCGCAGGCTTTACGTTCGACTTCAAATTCTATACAGTTTGAATTGCAGCTTATCACAGGTACAGAAAAGGCTCTTTGGCATCCAGAAAATGCACTGGAATCTCACCAACAAGAGGCTGTAGCCAATCGGCCATATGTTTCATGCCCCACTCTTCACTGCGCTCATGCCCGATAACCAGCATCGCCTTGTTTAATCCAAGCATCGCTGCATCGTTGACATATGCGCAAAGCGTCCATTCCGTAATCTCGCCACAGATCATGACGTCCAGGTTTTGTTCTCGCATAAGCTCCATTGGCATCGACTCTTTGCCTAACCCCAGACTTCCTCCACCAACAAGAATGCCAATACGAGAACATGTCATATCAGGGTTTCCTACAATTTGTATAACATCCATGTGCAGCTTTTGCTTCAATTCCTCAGCCAGATCACGAAGCTTCAACGCATCCATCTCATAAATCCATGGATGCGGATAATCAACCTGTCTGGATTCCCAGCCCAGCTCCTTGATCAATCCCGTGTACATTCGATCCGGCTGTGCCATATGCATGTAATCATGGTATCGCCAGATCGCCATACCACATTCCTCGATAAGCTTTCGCTTGGCTTCATACACAGGATCTTGCTGTACCCAGTCCAGCTGATCTGCTCCCGTATAAAAGCTTGGCTCATGTGTAATAATCAGATTAGCTCCTATGGCATGAGCCTGCCGAATAACATCGACTGTTGCCATATATGTGGTCACAATGCCTGTTACCTTCGTACCTGCTTCTCCAGCGACAAGCACATCTCCCGTAGCAGGCAGACGTTGGTCCCCGTAGGAATCCTGAATCACCGTTTCCATGACTTGCTGTACATTCATCTCTGCTCCTCCTTTAACTTCATCTTAAGCTGGTGATCAACCTTTAACTGCACCAACAATAATACCCTTGGTCAGATACTTTTGAAGGAAAGGAAACACCACCAGAATCGGCAAAATCCCGATGATTGCCATAGCCATGCGTACCGCTGTACTCGGCAGCTCAGCCGCATTGGCACCCAGCATGCTGCTGGCCTGACCAGACTTCAGAAACTGAATGTTATTCATCAAACGAATCAGCATATTCTGAATTCCGTAGTATTGGGGTTTGGTTATAAAATATAAAGCATTAATCCAGTCATTCCAATAAGCCAGTCCCATAAATAATCCAACGGTCGCCAGAACAGGTACAGAAAGAGGCAGCATCATGCGATAGAAAATGCGAAGCTCTGAGGCTCCATCGATCTGAGCTGACTCAATCAGCTCAACAGGGATATTATTTTTATAAAAATTTCGGATTAACAGCACATAGAATCCATTGGTTAGCAGGTTCGGGATAATAAGCGCTGCCAGCGTATCTTTAATCTGAAAATACTTGGTCCATAAAATATAGGAAGGGACAATGCCCCCGCTGAACAGCATGGTGAAAAATACGATAAAGGCCAGCACATTGCGGTATTTAAAGTCCTGACGCGACATCGGATAAGCGAGCATGCTGGTAATTAACAATCCAAGCGCCGTTCCCAGCACAGTGACTAGAAAGGATACCCCATATGCACGAACAAATGTAGATGCTGAGGACCACATGTATACATAAGCATCCATGCTCATTTTTTCTGGAAAGAAGCTGTAGCCGTTTCGAATTAACGACGATTCATCCGTGAAGGATGCCATGATGATCAGAATAAAAGGCAGAAAAGCAAGCAGCGTAAACACAGCCATAGCAGCGATGGAAAACACATGAAAAGCGCGTTCACCCCTGGTTTGTATCATGGTGTTTCCCCCTAAAATAATGCATTCTCAGGATTAACTTTTTTGACAATGGCATTCGCAACCATCACCAAAACAAATCCCACAATGGATTGATATAAGCCCGCAGCCGCTGACATCCCGATATCATTAACCTGCATCAACGCCCGGTACACATACGTATCAATGGTCTGTGTGGTGCTGTATAATGCCCCGGCATTCATCGGCACCTGATAGAACAAGCCAAAATCAGAATTGAAAATACGACCAATGGACATCAGAGTCAGTATGATAATGGTTGGCTTGAGCAAAGGCAGTGTAATCATGCGAATCTGCTTAAGCTTGCCTGCACCATCAATTTTGGCCGCTTCATAAATGCTTTTATCGATGCCGGAGATAAAAGCGATATACACTATAGAGCCGTATCCTGCCGTCTTCCACAGCTGAATAAACACCAGCAGATATGGCCAATACTTTGCTTCTGAATACCAGTTAATCTCGGGAATGCCAAGCGGCTTCAGGATCGAATTATTGATAAAACCGCTGTCAGCATTGAGGAAAGCAAATACGATATAAGACAGTACAACCATCGAGATCAGATTGGGTAAAACAAGGCCGGACTGAAACAGCCTGGACCATACGCTTTTTAACAGCTCCGACATCAGAATCGCAATGGCAATCGACAGCATCGTACCAAGCACGATAAAGGCCAGATTGTATAACAGTGTGTTGCGTGTCATGATCCAGGCGTCACTTGTCTGAAACAAAAATTTGAAATTGTCGAAGCCCACCCAGTCACTTCCAAAGATGCCTTTGGCGTAGTTCACATCCTTAAAAGCGATAAAGATGCCGGCCATTGGCAAATAATTGTTGATCAGAAAATACAGCAGACCAGGCGCAGCGAGCAGCAGTAAAGGCAGTGTTTTTCTTATCCCTCCGGATTTGGTTTTCACAGTCATTGCTCCATTCTCCTCCTTAATGAAGAGCGGGGCGCGTTCCAAGGCCATACACCGCCGCTCCACATTAAACGTTCATCCACATTTTATTTCCGATGTTCTGCAATCCATTGATCCAGCTGCTTTTGTTTGCTCGCGATAATATCCTGAGCCCCCGCATCGTTCAAAGCTTTTACGAATTGTGGAATGGTTTTGTGAGGATCAAGCACCCCGGTAACGAGTGCAGGCAGATATTGATTGACCACGTTGGTTACGGCGCTCATCTGTGTTTTGACTTCACTTGGATCAAAGATAAAGCCGAAATACGGTGAGCGCTCCGTTTCCTTGTTCTCCTTCAGCTTCAGCTCCACATCAGACCAGTTCACACCTTCCAGCTGGTATTGCAGCGATTCCGAACCGACGATGCCCGTGCTCAGCATGGCTGTATAGGGAACGGTTGATGCATCCATGCCATCCGGGAACTTCACGTGATGCTCATCCACCTTGACGTAGTCCTCACCTTCAATGCCGTACAGGATCGTATTAATCAACTGCTGATCGGTATACAGCATATTGAGAAATTTGACTGAGCCCTCAGGAGCCTTCGTCGTGCTGGATACCATCCAGCTCACCAGATTGACCGCACTGGTATCAAAGTAATACGGTACCAAACGTTTCATTTCCAGGTTTTTGCCTGTTTGTGCACTAAGCGCTTTGGCGGCCTCCATGCCGCTGTATCCTCCCAGGAAAGAGAAACCACGCCCGGAAGCGATCGTATCCGAGAATGAAATAGACGTTGTAGCCGCATCCTTCTCCAGATAACCTTTTTCAAACCAGTCACGCATCATTCGGGCACCCTGTTTAAACTCCTCTGTATCATAGAAATTTTGAACCTTTCCGTCGTTGCCTACGACAACACCGATTCCCGTAGTATCTGACAGAAAATCAATCTTGTGCATGCCCTTCAGCGCCAACACCAGATTCGTGTCACTCGGGTTCACATTAACCGGTCCAAAAGGAATAACATCCGGTTGTTTTTGCTTGACCGCTTCGAATACCGCAGGCAGATCGTCCAGTGACGAGATTTTATCCGATGTCATACCAGCCTCCTTCAGCATGTCGGCATTGTATACAATGTTCGTTGGCAAAGACATGCCTTTATTCACGGGAATGCCGTAGATATGTCCATCCATCGTCGTTGCATCCAGTAGATTTGGGCCAAAATCCTTTTCCAGAATCTGTGTCAGCTCCTTGCCATATTGCGGCAGCAACTCGTCAAGCGGATACAGCTGGTTTTTGGATACATAGTTTGTGAATTGCCCCAGCGTTGTGAAAACATCCATCTGCTCGCCGCTTTGCAGTGCAAGATTCACTTTCTGCGCATAATCCGCCGGACCGTATAATCTGAAATCCACTTCAACACCAATTTTCGGAACAGTGATTGCATTGATGGCGGCTGTAACTTTACTGATATCATCAGGAATGCGATTGAATGAAGGCATCGCGAATACGACCTTTTCCACCTTCTGCGAGCCGTCTCCCTCTTGTGCAGTTGAGGATGAAGATTCTGCCCCGCATCCTGCCAGCAAGGAACCGCAAAGCACCAGTGATAACAGGGAACCCCATAATCTCTTTGTTTTCATCTTGTTTCATGACCTCCTTGTGTCGTGCTTGTATTCGTTTTCATTTTATAAAATTGAACCCTCCGCGGCTTTAACAAAAACGTTCTGTTTTTTCGTAAAAACGGGATGCATCCTGCCTGATGTCTTGAAACAACAAAAACCCTGCTCCGTATGAAGCAGAGTTTATCCTGTATCTGTAACGCTACGTGACCATCTAACACGTTAAACGTCATTATTCAACTGAACATCACGATGTCTGGCTCTGAATGCGTTCGGTGTTTCTCCTGCAAGCTTTTTGAATACGGTAGAAAAATAAGAAATCGTATCATATCCCGTTTCCATTGCAATCTGCCCCACGCTTAATTGACTTTCAATTAACATACGCTTGGCCGCTTTAATTCGAACCTCATTCAAATATTCCTTCATCGTCAGCCCTGTAGCTTGTTTGAACATTTTGGCAAGATAGTCCGGGGTCAGAAATACGCTGGCTGCCACCTCTTCACGATTCAGATCTCTGGTGTAATGTTCATGAATATAACGCATCGCCTTGTCTACAATTCCTTCCGAGCGCTGATTCTCTTTGATCGTTTCGATGGTGCGTTCCGTAACAAGGTGAGCCCATTTCATAAAATCAAAAATGCTATGCTCGGATTTGCTATATAACTGCTGGGCAAGCTGGTCGGTAAAAAGCGGATGAGCCTGTACATGGTTCTGAGCCAAAATGGCATACACCACTTGCATGAAATCCTCGCGTATGACATACAGCATCTCCGCATCCAACTGCTGCTGCGCAGCAAGCTGCTCCAAATCTTTTTTGAGACGGTTCACAATCTGCGCCTTCTCCCGCTCAACAAAGAGGCTTGTGTAATGAACTGTATCCAGATCAAATCGTTGCTGACACTCCCGTTGAAATACCTCTTGCTGCAGGTGGACCTTGCCTCGATACATGACATTCGAATGATCCATACGTTCAAGTTCTGCCTTTGCCCCGCACAGTTCATCAATCGACTGGGGCTCGCTAATATAACAGGTTGCCATACATTTCAAATATTCATTCATTAATTGAATGAGCAGCCGGGCGCGTTCCTCCAGCTGTGTTCGGCTAACGTAGTCCTCATCCAGTACCACGGCAACATATAGCATGCTGTTCTTCTGATAGGAAACAATCCGGTCATAATGAAGCCGCAGCAGCATAATCTCCGAGCTGAGATTGGCGAATGCATATCGGAACGTACTTTCATTCCATCTTTCATCAATTTCGGATAGAAATACACTAATCAGCACCAGCACATAGGATTGCTCTGTTTGAATCGTAAGTTCCCGTTTGACAATCTCCCCTTGAATCAGATCCAGCCGCGGGGCAATCGTCGCCATTAATATATCCGTCCAGAAGCCAGCTTCCACCAAACCTTTATTTTTCAGCCATGCCTTGCCAAACTTCTGATATTCCCCCATCTGTCTTCGCCACCGCAAGCCGCCAACCGCCTTCATGACAGCTGCTTCAAGCTTTTCCTGATTCAAAGGTTTGAGCAGATACGAATCCGCATTGAAGGAGATCGCCGTGGACGCAAAATCAAAGCTTTCGTGGCAGGTAAAAAAAATAAAAGCACAATCATACCCCTGCTCTCTGATCCATTGAATCATCTCAATCCCCGAACCTCTGGGCATCTCGATATCACAAATAACGAGATCAGGAACACCCGCGGCAAAGAGCATTTGTGCATCCTGAACACAGTGCGCCTGTGACACATCCGTAAAACCGTAAGAGGGCCAGGGAATAATCTCTCGCAATACCTGAACGGTAGGAATATCATCATCAATCAGCATACATTGCATCTATAATTCCCCCACTTTCATACCTGATGCAGCACCAGAGTCGTCCGGGACGGGTATCCATATGTCAATTTTGGCTCCCGCTGCTTCTTCGCCGTTCGACAGCCACAGCAGATCATCCTGTTTGTACAATAATTGCAGCGTTCTGCGAATGGTTGCAATACCAACATGCTCACCTTCGTGCTTAGCCGCCTCCGAAGAAGGGGGTTGCTGAAGCCAGGCCTCCGGGAATCCTTCACCATTGTCCTCGATGACGATATGAACGTACATCCCCCCGTCTATCCTCCTCTCCAGGTGCGCCCGGATAAATATAGATAACAGCTCTCCATAAGTTAGAGCATGCTTGAAGCAATTTTCCACAAAGGTCTGAAGCAGAAGCTGCGGAATACGAACTTGACCTGCTTCCGGCTCCAGATCAGTCATATAAAAAATCTGATCCGGGTAGCGTATTTCCTGCATGCGAATATAGTTTTCAACATGATTCATCTCTTCATTGATGCTGACAAGCATCTGCTCAGCCCTGAACATATAACGGAGATGACGGGACAGCATCTGAATCATACGTCTGATCTCTTCATTCCGATTTTGATAAGTCAGACTGGAGATGGTGGAGATTGCATTGAGATAAAAATGAGGTCTGATCTGCATCTGTAACACCTTCAGCTCTGCACGGCTCTTCTCAATCTTCTCTTCATAACTTTGAATCTTCAGATGTGTAATCTCATGCACCATGGATTGAAAGGCATGGAACAGCTTCATGAATTCAACAGAATACGCTCTGGAGGGCGGCGGGAAGGCGAGCTGGCCTTTTTCTACCTCTTTTGCAGCCCTCACCAGTTCCAGAATCGGGCGCAGCATCTCTTTTGCGATAAATCGCATGACCAATGGCACGACAATAATAGAAACAGCTCCAAGACCGATGATCAGCCACTGGATAAGCTTCAGACCGGAAAACACACTTTGTTTCATCACAATATTGGTGATTTGCCCGAATTCGGCAATCGGCCTGCTCACAAAAAGATAACGATTGCCCAGCTCCTGCTTGGTCATGTCAAGGTCCTTTTTTGCCAAGTTTGCCTGACTGGACATCGCTGTAAGAATGCGCCCTTCCTGATCGCTGAGTACAAATTGGCTGGAAGGTTCTGCTTCACGACTGGTTAAGGAGATCAAGTGATCTGCCTGGACAAACGTGCCGAAGCTCACCTCACCGTATGAAATCCATTTGAACAAATAATAAACGTGATTCACCTCTACCACGCTCCACTGCCCCTCCTGATTCCCCTGTACCTGCATTTCTCTCCAGTTTTGATGCTTCAATTCATCCGCCAGAGCCAGCTTGTTCGAAGAGTTGATCCGATTGCCGAATAAGGTGAGCACTCTCTCGTCCCGGGCAATCTGAATGAACATGCCGTCACTGGCATAATTATTCGACATCTTGGACTTCAGCGCATTGATCAGTCTTAATTCTTTGAAATAATCCCCCGCATGACCGGAAGAACCGTATTGATCCCCGTAATCCTTGGCAAAATCAGCTTGATTTTCAAATACCTCCATCAGATCCTTGGCATAAATATCCAGATTGTTATGAATCGATTCCGTATAAATCGCCAGCGTATGCTCTGAATTGCTAACGATATTTTTCTGTACCACCTGAAGAGAATAGATGTTGCTCAGAAGAAGCGCCGCAAAGAGAATAACCAAAATAACCGTGATCTGGGTGTACAATCTGAATACAATGCTTCTGCTACGGAATGAATGTTTTCTCTGCATGCGTTCCCTCTTCTCTCATCTCTCAACTCTCACCTGCATTATTCACTTTGCAATAACCAGACAGCCCCTGAACAGTCGATGCATAACACACGACCCTCAGAGGCTTGGCATAATGTATAGTTTCAGCTACCTTTTATTTTTCTGATGGTTCGTTTGATGCCAACCAGTCCAGCGCAAGTGTAATGTAGTCGTTCCAGAAATCCCAATTGTGCACGCCTGCACTCTCTGTATAGGTCACAGGAACATGCTCACGCAGCAGGAAATCACGAAACCGCTGATTCACATCCAGCAGAAAGTCCTCCGTGCCGCAGGCCATATAAATATTGGGGATCAGCGCTCCGCTTTCCTTTAACTGCATCACCAATGCTTCCGGGTCTTTATCACTGCCTTCCAGCTGGCTCAGATCACCGAAAACCCGGGTAAAATATTTATAATCTGCTATGCCGTCAGAATAACCAGGCTCTGCATTTGCAATTTTGTAAGGCAGGATGGCTGAGGATAAAGCGATGATTCCGCCGAAATGCTCCGCATACTTCAGACCGTTTCGAATCGCACCGTATCCCCCCATTGACAAACCTCCAATAAAGGTATGCTCACGCCGGGTGGAGAGAGGAAATAGTTCACGTGTGAATGCCACTAATTCCTGGCCTACATACTGTCCGTACAGCTCACCCTTATCTTCATCATCGACATAAAAATGATTTTCACCAGCCGGCATAAATACCGCGATCCGGTATCGGTCAGCCAGCTCACGAATTCGTGTGAAGGTGATCCAGTCCCACTGATTGCCTGAGTATCCGTTCAACAGATATAACGACTTCAAAGGCTGTTGCTGTATTGCCGTCTCCGACTGGCCCGGAATGACGGGCAGGTCTACGGGCAAGAGAGCATTAAACGACACCTCTCTGCGCATGCTTTTTGAGAAAAAGTTTACCTGTACAGTAGCCATATTCGCAACCCCCTGATTATGGATTCAAGTTACATGATCAGACAATGTATTCCGCAAGCTGACCTGAATCGTCTGTATAGTGCACGACGGACTGAAAAGTACCCAGATTTACGGTCAACCGACATTGAACGTGTTCCTGCTTCCAGCCCAGACAGACCTGATCGTCCGAAGATTCCAGTACACTGAATTCTCCCTGGAACGCCTGATGGGTGTTGCGGAAGCGGATCAGCTTCATCAGACGCTGCACAACCTCTTTATCCAGCTGCGACCTGATGTCCTCCAGCGTATAATTCTGACGATTAATCTCACGACCTTCTCCCGTCTCGGCTACACGTGCCAGATCATTCTCCCCGGCGAGCAACCCGACATAGTAAACCTGAGGAATGCCCGGCACAAAAAACTGAATCGCTCGTGCAGCCAGATATGCATCATCATCCTCGCTCAAGGCACTGAAATACGTGCACCGAATCTGGTGAACATTGAAGCCATCCTCTGACTTGTGTTGATCCGACAAAATCAGGCTGAGGTTCGCTCCCCGCTCCAGACAGACATCCACCAGCTGCTGCGCCTCCTCTGTACGGATAAGTCCGTCCAGATCAGGTTTGACCGGGATGCCATCATGGCAATCCAGCATGGTGAACTGGTTGGCGGGTCTGTTCTGAAGATATTGACACAGCTCCCGGCCGGAACGGTTGATTAGCGCCTCCAACACCCGGTATGGCAAAATAAAATCATAGATCCAGCAGCCGTATTCGGCGAGCTTGTACTGAATGCTGTAATGAGCATGTACTTCCGGCAGCAATTCAATCTCCAGTTCATCGGCGAGCGCCTTCACCCAGTCAAGAAACAGATAAATATCCGGTTCTACAAAGAAACAGCTCGTGCCTAATTTTTTTATAACATAACCGACAGCATCCAGTCTGACCATTTTGACATTGTTTTTTTTGAAATTTTCAAAAAAGGATCTCAGCAGCTGCTGTGTAATGGCTGCCCGTATATCCAGATCAATCTGCTCCGAGGGCGTCGTTTTGCCAAAGGTCGTCCAGACCTTCTCTTCCTGGCCCGTCTCTTTGATCTCAAAGCTGGAATAAGGCACTTCCCGGCGTAAAAACATCTGATCGATATCTGCCTGAACCGGATTTCCGTCTTTCCATACCTTGTCCAGTGTCAGGAACAGATCGGCATACTCGGACGCCCTGCCTTTCAGAAGGAAATCCTGAAAATAAGGGGACTGCTGTGAAATATGATTCACCATCAGATCCACCAATACATCCGTATGCTCACCAATAGAGCGAATGTCATCCCACGTTCCAAAGGCCGGATCAATCTCCAGATAGGTTAGCGGGGCAAAGCCACGGTCGCCTGATGACGGAAAGGGTGGCAGAATATGCACCCCTGTAAATAGACCCGAAAGTTCAGTCTGAAGCAGCTGGTTCAGTGTACTTAAATTGCCGCCAAGCGAATCCGGATAGGTAATTAATTGAACCTTGTTTTTAAGCAATGTGTCCACCCTTTCCCATGCCATACTGTTCTCGAATATGCTCCAGAGCTGGCAGCTCTACGATTGCACCCGGATACTTCAATTTGTACGCACTCACGGCAAAACCTGATTTTAACGCTTCGCGAAGGGTATACCCCTTGACGAGCGCGGTATAAAAGCCGGACCAGAACGCGTCCCCTGCCCCGGTTGTATCCACAACCTCTGCTGCACACGTCTCAAATTTCACCGTCTCTGCACCATTGGAAACCAGCGCGCCTTCTTCTCCCAACGTCAAAATAACCAGCCGTGCTCCCAGGTTCAAAAAGCGCTGTAAATGCTGCTCGGCAGATGCTTCACCAAACAAACGATCCGCATCATCCTTGGACGGTTTAACGACATCCACCTGCGGGATGACCGACTGTACATATGCAGCACCATCTTCCCCGGGTTGCCAGATCATCTTGTGGAAATTAGGATCAAAGCCAATCAGCACATGATGTTTCCTTGCCTCGGCAATAATCTGTTCGATGGCTGCTCTGGCGGGCTGCCTGGATAGCGGCCAGCACGAAAAGTGAACGATGGAGGAATTGCGCAGCCATTTTGTGAGCGCCTCATCCACGGTCAGTTGAAAATCGGCTGCCCGATAGAAAATGGGGATCGGTGTAGATTTGCTTTTGCTAACAACAACCATGCTTGTTGCTTCCCCTACTCGTTTAATGCCATCCGTATCCATACCCGCTTGCTGCAAACGGCTCAGTAAAAAGGTACCAAATCCATCCTCACCGACTGCTGAAGCGATCCGTGAACGAATCCCTAGCCGCTTGACATTAATGGCAATGTTGGAAGGCGCTCCTCCAAAAAAGCGGGTGTACCCGTCTGATCCAGCGTGATCACCATATTCATTGGATATCATATCAACCAGCAGTTCCCCGATGGCCAAGAGATCGTTGGATCGTCTCTCCAGCTTTATGCTTTCATCCAGCCCAAACATCCTGTTTCCTCCCCGAATCCTTCACGGTATTCATTCAAAGGTTATCATTTGACAATGACAACTTTATTGTAGGGCTATGTCCTGTCCGATACTTTCAGTAAAACGTTTTGTTTTTTCAAAAATCAGCGGTGGTTTATATTACGAATTGGAGACTTCAAGGCTTGAGCCAGACGTCCAATATATTCGTTTCGAATACGCTTACTGCTGTCCGCTTCGGGAGCAACATGTTCTGATGCATGATAACACCCGGGATACAGATGAAACTCCACCTGAACACCTGCTCTGGCCAGACGAGCAACGTAATCCAGAATCTCGTCCCGAAAAAGGTCCAGTTCACCAACGCAAATGTAGGCAGGAGGAAGACCTGTGAGATCCGTTGCAAGGCTTGGCGAAGCATACACAGGAATATCCGCTTTCATGTCCTGACCGAGATACATCTCCCATGCGGCCAGATTATGAGCCCGGTTCCATACCGAAGGATGCGTGATTTCATAGCTCGACGAAGTTTCGTTCCGATGATCCAGCATCGGATAGAGAGGCATTTGGAAGCATAGTGCCGGCCCTTGTCGATCCCGTGCCAAAAGAGCAAGCGCGGCAGCCAGTCCTCCTCCTGCACTGGCTCCTCCGACAGCAATTCGGCCCCGGTCGATTCCTCGTGCTTCGGCCTCGCTGGATATCCACTCCAGCGTTGTATAACAGTCCTCAAGTCCGGCAGGATAAGGATGCTCCGGCGCCAGCCGATAATTCGGCGAGATGACGATGCAATCTGCACGGGTCGCAAAATCCATGCAGAGCTGATCATCCCCTTCGGGACTGCCGAGTATCATTCCACCGCCATGAATCCACAGCAGTGCCGGTCTTTCTGTAATTTTTGTTTTGCGCTCTGTATGTGCCGGGGTATATATGCGGAGCTGAAGCTCATCTCCATGCCCCACTCGGATATATACATTCTCAATCTCTACAGCATCAGATACCTGAACAGCAGGTGCGGCATCGAGCCGTGCTTTCATCAGGTCCTCCGGCAGCTGAATAACCGCAAGCCCAAGCAGACCCGCCCGCAATTCTGGAGCAACTCTATTGATAAAATCCATTACTGTATCCTCCTGACGTATTGGCAAGCTTCATTTTGGGACTATAAAGTCGAACTAAAGATGTTACACAATCCACTCCGAGGATATAGCAACCCTCCAATCGCTGTTCGGCTTATATAGCAATAGTTCGATGTTTATCTTAAGTATATGTCAACCGGTTGACATATGAGTAACACAGAAAGTGTGCTTTCTGCAAAGCACCCCTCCTATGTCGTCTCACGTTCTACCAGCTGCACCGGGAACAGGTTCGTACTCGAAAATTCTTCTCCTTTAATTTGTTTGACCACAAGCTCGATAATTCGTTCAGCCATGGCCTGAATGGGCTGACTTACACTGCTTAAACGTGGGCTAAGCAGCGATGCTATCTTGACATCATCATAGCCGATAATTCGCATATCCTCGGGAACACGCTTCCCCGCCTGACGGGAGGCCTGCAAAGCTTCCGCAGCAATAACATCACTGCTTGCAAAAATGCCATCCACCGCTGGATGCTCCTCCAGAAAACGCATGATTTCTTCCTGAATCTCCTGCTCCTCTTTGGCGGAAGCATCAAGTTGCAGATGAATGGGTTCAAGTCCCGCGCTGCGCATCACTTCTTCATAACCCTGAGCCCTGCCATTGGCGAGTAAAGCTACATGATGTGGGCCACCAATGCCTCGATAGAGAAAGGCCGGCTGTTTACAATTCTTCTCAAGAAGCAGCTGCGTAGCCAGCCTGCCCCCCATCTCGTTATCCGAGGAAACGACAGGAATATCGTCTGCCACTTCACGATCAAGTGAAACGATAGGCAAACTTAGATTGAGATAATGCTGCACTTCAAGTAAAGAGCTGCCTGTAATAATGGCGTCGACCTTGTTTTTTTTCAACATATCCATATATTTGCTCTCTTTACGAACATCCCGATTGGAATTGCATAAGAGCAGTTTATATCCTGCTTTATCCGCATAATACTCCAAATGATAGGTCATTTCACTGAAAAAAGGATGAGACACATCGGGAATAATCAAACCGATCATATTGGATTTTCTGCGAAACAACGCCCGGGCCATCTCGTTAGGCTGATAATCGAGTTCCTTCATCACACGGTATACCTTTTCGCGAGTTTCCTCGCTAATATAACCCCGGTTGTTCAATACACGGGACACGGTTGTGACCGAAACTCCAGCTTGCCTGGCAACATCATCAATCTTGGGCATAACGATTAACCACCTTGCTCTTTTTTATCCATTATAATCTTAATCCTCGTGCATTTCACTCCAGGCCACCCCGATCCTACTTCAGAGCGCCCTCTGTAATCCCCTTGATAATCTGCTTCTGCAAAAGCAAATACATGATTAATACCGGGATAATGGTCATAATTAGTCCAGCCATAAGCGGTGCATAATCCACCGAGTAGGACGAGAAGAAATTATAGGTAGAGAGCGGTAACGTTTTGTGTTCCGGGGATAACAGCACCAGACTTGGCAGCAGGTAGTCATTCCAGATCCACAGGACGTCAAGCACAATCAAGGTAACAAAAACAGGTCTTAACAGCGGTAGCACAATCTGAAAGAATGTACGCATCCGTGAGCTGCCCTCGATAAATGCTGATTCCTCAAGCTCAAACGGGATGCCCTTGATGAAGCCATGGAATGTAAATACACCGAACGGAACACCAAAGCCCAGGTACATAAAGAGCAGTGTCAGCTTGGAGTCAAGCAAGCTCATGTTGCCGTACAGCATCACCAGCGGAATCATTAATACCTGAAACGGCAGGGCCAGCGAAGCCAGCATCGCATAGAAAAAAATGCCGTTGATCCGCCATTTGAAGCGTACAAACAAATATCCTGTCATCGAGGAAAAAAAGAGAATCAGCACCACTGAACCAACGGTAATCAGCAGCGAGTTCAGGAATCCGTCCAGAAAGTTCATATTATCGAATGCACTCACATAGTTGGCCATTTGAACGCTTGTTGGCAAGGATAATGGATTCTCTACAAATTGCTGGGTGGACTTGAACGAATTCATAATGATCAGCAAAAATGGTGTTAAAAATACAAATAACAATATATACAACAATATTTTCTTCAGTGACGGAAGGATTGCACGATGGGTCATCAGGATTCAACCTCCAGTCTCTTCAGCAGATACGATTGTGTCAGCGCAATAATTGCCACTACCGCAAACAGCACTACAGCCTCTGCCTGGCCAACCCCGTATTGGTTGGACAAAAACGCCTTCTGCACGATATGATACGTCGCCAGCTCCGTGGAGTTAAAGGGGCCGCCTTTGGTGAGCGCAAGGTTGATATCATAGGTAAGAAAGGAACGTGAAATCGAAATAAACACACAGATGACGATCGCCGGAATGGTCAGCGGCAGCATAATTCGGCGGATTGTTGCCATACGGCTCGCTCCGTCAATGCTGGCGGCTTCCAGTACATCATTCGGAACCCCGGCAAAGCCCGCAATATAAATAATCATCAAGTAACCAATCAGCTGCCATGAGGTTGTGATGACCAGAGCCCAGAAGGCTGTATCCGTGTTCGTTAGCCAGGAGGTTTCGAACCAGGACCAGCCATACTTTTCACCCAGATAAGGCAGTACCTGCGAGAATAATGTTTGCCATAAATACCCGAGAATAATACCGCCAATCAGATTCGGTGTGAAAAAACCTGTACGCAGCCACTGCTCTCCTCTCCCGCCGCCTGTCAGCGCCAGCGCGATAAAAAAAGCGACCGCATTGGCGATAATGACGGTGAAAAACACATACTTGAGCGTGAACCATAACTGAGTCCAGAACACGGTATCCTGCCAAACCGCAACATAATTCGATAAGCCGATAAAGCTGTTATCCCCGGTACGAACATCCCAATTCGTAAACGTAAGATAAAGTCCGACGATAAACGGGATCACAACCACTGCGAGAAAAGCGATAACGGAAGGACCTCCAAACAGCAGGAAGGTTCCCGCATTTCGCAATCGTATTTTTCTATCCATGTTGACCTCCTGTGCATCCCTTGGCTATGTCATGATGAAGGAAGGATGTGCTCCTCAAACCGGATGCACATCCTCTTTCCAGCGGGTTAATGGTTTATTTTCCTGCCTGGCTGGCCCAATACGCCTGCACTTCATCTGTCAGTCCTTTGCGATCAATTACACCTGCAAGATATTTCTGCATAGACGCACCTGTTTTCGCCCAATAATCCTGCGGAAGATAGTTAATCACACTGATATTCACTACTTTACCTTGATCTACAAAACTGCTCACTGCTTCGGATAAAATGTTGCTGCTTTTCACTTTGACATCTTTGTAAGGTAAAGCCAGGCCCATCTGCGCTACAATTGCATCCTGCCCTTCATCACTAGTGACCATCCATTGAATGAACTCTTTGGCTGCAGCCTGCTGTGCCTCGGTGGAACCAGAGTTATCAATCGCGAACAGCTTTGGTTCGCTGTAGGCCACTTGTGTATTGCCGTAATCCTCCGGGTTGTTGCTGATTGGCACTGGCACAATACCGAAATCCTTGTCGCGGCCTTCCAGATTGCCAATAACAGCCCAGGTCCAGTCACCCATGAAATAAAAAGCGGCTTCGCCTTTGGCAAAATCGGTGCTGTCTTTGGTGTAATCTGCCACCAGCGGGTCTTTGCTGCGTGCGTTATATTTTTTCAGCAGATCAAAGGTGTCCATCAAGCCGTTATAAGCAGCATTGTCTGCAAGCTTCGCTGTTCCATTTTCAAGATCCTTTACGAATTTACGATTGTCATCCACATTGCTGGATTGCAGGGAATATGTCAGTCCCAGATAATGTGCTCCGAGCGACCAGTCTGCTCCATGAAGCATAACCGGTGCTTTACCTGCAGCCTCTACCTTTTTGAATACAGCCTCCAGATCGTCACGGGTTTTGATACTGGCTGGATCAAAGGAGCCACCCAATGCCTCTTCCACTACACGTTTGTTATACAAAAGTCCGTACCCCTGTGCTGTCCAAGGAATGCCGAGAAATTGTCCGTCCAGCAGTGCCCCGTCCACCGCTCCTGGTTTGGTCAACCCTTCATATGTCGCCTTTTCGGAATCCAGATTGAGGAATTTATCTTTATATTGCAAAATGGTGCCTGCATCCAGATTCGCAATCGTTGCCGGGTTGCCTGATGCAAGCAAGGATTGGAACTTCTCCAGCTGCGCTCCACCAATCGGGGTTGGAATCAGCTCAATGGTTACATTGGGATGCTGCTCATGATACGTTTTGAACAGCTTTTCGAACACACCGTTGACTTCAGCAGAGGTGTTAAAAAAGGTCAGTTTGACCTCCTTGGAAGACTCATCAGCCTGCTTGCCTGAACCTTGAGATGAAGATTCTGTTGTCTTGCCTTGTGAACAGGCTGTGATAATCAACATCATTAACAATACGCCAACAAACGGTACCCATTTCTTTTTCATTGCTCAACTTCCCCCCTGGTGTTTGTAATGAATGCGCATACATTTCGAATGCAGCTTTATCATAAGCGGCGAGGATATGATATGTCAACCGGTTGACATACATTCAAAAAATTTATTTTGTCGATTTTACACGTCTACGTCTCTTCTAATACAAAAAAAGTGAAAATTTTACATAGAACTGCAATTTGCAGGGTATTTTTCATCGCAATTATATGGTAAAATTTTCAAATCAACACCAGTATTACAATTTGCACTATGGAGAGGAAGTGATCATGAAGACTTATATTGCTGCCAAGCAAGCATTCGGATGTTTTTCTTGATCAGCTTTTGCAGTAACAATCAATCTGAGGAGGGTAATATATGAAGATGGGATTGAAATTAAAAAAATCAGTTAATATTTTGCTGGCCTGCTTGACCGCACTGCCGCTGATGTTAACACCTACCAACGTGTCAGCAGCAAGTGATGCCAACATCAATCTGGCCTCTGAAAAGCAGCTCATCAAAGGTTTTGGCGGTATCAACCATCCAGCATGGATCGGTGACCTTACTGCGGCACAACGTGAAACCGCTTTCGGGAATGGCCAGAATCAGTTAGGCTTCTCTATTCTTCGTATCTATGTCGACGATAATCGGAATAACTGGTATCGCGAAGTAGCTACCGCGAAACGGGCTATTGAGCAAGGAGCTATCGTCTTCGCATCGCCGTGGAATCCGCCAAGTGATATGGTTGAAACCTTTAACCGCAACGGTGCAAGCGCGAAACGCTTGAAATACGACAAATATGCCGCGTACGCGCAGCATTTGAATGACTTCGTTACGTATATGAAAAACAATGGTGTAGACCTGTATGCCATCTCGGTGCAAAACGAGCCGGATTATGCTCATGACTGGACCTGGTGGACACCACAGGAAATTCTTCGTTTTATGAAAGAAAATGCGGGCAGCATCCAGGGCACCAGAGTTATGGCTCCGGAATCCTTCCAATACTTAAAAAATATTTCCGACCCCATTCTGAATGATCCTCAGGCTCTTGCCAACATGGACATTCTGGGCGCACATACGTATGGAACTCAGATCAAAGACTTCGCATACCCTCTTTTCAAGCAAAAAGGGGCGGGTAAAGAGCTGTGGATGACTGAAGTGTACGTACCAAACAGTGACAACAACTCCGCTGACCGCTGGCCAGAGTCTCTGGAGGTCTCCTATCATATGCACAATGCGATGGTTGAAGGCGATTTCCAGGCTTATGTATGGTGGTACATCCGCAGACAATACGGACCTATGAAGGAAGATGGCACGATCAGTAAACGTGGTTACAACATGGCCCATTTCTCCAAATTTGTTCGTCCAGGCTATGTTCGTGTAGATGCAACCAAAAACCCGGATACCAACACTTACGTTTCGGCTTATAAAGGAGACAACAAAGTTGTCATCGTCGCGATTAACCGCGGCAATTCAGCAACCAGTCAGCGGTTTGTTCTGCAAAATGGCAATGCCTCCACTGTATCCTCGTATGTGACGGACAGCAGTCGTAATCTGGCAAGTCTTGCACCCATTAATGTTTCCAATGGTGCGTTCACAGCTCAGCTTCCTGCACAGAGTGTAACTACATTTGTTGCTAATCTCTCTGGTGGCACTGGAGGCGGGAATGTAGGCACTGGCACCACATATGAAGCTGAGACGGGGACAACGTTGACAGATGCAGTCATCGAAACACTCTACCCGGGATATACGGGATCAGGATATGTGAACTTTAACGCGTATACAGGCTCGGCCATTCAATGGAATAACATCAACAACACGATAACAGGTACCAAAAACATAAAGTTCCGTTACGCCCAGGAGAGTGGTACTCGTAATCTGGATATCTACGTGAATGGCACCAAAGTGCTCAGCAATGAACCCTTCACTGCAACAGGAAGCTGGTCCACCTGGAGTGAGAAAACCATTCAGGTTCCTATGAATGCGGGTGTAAATACCCTTCGAATCGTTACCACAGGTACTGAAGGACCGAATATTGATAATATTACAGTAACGGCTGCCTCCTAAATACAGCAATCATTCTTTATTTTACTGTGTTGTTTAGGACAAGTCTGATAACCCGCATTGGATTCTCCCTTTTTAATCAAGGCAATAATTAGCCAAGCCCCGTGTTTTCAGCAGGTATTACTTACCGATCAGCTGAAGCACGGGGTTTATTTATTACATATCAACTCGTTTTTCAAGGAGGATAAACCTGATGCACAGATTATGTGGAATCATGTTTCTTGTCATTGCACTAATTCTAAGTTGTGTGCCAATGAACCAGGCATCTGCTGCAAGCTCCACTATCGCCAAACAGATCGGAAATGCAAATCCGTTAATCGATCATCATCTCGGTGCCGATCCTTTTGCCTTAACCTATAACGGACGTGTCTACCTCTACATGTCCAGTGACAATTATGAGTACAACAGCGATGGCTCCATCAAGGATAACACCTTCGCTAATCTAAAAAGCGTATTTGTTATCTCGTCTGCCGACATGGTGAACTGGACGGATCACGGAGCTATTCCCGTTGCCGGTGCGAACGGAGCAAACGGTGGTCAGGGGATAGCCAAATGGGCTGGCGCATCCTGGGCCCCTGCAGCTGCTGTCAAAAACATAAATGGCAAAGACAAGTTTTTCCTTTACTTCGCTAACGGTACTGGCGGTATCGGCGTACTAACGGCAGATAGTCCTGTCGGGCCATGGACAGATCCGATTGGCAAAGCTCTTTTAACAACGAATACCCCCGGCATGTCAGGCGTGGTTTGGCTTTTCGACCCTGCAGTTTTCGTGGACGACGATGGGACAGGATATTTATATGCAGGTGGTGGAATTCCCGGCGGCTCGAACCCCACTCAGGAGCAACGAGCCAATCCCAAAACAGCCCGGGTTATCAAACTCGGTGCCGATATGACCAGTGTAGTTGGCAGTGCATCAACGATTGATGCACCCTTCATTCTGGAGGACTCGGGCATTCATAAATACAATGGCAGGTATTATTACTCCTATTGTATTAACTTTGGCGGCGTACACCCATCCAACATTCCACCAGGTGAAATTGGATATATGGTAAGTTCCAGCCCCATGGGCCCCTTTACATATGAAGGACATTTTCTGAAGAACCCCGGGGTATTCTTTGGTGCAGGCGGCAACAACCACCATTCGGTTTTTCAATTCAATAATGAGTGGTATGTCGTGTATCACGCTCAAACCGTCAGTCTGGCTCTATATGGTTCAGGAAAAGGTTATCGCTCACCACATATTAACAAATTGCAGCACAATACCAATGGTACAATTCAGGAAGTGACTGCGAATTATGCTGGAGTTCCCCAGCTATCCAATCTGAATCCATATACCCGTGTCGAAGCAGAGACCTTTGCCTGGAATGGCGGAATTCAGACGGAAAAGTCGAATGCACCTGGCGGTCCAGTAAACAATCAGCAGGTAACCCAAATACACAATGGGGATTGGGTCGCGGTAAGTAAAGCGGATTTTGGTTCCAGCGGAGCTCAGACTTTTAAAGCCCATGTTGCTTCTGTATCAGGTGGAGGGAAAATCGAGATTCGTCTGGATAATGTCTCCGGTCCTCTTGCTGGCACACTTAATGTCCCGCCTACTGGCGGTGCACAGAACTGGCTGGAAGTCGAAACCGCCGTTAGCGGGGCAACAGGGGTCCGAAATGTCTTTCTAGTCTTTACCGGCAGCGGATCAGGTCAGCTTTTCAACTTCGATTACTGGCAGTTCTCTAACACTTCTTCGTCTACAGGCACAGGCACAACCTATGAAGCGGAGAGCAGCACTCAGCTGACAAATGCAGTTATCGAAGCCCTCTATCCCGGTTACACGGGTACCGGATATGTAAACTTCAACGCTCTAACAGGCTCATCCATTGAATGGAATAACATTACTAACATGACGACTGGCACTAAAAACGTAAAGTTTCGTTACGCATTGGAAAGCGGCACACGCACTGTCGACATTTATGTGAATGGTACCAAAATGCTTAGCAATGAACCCTTCAGTGCAACCGGCAGCTGGTCTACATGGGGTGAGAAAACCGTTCAAGTCCCTATGAACTCAGGGATGAACACCCTTCGAATTGTCACAACAGGGACAGAGGGTCCGAATATGGATAACATTACAATAACGCCCTCCTTATAAAACGCCACCGTTTGCTACATTTCTGACAGTATAACGACGCCCAAATGGAAGCCAGGAACATAGAATAATCAAGATTCCTTGATCCAAAAAATAAAAGGCTCTTTCAGGATGATCCTGAAAGAGCCTTTTCGTAATGCGGTCGAGAGGACTCGAACCTCCACGGGGGGTTAGCCCACACGGACCTGAACCGTGCGCGTCTGCCAATTCCGCCACGACCGCATATTTTGTGTCTCACCAACTAATATCAGCGACAAGAAATAATATATCATGCACCTTTTCTCTTGTCAACACTAAAATAAAACCAAAAGTGCGAACCAGGTTCATATCCGGTTCGCACTTATATTATCTGGCTAGATTTATCAGGGGCTGGATTAGCTCACGGCCGCATGATTATAGCTTGGACGGCCAGCTGCCATACCATGCATACCCGCCTCTTCTTTCTTTTTCAATATCACTAAGCTTGTATTTCACAATCCCGTCCCGGCCTACAAAGATCGGTTTGTCTGTGCCAAGCTCATAAAAACGCGCCCAGATTGGTGCTGCACTTGAATCCGCAATAATCCGGCTGTCCCCATTTGCTCTTTCATAGCGATAACCTGTAATTTTCACTTTATTAAACCAGGCTTCTGCACCTTTGATAGATGCCGTAATTCTGGAATTGGCCGGTCTGGTCTTCAGAAATTTCACAATGTTTACACTTTCCGCTGCCGTTAATGAAGGTACTTCATAAATTCTGGCTCCCGCTGGTTTAAGTGAGCTCGAATCATGCTGCTGGCCCCATGCCGTAAGCTTGCCACCGGATACTACCTGTGTATTCAGGATGGCATCCACACCTTTGGACACCGCATTTTTACTGCGATTTGCAAGTGAACTGTCGATAAAGGAGAAGTCTCCTTTGCGCCCCGCGACCTCATCGAGCATGTACATTACATTAATCATAGCGTCGTCATTATACGTAATATGTTTATGATAACCGGAGCTCTGGTAAACCTGCGGCCACCCGCCATTCGAATACTGCATGTTCAGCAAAAAGTTAATGCCCTTGATTGCTGCAGCCGAGTATCGCGGATCATTTGTTTTTTTGAATTCATTTGCAAGTCTTCTAATCTCTGAGTATGTAGCTTTGTTATCAATTGTTGATTTGGCCCACTCACCTGATGTCTGGCTGTAATCCTTTCTCCACCCCCCATCGGGACGTTGGTTTTTCAAAATATCAGACATACTTGCCGTTGTACCTGAGGCATCCGCAGCAGATACGGTTGCTGTAGGCAAAATTGCCATTCCCACTCCAGAAAAAACCATCGAACACGCGAGCACAAACGTGACCCATTTTTTTGCTTTCAAAAGACAACACGCTCCCCAATTCACAAATATGATCGCTCTCTCACATGTCTACCTACTGGCTTATATTTCATGGTATGCTTTGATGCACCCCAAGAACAAACCAATAAAATCTAATTAAATACATAATTTGTATGAATAAATTTATGATATGCAATAAAATAAATTTTGTCAATATATGCAACAAAGCTCAAATTTCACTTTATACTAATATTCACCCATCCAACTTTTAACACTTGACAAATCGGTTTAATAACCAACTCGGAACCTGTTTAAACATTAATGACTTTTTTGTAATCTTTACTGTCGAAATTTCAACAAAATTATGACGAAAATCAATAATTCCGCTAACATTGAATCGAAAAGAAGCTTTACAAATGGGTTTGACATTTACGCATTTATGCAATATAGTTTCAAATAGTTACAAAAACTTAATTATTCATTTGCCGAGTTTCAGGATTGAAAACGGGGGAACCATTTTGGGTGAATTATTCTTATACATAGGAAATATAGGGAACCTTCTACCGAACCCTTAGCTAACTCCGTAGGCATCGAAGGGAGAACATTGATTTTGAAAAAACTGATTATTTCCATTTTTGGAGCTGCTGTACTATTCACATCCGGGGCAACAAGCACAGAGGCAAGCTCAATCAATTCCGTTGTTAACAATATGACAGGCATCCCTTACAAATGGGGCGGCACAACCATGGCTGGCTTCGATTGTTCCGGGTTCTTGAGATATCTTTTTAACAAATACAGCATTGAACTGCCACGCACTTCACAGCAGCAGGCCAAAGCAGGCACACCGGTAGCCAAAACCAATATTCGTACAGGCGACCTGGTATTTTTCAACACAACAGGCAAAGGCATTTCACATACAGGTGTATACATCGGTGGAGGTCAATTCGCGCACGCGTCCAGCAGCAAAGGGGTCAGCGTCACCAAGCTCTCCAACCCTTACTTTAACGATCGTTATGTGACAGCCAGACGGGTTACAGGTCAATTTATGTATAACAAAATGATTGGAAAAATCTAAAATCCATCTCATACAAAAGAGAGGCCCTGGTATATGCCAGAGCCTCCTTTCTATTTTCGGAACATGTACATGTCTATAATGGACTAATGCAGCGCCTTCTGCACACGCATAGCCCCTTGCGACAAGGCATGTCCGCCTCCAACAGCCCCAGCGACAGCTACCGTCTCCATAATCTCCTGATCGGTCGCTCCCTTGGAGCGGGCCTCCTGTACATGATAGAACGTGCATACTTCATTGTTGGCAAACAGGCCGATGCCCAGCGCAATCAGCTGCTTTGTTTTGGCATCAAGCACACCTGGCTGAAAGCACTCCCCTGTAAACTCGTGATACGATCTCACCACATCCGGCAGTACATCACTTAATGCGCCAATCTGATCCTTGTACGCATGAACTTTATCATTCATCAATGTCATGGCTTGCAGCACACCCTTTCGGCTGTCAATACAGCGAATTTTTCCACTGTACCTATCTTCTCTCGGCCGTGCAGCAATTATGCCAGGTCATGATGGTAATTCCAAGCATATCGTTTACTTAATCAACTTCTTTATTCCTCCAGAACACTTTGACGAGGCTCACTGAACAGCTGATACCGATAACGGCGGTCCAGCTTCACCACACGACGATTCTGACGGCGAATCAGCACCTGTTCATCATCCCAGGCCACCACAATGCCAGTCACATCGTTAGACTCCAGCTCGTCCCGTACAACTCTTACCTTTTCACCTGACAATCGCAGGGCATCCAACTCTGAATCACTGATCATGTTTTAAACTCCTATATTCAAATTCGTTTACAAAAAGAGACCTAAATGAAAATTCATTTAGGTCTCACGTGACTGTATTGGACTGTCATGTCATTCGAAGAAAATGTCCCGACTGAGAGTTACCGCTGCGCGTGCTCTTTGCTGTCGTTCTTCTCGAACCAAAAATCAAGCACTTTGGCGGACATCACACGTTCTTCAAGGTACTCTACTTGGTGCGGTGTAAATTGTTCTTTCCAAGAGAAGGACAACTCTTCACACAAGCCTACAATCGTCAGCAGTTCTGACCAGGCAACATAGCGTTTGTACCAGAAAAATTGAGGATGTTCAATCATATAGGGATAAAGGTCATCGAATTCCGTATGTTTACAATCCAGGGCACGTTCAAAATGAACTTTCGATTCCGCCAGCTTATCAATAAAAAATTGTTCTGTTGCCGGTTGGTTCCCCATGGTGTTGCCTCCTCTCCCTAACATACCCTCATTATAAAGGAAATCCGCAGCCATGCAAAGGCAAAGTTCGAAAATTAGGCCCTATTTCCTTCAAAATGTCACATTTCGTTATCGTCAAATTGCACGGTGCCGTTATTTAGTGAACGAATGCGTACAAGGGCTTCCACCGGAATACCCTGCTCCCGAATCGTACGCGCTCCAGCCTGGAAGCACTTCTCCACAACTACACCGAAGCCAACCAGCTCCGCACCGGAACGTTCGATAATTTTGATGACACCGCGAGCAGCGTCTCCATTCGCAATAATATCATCGATGAACAGAATTCGGTCATTTTCATGAATAAATTCGCGAGACACCATAATGTCCGTAACGATGCCCTTTGTAAAGGAGGGTACACGTTCGCAGTAGGCATCAGGATCGGCCAAGAGCGTTTTTTTGCGACGGGCAAATACCAAAGGTACCCCCAGCTCATGCGCTGCGGCAAAAGCAACTGGAATGCCTGAGGACTCTACTGTAATCACTCGTGTCACACCACTCTCGCGAAAACGCGCAGCAAACCGCCGTCCCATCTCCATCGTTAATGCAGGATCAATCTGATGGTTCAGAAGTCCATCCAGCTTCAACACCTGATCCGAGATGACGACTCCTTCTTCTAAAATTCGTTGTTTTAATATATCCATGATTTGACCTCCCAAGCCTATCCTATGAGGTTTAAAGTATCATATATCCGGCTGCAAGTTCAAGCGAAATCCGGCACACCTCCGTATAACAGTGCTAATTCATAATCTGACTCATCCTGCTGTCATGACTTTTATGGGTCAAGCATACCTTGTACTATGGTACCCGCATGTCCAATAAATCCCGGGACCTGAAAGGGGAAACACATGAAACAGGCATTCCGGGTGCTGCAGATTGCATTCACTTATATCGGAACCGTTGTAGGCGCCGGCTTTGCCACCGGGCAGGAAATACTGCAATTTTTCACACAGTATGGCAAGTGGGCTACCATCACCATCGGATTGTCCACCATGCTTTTTGTCTGGCTTGGCACCAAAATGATGCTGATCGCTCATGATACAGGTTCCCGTTCATATGAAGACCTGAATAAACATCTGTTTGGTCCCAAGGCTGGCGGGTGGATTACCTGGGTAACCCTTATTGTGCTGATCGGTGTAAACAGCGTGATGCTTGCGGGAGCAGGCTCTGTTTTTATGGAACATCTGGGTCTGCATTATCAAACGGGCCTGATCATTACCCTCATTGGCACGTATTTGCTTCTGGGACGCGGGATGCAGGCTATTTTGCAAATGAACAGCATTGTCGTTCCGATGATGCTCCTGTTATCACTGCTGATGATTTTCAGCACAGTCCATCACCCTGGTGCACTACGTTTTATCACCCTTACAACAGATAACAACCCTATCCAGGTCTGGGTATCACCGCTGCTATATGCTGCTTTCAACCTTGCTCTTGCTCAAGCAGTGCTTGTCCCTGTTGGCAATCAGATTCGTAATCGCAATACGCTGAAATGGGGTGGAATCGCAGGCGGGATCGGCGTAGGTTTTATGCTTATGGCAGCTCACTTTGCTATGTCGGCATATATGCCTGGCATCACCCAGTTCGAAATCCCGATGGGCAGCATTGCTTTTCAATTAGGCTGGGTTGTTCAATCGATCTATGTTTCACTGATTTTCATGGAAATCTTCACGACATTTGTTGCCGACATCTATGGTATGACATTACACCTCAGACAGCATCTCAGCGTACATCCCCGATTAATCACATTAACCATCATGCTGCTGTGTTACTCACTCAGTCAATTCGGCTTCAGCTCCCTGTTGTCCATCCTGTATCCGATCTTTGGCTGTATGGCAATGTTCTGGGCTGGAAAGTTACTTTTGAATCGGTGGGGCACGTTTCGGGGTCGAAATAATATATAAGGTAATTGACTAACAGTTACCTTTCATTCGAAGGTCTTACTGTCCTTTGACTTTCATTCAGGAGTTTTACTACGTTTTACATCTAAATATACATGCCTGGTGTAAAGTCGTTTTATGCGGCCATCGTTATGTTACAATAAAAATGACTTTAAAAAAGAATTAAAGGATTGGTTCTTTATGAAAAAAACAGACAAGCTCGCCTCCTGAATTCGCGCTAATATCAATTTAGGAGGCACATCCAATGAATTTTAATCGCATCAATTTTGACGTTTGGAACAGAACAGAGGCATTTAACCATTATATGAACCAAAATACGTCCTTCAGTTTAACCCGGGAAATAGATGTCAGTGTCTTATATCGGTTCACAAAGCAACACAAATATCGGTTTACTCCAGCTTTGATCTTCTTGATCACCACTGTAGTGAATTCACATCCGGCTTTTAGAACGAGCTACAATTGTGAAGGGGAGCTGGGTTACTGGGACAGGCTAGATCCGCTGTACACCATCTTTGATCGCCGTTCTGAATCATTCTCTGCTGTTTGGACTAGCGTCACTAACGATTTCGAGACGTTTCATACGGCTTATACTGCCGATGCAGAAAATTATAATGGTTCAGGCAGGCTGTTTCCCAAAACACCTGTACCCGAAAATACGTTTTCTTTTTCGGTTATTCCGTGGACCTCGTTTACCAGCTTTAACTTGAATATCAATAACAACAGTCGTTACCTTTTGCCTATTATTACTGCAGGGCGATTGATTCATAAAGGAGATTTAATCTATCTGCCAATTTCATTACAGCTCCATCATGCAGTCTGTGACGGTTACCACGCAGGCTTGTTTATGAACTCCGTTCAGGAACTGGCACACCATCCGAACAATTGTATTTTCTGATACCCTCATCAATATATTTGGACCAACCAAAAAGCCGCTGTATCACCTACAGCGGCATCTTTCATCGCTCTGACCATTCTCAGGCTTCCACCCGGAACTGCAGATACATCTTTTTCAATTCATTCACCGATCTTCCCAGCGAATAGTGTGTTTTGGCTTTTTCACAAGCGGAACGAGCCAGTTCATAACGGTAAGCCGGATCAAGCATCACCTTTTCCAAAGCGTCCGCCAAGGCAGAAGGGTCTTCAGGCGGTACTAGCAGACCGTTAATGCCGTCCTCAATCTGTTCGGGTATACCTCCCACCTCTGTGCCTACGAGAGCCAGACAGCTCAAAGCCGCTTCAGCAAACACTGAACCGAAGGCTTCTGCACGCGATGGCAACACAAACACATCAAAGAATGGCATAAACTCTTCAGGATGCAACGTATATCCATAGAAAATAGTCTCATTATAAATGCCAAGACGCTGGGCCAGCTCCTCCAGATCAGGACGAATCGGTCCATCTCCGATGATGTGCAGCACATAGTCATGACCTTTGTCCTTGAGCTCTGCACAAGCCTTGAATAAAATGTCCAAACCTTTAGCAGGAACGAGACGGCAGACCGTTACCAGCTGCGGCACAGCATTGTCATGGGGAATCGGCTTGAAGCGCTTCTCATCAAAGCCGTTGGGAATAATTCCGATCCGGTCTGGATGTTTAACATACGGGTCCAGGTACCGGCGGAAGGAATCCGATACCGTTAACAGACGCTCAGCTCGATGCTCAAGCTCACCATAGATCGATAACAGGAACTGATGCTCCAGCCCGTTCGGCTCAATACGTCCGTTAAGAATCAGCTCTCGTTCGTAACTGGAGTGAATGGTCTGAATAAGTGGAATATCGGGAAAGACTGACTTCATGGCAAGCCCTGCAATCGGGTGATGTGCATGAATCAGATCATAGGGCTTCTGAATACGAAGCCGGGTCCACCATAAATAATCGCGATACGTCTGAATATATTTTTGCACAACAGGACTATCTCCATAGACGGTCCAATCAAACGTTTCAAACTGTACTTCCTCCTGACCTTTATTCCGGATGCGTTTCGGTAAGGAAAACAAATCCATCTCCCACCTCGGGCTTGTAAATCGCTCCTGCAGGTAAGGAATCATAGAGGATACCCCTCCGGGCTGCTCCGGAGGAAAGAATAGCGCTTGTAGCAACTTCAACGTGATTATCCCCCTTTCCAGCTTCATTTCTTTTCTTCCACATGTATTTATGATATATCAGAACATATGTTCAGTAAAGCAAAACCAGTGCAAAGTAGTCAACTCAGTTCTTCACATGAATAATGTATTTTCATGCATTTTAATGAATATTATCATTGTCCATTATGACATATAAAAGCTTGAACATCTACTGTTTCTGCACAACAATTATGAAGTCGTATATACATGATATTCATGTAGCTCTTTATAAAGACGCCCTTGCATCCATTTTCAGCCTCAAATTTCAACTACTTGTATCCCTTAAAGCTCGACTGCTCGTTCATAAATGCTGAATCCATCTGTTTCACCGACATGACTGAACCCATTCCTTGCATAAAAAGCATTTAATGTACTATTGCTTGCTCCGCAATCCA
The DNA here is from genome assembly GCF_050171015.1 of Paenibacillus sp. TC-CSREp1. Lineage (NCBI taxonomy): Bacteria > Bacillati > Bacillota > Bacilli > Caryophanales > Paenibacillaceae > Paenibacillus > Paenibacillus sp. TC-CSREp1. Next base: position 159,729 of record NZ_JBNOKM010000009.1, on the reverse strand, counting down.
GCCGCACGAGAGATTTATGATCGAATTTAATGCCGTTAATGGACCACAGCAGAATGGATTTCCCCAAACCTGTATGCGCATATTTTCTGCGAATGGCGAGCCGGTGCAGGTAAAGCGCCCCATCCTGCGCGTGAGCCTTGTCGCCCCATAACTTGTAATCCCACGGACTGGGCTTCTGCATCAGAATGACCATCCCGGCGATTTCCGCCTCTTTTTTAAAAACAAAAACGTCTCCACGCCGAATAGCCGCAGGTGTATTATGAGAATCCTCCCCGTGCAGAAGCGCGCTCCATTGGGACGAGCCCTGACTTTGCAGCCATAACGCGGTCTCTGCAAGCAGGGATAGCACCTCTTCCGTATCCTCTGGCCCAGCCTGCACCACTTGAAAATGGTCATTAATCGATTCACTGTAAATGTTGAATGCGTGTGTCATCATACCCCTCCACTTCCCGGCGATTCTTTTCATGTAAAATTAAACTAATCGTACTATACCGGGAAATCCATAGTCCGTCAAAATCAATAAAAAAAGGATAAAAGGCCTGCGCCCCTTATCCTTCCATTCTGGCTTCATCTATAATCTGATTGCGATATAACATGGTCAGATGTAATGTGTCGAATTCGATCTCCTTGTTCAGCTCCCGCATCAGCACATCCACCAGCGTTTGGCGCTGCACACTTGTTCCAGGCACATCATAGTCCATGAAACCGGTGAGATCCGCTTGAGACATATCAATTGTTGCTGTGCCTACCGGAAGCCCCCCACGCTCCTGAACGAACAGATCGTAAACTCTGAACTCCCGGTCCCTGCTTCTGAGCATGACATAACATGCTTCCTCGGCTTCTTCCATCCCGGATACACTCAACGATTGTTCGAAATTTCTTTCGTCATATTCGTCTTCATCTTCAAAATCTTTTTCGTCATTTTCATCATCGTCGACGTCAAAATGATTATTATCGTATTCTTCTTCAAAATCACGGTGTACCCACTCAAGGTTCTCCAGTTCATTCCCCTGATACCACATGCGAATCGTAATCGTATCAATGATCTCCTCGTCCAGCTCCCTGACAAGCAGCTCGGCCGCAGCTTCCTGCAGCGCTTCATTTGGCTCCTCGTACCAGTGGATTTCTCCCTGTGCATCCGCTCCATACTGCTTCAGCGCCGCTTCTGCCATTTCTTCGCCCTCGGCGTCATTGAACACATAGGTGGATACACTGCGTCCTGCACTAACCATCTCCATCTCCAAAAGATGCTTCGGATCTTCATATGTAAAAGATTCATCCCGATAGGCAGGTATTCTGTTCACTTCGGCAAATACTCCATCTTCATGAGCATTCTCATCAAGCGCCAGAGCGTTTCCAGCCGATGCGCCGGTGTTCATATCTGGCTGCTCTAGAACAGTATGCAGTATACCGGAGCTCACTAACACTTCATAATGAGAAGCCCCCACCGCATCGGCAAGCATACGAATATAACCTTCTACTTTATCCGTAATAAACGACTCAGCCTGATCATCTATCACTTCCTGATCCAGCTGCAGGCTGCCCGACAGCCGCTCTCCCTCCCTGTATACAAGCACAAGTGTGCCTGCATAGCGGCCATCCACCATAATGTCCTGCACTTCACCACCTGCTGTACGCAAATCCGTCGTCAGTTCTACCTGCTTCATTGCCAGTCCTCCTCATTTCTAACGTGTCCTCTTAGGATGTCCTGGGAAGCAGTAGTTTATGAGGAAACAGAACTATACCGACAAAATATACTTATGGATGGCGTGCGCAACCCCTTCATCGTTGTTGGACAATGTCACTTCGTCGGAGGCGGCTTTGACCTCTTCAGGAGAGTTATCCATCGCTATGCCCTTACCTGCGAAAGTAAGCATCGTTATATCATTATAATAATTGCCTATCGCCATAATCTCGGAGGACGCAATGCCTTTCGAATCAGCCAATCTCTTGAGCGCCGCTCCCTTGGAAGCTTCCGGATGCATCAGATCAATGAAGAAATCCCCGCTGCGTGTCATATAATAGGGAAGGTTCCAGGCCGTCCATTCACGTTGAACCTCGTCCATCTGCTCTATCGGGCCAAATGCCGTAAACTTGGCGAGTGGTTCGTGCATATCAGCCCAGCGAGGCAGCTTGAGCGGCTCTGCGAGGAAATTATAATACATCTGTCTGACCTGAAGCTCCAAACCTTCTGGCTGATCCACATACAGTCCAAACGCCGTATTGATGTCAAAATGTACCCCATTCTCACGACAGTACGTCATAATCGGCTCCAGCCCTTGCGTGTCCAGTGCAAATTGATGAATAACCTCCCGTGTCTCTACCTGCGCTGTAACCGCACCATTATGCGTAATGACATAACCATCCAGACCCATCTGTTTCATAAAAGGAATCGTGTTGCCTGGCCCACGTCCGGAGCAAAGCACAATCTCTGCCCCTTGGCGCGAGGCTTGAATCAACGTTTCCTGCGTCCGTTCGGTCAGCTCATGATCATCATTCAGCAAAGTACCGTCTACATCCAGTGCAATCAGTTTGTAAGTCATATGATTTCATCCCCATCTGTTCATTTTAGTTAGCCGCGTTATCATTCCGCAAAAGATTTAACTCCTCTTCCGTTAATTCACGGTAACTTCCGATCGCCAGATCAGAAGCGAGCTTCAATTCCCCCATAGCTACACGCTTCAGGTACAGCACACGTTTACCGACAGCCTGAAACATACGCTTGACCTGATGAAACTTGCCTTCATGGATAATGAGGGAGATCAGCGATACCGTACCTTCGTCCGTTTCCTCATGTCCAAGCAGGGTAAGCTCTGCCGGCATTGTCTCATACCCGTCATCCAGCCGCACCCCGGCGGCAAATTGCTCAACGTCCTCTGCGTCCACTTTACCGAGCACCCGTGCTTCATACGTTTTGGGCACATGTTTGCGGGGAGATAACAGTTCATGGGCGAGTGGACCATCATTCGTCAAAATAAGAAGCCCCTCTGTATCCTTATCCAGTCGCCCTACCGGAAAAGGTTGAAAGATTCGGTCCTCCTTACGCAGTAAATCCAGCACCGTCTTGTCCCGTGCATCTTCTGTAGCAGATACCACACCCGGCGGTTTGTGCAGCATCAGATAGATCATTTCACGGTACATAATCCGCTCTCCATCTGCTTCAATGACATTAATCTCCGGGTTAACCTGGATACCGCTATCCTTGACCACCTTGCCATCCACATAAATACGTCCCTGTTTCACCATTTTTTTGAGTTCACTGCGTGTTCCGACACCCATATGACTCAAAATTTTGTCCAAACGCTGCGTTTGTTTGCCTTTCCCACTCATCTCGATGTCCACCTCCATCCCGCAGGATATTCATTTTTCAACACACCGTCCAGCCATTTCCCCCAACCTGCGGCATATCCATCAATACATACGAGAACATACCCTTTCAACAGGGTTTCTCCATGAATCATAATGCGCTCCTGTTCAATGTTCAACGTTTCCCCCTTCAAGTACCTTACCGCCTCTCCATCTGCAGAGGACAGATTCACACTGCGGCGTGCCTCCGATGTACGCAAGGCACAAGCCAGTGGATGAGAAGGAACAAAACGTCCATTTTTGATCGTACCGACAAACCATCCAGGGCGAACCACCTTCAGTCCCTCCAGACGGGAAGCGCCAACCGCTGACTGGTATACCCGATCTCCGTAACACACCGTTTCCCCGTGCAGCGGCATATCCAGATTCTCTTTTACAAACTGGCTGTAAACGGCCAACGGATCAATAGTTCCTGAGTCAGTTGCCCGCGCCTGCCCCCGCTCCGATTTGCGTCCACCGGCCTCTTTAGCTTTTCTGCCCGCTTTGCCTGAGGGTTTGCCAGAGCGTGCATGCCTGTCACTGCCGTCTCTTGATTCGATCCGTAACAAACGTTCCTTTTTACGATCGGCTTTGGTCAATGGATACGAAGCCGATCGTAAAAAGGAACGATCCTCACTCGATTCATTCAGCAGCGCAGACTCATCAATCACATTTTCAGACAATTTTGCATCACTGTCACTTTGAGCTGCTTCCATATGTTTTAACACTGCAACGTAATGTCCTTCTCCCTCCAGAAGATGGGGCCACAATCTCGCCGTGCCTCGCGTCTGCTCCAGCACCTCTTCTGTCTCTTCTGCCTGTGCCGGCAGCATCTCACGCACCCAGTCCGGACGTCCCGGGGCAAACCCTGCGGTATCTGCAATATTTACAATGGTAAAGTCACGATTCTTCTTCAAAAACGCTGCAATCATCGCTTCATTCTCCTCCGGGGCAAAGGTGCAGGTTGAATACACAATCGTGCCTCCCGGGGCCAACAGCTGTGCTGCTGTTTCCAGAATGTCGCGCTGCATCAGCACACACTTCTCCACGGAATGATGCTCCCACGACTTCACCATATCCTCATCCTTGCGGAACATGCCTTCCCCTGAACAAGGCGCATCAATTAATACTTTATTAAAATAATGAGGGAATGCTTCGGCAATCCGTTCAGGCGACTCATTTAATACCACTGCATTTCTTACACCATAAAGTTCAATATTTTTGGCAAGTGCCTTGGTTCGCTCGGCATGAATATCATTGGTGACAAGCACACCTCTACCCTGCAGCTTGGCAGCGATCTGGGTCGATTTCCCCCCGGGAGCAGCACACAGGTCCAGTACACGGTCTCCCGGCTGTACCTGCAGCTGCTCGACGGGAGCCATTGCACTCGGTTCCTGAATATAATACAGGCCTGCATGGTAATAAGGATGCAGTCCGGGCTTTACCCCATGCGGCACATAAAAACCGGTTTCACACCACGGTATGGGTCTCAAGTCAAACGGAGCTATTTCTTTGAATTGTTCCATTGATATTTTCAGTGTATTTACGCGAAGCCCGGCATGCGGGGATTGTTCATACGATTGCATAAAAGATTCAAATTGGTCACCGAGCAGACGATTCATCCGTTCAGTAAACATGTGAGGCAGCTGTACAGCCATATTTCCACTCATCCCATCCTGTTAAAATGACATATTGCTCTATGTTATCATATCCTGTTTTTACTTGCCTATCCTATCATGTGTATTCCACTACAGCGTGTAATGTAGTATAATGCTAATAGATTGTTTGACAAGCAAAAATTCGGTTGTTTATGCATATTATCCCAACCTCTATTTTTGCTGTAATTATATCTTGATATCAATATTGGGGGATGAACAATGAATTCCAAGAAGAAAAAGAAAAGTGCCACAATCCTTATATTTCTCGGCATTTTAGTTGTTATGCTTGCTGCTCTGGTGTTTGTGAACCAACAGTCCAAGAAACAGAGCGATTCTGTGCCCAACGCTTATGGCATCGCGGCTTCCAAGCTTAATCCGGCTACACGTGAACTTCTGAGTGATCCTAACTATCAGCAGATTATTCTGCCAGCCGATCTGAAAGCCAGAATTGATAAGAAGGATAGCTTCTTTGTATACTTCTTCGCTTCTGACTGTTCCCACTGCCGTGCAACGACACCGCAATTGATGCCACTAGTCGATAGTGAAGGCATCAAGCTTCCGCAGTTTAATCTGCGTGAATTTGAATCAGGCTGGACGGATTACAACATTGAGTTCACGCCTACACTCGTCTTTTACCAGGACGGCGTAGAGAAGGATCGCATGGTTGGCGGTTTGAAAGAAAATGGAAGCGACAACGGTTATACACTGGACGACTACAAGCAATTTTTTGACAAATATAAAGGCAATATTACACCTGAGAAAAGCTAGGCAGCATGCCTGCCAAAAACACCCCGACTATTCCGTGAACGGAATGGTCGGGGTGTTTTGTATACAAGACATAGGACAGTTCATCCTAGTTATTTGCATGATTGTTAAGCTTCACATTGTTACGGTGCTCCACCGCTTGAGCCTGTCGCTGTTGCTCTCTCATTTTCTCTTCATAGATTCGTCCCCGGGTTGGACTTCGCCGCTGTGGAATGTTTGGTTTCAGCTCGGCTGACCTGATTTGTATTTGCTGTATCAGCGATTCATCCTCAATCTCGATAGACAAATCTCGATATGCCGGCGCTTCTGGTTCACTTTCCTGTAATTGCTTCACAAGTCCACGTACCTGCTCCTTCAACTCGCCAAGCCTGATGCCAAGCATCACGTCTTGATAGGGCTCCATTAATTCAAGTGAGCTTTGCAGCATCTTAAACCCTCCGCGAAGATTGCCATTCCTGTAATGGTACAATCCAACCGCTACCTGCAGCAGCCCCTTATAGAGCGGATCACGATCCCTTTCCAGCCACAGCTCTTCAAGCACCTCGTGGCACTCGAAATAGTCCTGATCCCGATTGAAATAGATCAGATAGTCAATGTAGAGCGGCTCATAGCTGTTCATCCGGATTCTCGCCCTTTCTGGCGTTGCCCAGAAGCTGCTTCACATCATCCAGCAGCACTTTGAGTCCTTCCATATCATGACGCTCCCAGCAATCGTTAAATCGTTTCTGTGCTTCAATCGCCTCATGGACCAGATGATAGAAATATAGCTGATGAATGATGCTAAGTGTCCTTGACACGATATTGGAATCGTCCTCAAACGCCTTCTGTGCTTCGAGAATCTGCAGACGAATCGCTGACATCTCGTTATCCAGCACGAAAGCGGCCTCTGCTGTTTTCTTCAACCTTGCCCGCATGTCATCCGGCAGGCTTTCCCGATATTTATAACTCAAGGAATGCTCAATCGTTGCCCAGAAATTCATCGCCAGCGTTCGAATCTGAATCTCGGCAAGCACCTTTTTCTGTCCCAGCGCCGTTTGAACCGGATATTCAATAATCATATGGAAGCTGCGATAACCGCTTTCCTTGAAGTTGGTAATATAATCCTTCTCAATCAGCACCGTCAGATCCTTACGTGCTCTGATGTACTCTGCCACACGGCGAATATCATCCACGAACTGACACATGATACGAATACCGGCAATATCTTCTATACCTGTCTCCACATCATCGAGTGCTACGTTCAAACGTCTTGATTTTTCCAGAATGCTGGAGATTTTTTTGACACGGCCAGTAACGAATTCAATCGGGGCATATTCTTCCCGTTTTTTCAATTCGGCCCTCATCGTTTTGAACTTGACCTTCAATTCCTCTACCGCTTGTTCATAAGGAAGTAAAAATGTACCCCAGTCTCTACCGTCCATGGTTAAAGCCTCCTGTCTCTATAGCATCCCCTGTTCTTATCCATTATACATGATGTTTGCCGGGGGGAAGAGTCCCGTTCCATTATACACTCTTCCATGCTTCTATATTAGTGCTCTGGGGATTCATCCTGCTTTTTTAGCGGTGCTCTGCACCAACCGCCTCTGAAATATGATGATAACCGTCCTTGCGCAGCAGTTCACGCAGTCCTGCATGAATACGCCGGTTAACCTCTGGTCCTTCATAGATCAGGGCTGTATAGATTTCCACCAGACTTGCCCCGGCTTTAATTTTCTCATAAGCATCCTCACTTGTAAAAATACCGCCCGATCCGATAATAGGAAGTTTACCCTCAGTCTGTCTGTAGACCTGACGAATGATCTCGGTTGAACGTTCGCGCAGCGGCTTGCCGCTTAGTCCTCCCGTTTCCTTCGCATGCTGATGGGAGAGACCTTCACGGCTGATCGTTGTATTGGTCGCGATGATGCCCGACACCCCACTCGCCGCAATCGTACTGACCATATATTCAAGCTCCTGATCATTCACATCAGGCGCAATTTTGACAAGCACAGACTTGGACGCCCCTCCGTGCTGAGCCTGCTGACGATTCATCTCACTCATAACCGCTGCCAGCAATTCCTTCAATTCATTCCCATGCTGCAGATTACGCAAATCCGGTGTATTTGGTGAACTGATATTCACAACAAACAGGTCAGCATAATTATACAACGCCTGAATGCATTTCTCATAATCCAGATGAGCTTCCTCATTGGGTGTTGTTTTATTTTTACCGATATTCACCGCCACGGGAATACGCCGCTCCTGAAGACGGGCAAGCTCGCCTGCCATCGCTTCTGCACCCAGATTGTTAAAGCCCATCCGGTTCACCAGCGCTTCATCTGGCGGCAAGCGGAACAGACGCGGCTGCTCGTTGCCCGACTGTGCCAGCGGAGTCACCGTGCCCACTTCCATAAATCCAAATCCGATGGAGGAAAAGCCGGTTACAGCCTGACCATTTTTGTCCAGGCCTGCTGCAAGACCAACAGGGGTAGGAAAGTGGCAACCAAACATGTCCACCGCCAGGTCAGGGGTTTCACGCACTCCATACATGACACGCAGCCCGGACGGAACCGGTCGCACCTTGCCCACACCGCTAAGGCCGCCAATAATCAGATGATGGGCCTGCTCTGGGTCCATTTTGAACAATAAAGGTTTAGCAAGACTTTTGTATAACAAATCACTCACTCCGTTCTGGTCCGGCATGCGATATGGCCGCTCTCCGTCTCGATATGTAAAAAACTCTACACACAAGTCTAGCGGTTTCTTCTGCAAAAAGAAAGTCATTTGCGCATAGACAAGTAAATTTCAAATCAAGCTGTATATGCACAAGAAATCAACCCGCCTACTGGAAAAGACGAGTTGAATTCTTTACAATGAGAGCATGGTTACATAAACCAGTTCTTGACCAGTCATATACCTGATAAGGAGGAAGTAATTATGGCTCAGAAACGTAAACCACCCGCATTGCAGCAAAAAAAGGAAGAGGTTAACCGCAAAGCCATCGCATGGACAGCAGCCAGCGTAGGCGGCCTGATTATTATTATTGGCGCTTTGATTATTATTGCCAACATGTAGAGGTGAGGATTCCGGCCAGCCCTCCACTGACCGAATTTTAATCAGACTTCCAATGAAGATCGGATTAATTCAACCAGTGATATGTTTTGCCCGGATTGCTCTGTTTCGGGACAAGCTTGTGTGTATACCGCTCCTTTGCTTCTGGTACAGACATTAACGCAGGCAGAAGATTTTTCCCGATTCGCACTGGCGTGCCTTGCGGAGCAAGAGCGAACAGCTCCTCCACATCATCTTTACGCATTCTCACACATCCAAGGGACTCATCCTGTCCGATGCTGCTCGGCTCATTGGTCCCGTGGATGGCATAATTGGTGTCCGAAAGCTGCATTCCCCTGCTTCCAAACTCTCCATTGGAGCGACCATTCGGATTCACCACCTTGTCGGTAATGACATATGAACCCTCAGGCGTGCGCTCACCGCCAAGACCTACCTCATACATACGAAGGATTGTACTGCCGCTAATGAGCGCCAGCCTGTGGTTATTCTTGTCTATGACAATCTCAAGCGGCTTTGAAAAGAAGGGCTGTCCACCCACGGTATCGGCAAACGATGCCTTTTTGGTGTCAGGTGTCTTTGAAGCCTGCGACTCTCCCTTTCCGATATCCCCCGTAGTTATAACTTGAGCCTTGCTCTGATGCATTGCCAGCAGCTGTGGAAACATCTCGCTCATTTCAGCCGAAGTTTCTCCCAGAATATTGTCCGGGAACGGCTGAGCGAGTGCTGTAACACTTTTAGGCCAAGTTTTATGTTGTTTATGATACGAGACAATGGCACTGGACAATGCTGCTGCCGTCTCCTGCCTGGCCGTCCAGGCAAGCGCCATGCGTTTAATTTTGGCGGACACTTCAGGAGGTTCACAGTTACACTGCTTGGCGTCGTAACTCTGGGCGGTGAGTTTTCCTTTTGAATTCGTCTGCATTATGTATTTAACCGGCATATCCCGTTGCCAGATGGCCCAGGCCTCGGAAGTCTGCATTCCCAGCACAGCCGTCGTTTGAACACCATTACCAGCACCTGCCCAAGCTGCTGCAAGTGCTCCTCCCCCATCATTTTCACCACCGAATGCCGCTGCAGTGAACACATTGCCCTGCTTCACTGACGATGCATCTGCCCCTTTCTTCTCATTTGCTTCCGGCTTTACCTCCTGCAGATCATCCACGGAATCCAGAACCGAGGCCAGGGCATCAGTTACCCCCTGATTGGCACCAGGCGCATCAGCGGGTGGAAGTCCTGCCAACAGCAGTAACATAAGCAACGTCAGCCACATTTTACGTCTGCGCTTCTTTTTCTCCTTATGCGCAGACATCTCTACCAGCTTATCCTGATAATCCATCCATATGTCGGCAGGAGCTTTACTGCGTTCAAACGCCTCATATATTTCGCCCGCTTGTTGAAAACAATAATTGGCCTTCGCTTCCTGTCCCTCCGCCAGATATTCTTTGCCAAGCAGATACCAGGCCATTTTATTATCTGGATGTTTCTTCACATATGATCTTAGATCCGTGTTCTGCATCTGATCCTCCACTATTCCGCCTTGAGCTTATAAATTAATATATCGGCAGACAACAGTTAAAATTGCATAGGACTACAGCACCTGGTACTAATCAATACGCTGTAAACAAGCAGCTCTCACTCACCAAGTCATCAATAAATTCTCGCGTTGCTGACACAAAAAAGCACACCTCTTGTCGTTAAGACAAAACGTGCGCTTCGATCTCATGTATGAAAAAAATTAACCCTCTTTATTAAAAGGCTCGTCCGCTACTTTAATGGAGTCGGTCGGGCAGCCATCGCATGCATCCTGCATATCATCAAACAGATCTTCAGGAATAGCTTTGATGCCTTGGTTAGCGTCGCCGTCAAAGATTACTTCTGCCAAGCCCTCATCGTCATAATCATAGATGTCTGGCGCTGTTGCTCCGCATGCGCCGCATGCAATACATGTATCTTTTTCTACCCAAGTATATTTGCTCATTTTACAATCTCTCCTCCTAGGATTCACCACGTACAGTGTTTTTATCTAGAAACATATTAATACAAAGCAAGAATAATTACAAATAAAATTGCACCCGCAAGTCTTTATTATCCCCTATTCAGTCCAGACTTTGCAAGTTATCTTTTTGCAGTGAAGTTCCTCGCACCTTATGGTTGCGGAGTAATGTGGAAGGATCATCGCCAAGCATGCCTGCGGTCACAACTGCATTCTCACCAAACTTATCACGCAGTTCATCCATGATCCGAATCAGACTTTCCTTTTTCGGCTTTTGCTCGTATTCAAACAAATCCATCTGCACAGCTGATTCCTCTCGCGGAATCAAACTCTGCAGCGTGATGCCAAGCATGCGTACCGGCTTGCCGTTCCCCCAGTGTTTCGCAAAGAGCTGGCAGGCCTCCCGGTAGATGACTGCGGCATCCTCGGTTGGTATGTCCATCATGCGTGATCTGGTGATTGTTTTCATGTCAGGTGTACGAATCGTAATCTGAATGCCTTGACTTAACATTTCGTGCTTACGTAATCTTCGGGCCACCTGATCGCTAATATTCAGGAACACCCGGTGAATATCATGGTTCTCCGAAACATCGGCAGGCAATGTGGTCGTATGACCAATAGATTTATTCGCTTCCCGTTCGGCAACGACAGGGGAGTGATGAATGCCATTTGCCGAGTTTTTAAGCCACGTTCCGTTAATACCGAACAGGTCTGTCAACATTTTTTCATCCGATTTAGCCAGCTGACCAATCGTATCAATGCCGATTTTTTTTAGCTTCTCGGCCGTTTTCCTTCCAATTCCAAACATCTCATTACAAGGTCTATCCCATAAGATGCGGGGAACGTCCCTCATCCGCAGGATCGATATGCCGTTTGGCTTTTTGAGGTCCGATGCCATTTTGGCCAGCAGTTTATTTGGTGCAATCCCAATAGAACAAGGCAGGCCGAGTTCGTCCTTGATTCTCCGCTGAATCTCTTCAGCGATCTCCACTGGTGTACCGAATTGCTTCGATCCTGTGATATCCAGATAACACTCATCAATCGAAGTCGCCTCGAGTTGAGGGGTGTAGCTGTATGCAATCTGCATAAAAGCTCTGGAGTATTGGCGATATAAGTGAAAATCCGGACGTATAACAATCAGATCCGGGCATTTCTTCATGGCCTGATGCACGACCATTCCTGTTGATATGCCCCTGCTTCTCGCTGTATAGGAACAGGTTACAATTACTCCTTTGCGAAGCTCGCTGCTGCCTGCAACAGCCGTTGCTCTTCCTTTATATAACTCGGGCTCCTCGGCCTCATGTACAGAACAATAAAAGGCATTCATATCCACATGCAAAATAACTCTGCCCGCTGCCGGATAATACTCGCTTACATCCACTGGAGGATTGCTGTCTGAAGACTTCACGCCCCCCACCCTTTCTATCCTCACGATTCATTGATCTGGGTCAACCTGTTTATATAGTATATCAAAAGTAGAGTATAAATTCAGGCTTCGCGCTGAGTTCATTATTTCCGGCCCGTTCTTGTTATGCTGCGAAAAATGGCTGTACATACAAGACAAATGCCAATCAGGAATAGCACTGCAAGAAGCACATTTTCCCATACAATCGTCACAACAATCACTTCCCTTCCATATATATACGCTCACACAACCTCATACAACTTATCGTATCCTCTCTCATGCTACCTATCGTTTATATCCCTTGCAACCTGTATTACATACCTCATGCAACGTTTGGATAATTATAACATACTGCCTTTTCCATATGTTGCTGGCGCTTTTTCAACCTGCAATCTGCAATTGTTCCACTAACCTGCGAATTCTATGTAGCATTTGGCTATAATGATGCTATAATAATTAATTATACAAATTCACGAGTTTGGGACAAATCCATTCAACGAATTTAACACAGTGTAGCGTTGCTGAATCGAAGGATTTATCCATTAATATCTTTACCTGCTTTTTAACCCTTCCATCAAACTTATAAAAAAGCGCTTTACCTTAAAGGAGGATCTTCATGTCAAAGGCCATTTCCATCTTCGATACGACTTTACGTGACGGCACGCAAGGAGAGGGTGTCAGCCTGTCCGCAGACGACAAACTCAAAATTGCCAAAAAGCTGGATGACCTGGGTGCTCATTATATTGAAGGCGGAATTCCCGGCAGCAACACCAAGGACATCGAGTTTTTTAAAAGAGTCAAGGAACTGAAGCTCAACGCCAAGGTTGTTGCATTCGGAAGCACTCGCCGCAAAGGCAGCATTGCCAGCGAGGATGCCAATCTCAAGCGTATTCTTGAATCCGGGGCACAGGCAGCCACACTCGTCGGAAAGTCATGGGACTTCCATGTGCACACTGCCCTGCAGACAACGCTTGAGGAAAATCTGTCGATGATCTATGATTCCATCGCCTATCTGAAACAAAGCGGCATGGAGGTCATCTTTGATGCAGAGCATTTCTTCGACGGCTTCAAGCATAATCCCGAGTATGCGCAGGCTGTCATGAGCAAAGCCCACGAAGCCGGGGCTGACTGGCTTGTGATGTGTGACACCAACGGCGGGACAATGCCGCATGAAGTGCACGAGATCGTATCCAGTCTGCACCTCTTGCTGCCGCAGGCACACCTCGGCATTCATACGCACAATGACTGCGAACTTGCTGTTGCTAACACCCTCAGCGCTGTACAAGCCGGAGCACGTCAGGTGCAAGGCACCATGAACGGTTATGGCGAGCGCTGCGGCAATGCCAATCTCGCTTCCATTATTCCGAACCTGCAGCTGAAGCTGGGGTACGAGTGTGTGGCTGAGGATTCCATGAAGCAGCTTACCAATGTTGCTCGCTATATCAGCGAGATCGCCAATGTGAATATGCCGATCAATCAACCATATGTCGGAAATGCAGCCTTTGCACACAAAGGCGGTATCCACGTATCCGCCATTTTGCGGGATTCACGCACCTATGAACACATTGTCCCTGAGCTTGTCGGCAACAAGCAGCGGGTACTGGTCTCCGAGCTGGCAGGACAGAGCAATATTGTTTCCAAAGCTCAGGAGATGGGACTGGAATTCGACCCGAACAGCGCCAACTCACGCCAGATTATCGAGAAAATAAAGGATCTGGAGCATCAAGGTTATCAGTTCGAAGGCGCAGATGCTTCACTGGAATTGTTAATCCGCGAAGCAAATGGAGACATGAAGGAACTGTTTACGTTCGAATCCTTTAAAATGCTTGTAGAAAAAACAGCAGGCAAATCGGTTGTTTCCGAGGCTTTTGTGAAGCTGAATGTGGCCGGAACAAGTGTATACACCGCAGCTGAGGGCAATGGGCCGGTTAACGCACTGGATAATGCACTTCGTAAAGCATTGGTCCAGTACTTCCCTTCACTTGCTCACATGCATTTGTCTGACTATAAGGTACGTGTACTTGATGAGAAGGATGCTACCGCAGCCAAGGTTCGTGTATTGATTGAGTCCAAAAATACAGAAAACACCTGGAACACGGTTGGTGTATCCGAGAACGTCATTGAAGCCAGCTGGGAAGCACTTGTTCACAGTTTCCGATATGCCCTGCTTCAGGAGCGTATGCTGGACGAGCCAGATGCACATTCACTCCCCACTCACGGTTTAGTTAACCATTAATAGCCCAACCCTTTTCCTTATTTCCCGGAAAATATTAAAGCTTCTGCAGCCATTTCTCATGGTGCAGAAGCTTTTTTTGTGAATGCAGCGAATGCAAGCAATCTTGTATTCGCAAGTGACAGCCGATATTTTAATTTGCAATTAACTTTTTAATCTTTTTCTCAAGCTCTTTTTCCGGCATGATGCCCAAAACGATCTCTTGAATGACTCCTCTGGAATCGATCAACACATTTGTTGGAAATGCCATGCCATTATACAGCGCATACACAGTCCCCTTTTCATCGAGCGGAATCGGAAAGGTCAGCTTGTATTCGTCAACAAAAGCTTTGGCATCCTTCAATTTATCGTATGAAGTCACGTTCACACCATAGAGATCCATCTTATCTTTATATTTCTCCGCTAACTTGTTCAGTTCAGGCGCTTCCTGCTTGCACGGATCACACCACGAGGCCCAGAAACTGACAAATGTCGCTTTTTCTTTTGCGCCACCCACGCTGTACGTTTTACCATCAAGTCCCGTCAGACTGAACGGAGGGGCCAGTAAACCAGCCTTCGCTCCAGTCTCTGTTGGCATAGGCTCCTCCTGTTTGAAAACAGCAGTAATGCCTCCCTCTGTATTTCGGGCCATAGTCAATGTAACAAGCAGGACAACCCCAAGCATTATGTATTTGTTACGTTTCATCACTCGCCACCCTCTTTTGAACATTCAAAATGTCTCTGAGCTTTACTGCACACAATGCACCTCTGTTATATTGTACCCTTTTCCTTAAAAATTTTACAATCTGCCTAAAGCAAAATAAAATGAAAAAGGACTCCTGCCTGAACAGGAGCCAAAAGAGAGAGGGGTGAATACAAATGGCAGCACTTCACGGGCAGCAAAAACCCTTAACCATCCCCCGCTCGGTGGAACAGGAAATGTCCAGGCACATGCATCTTTCGCTGCCGCAGGAAGCCTGCGGGGTTGTGCTGGGTGAATCCGCAGCGGGCGGCATACGAATCAGTCGGTTTCAGCCCATTCGTAACGTAGCGCCTGACCCGCTGCATCACTTCGCACTGGATCAAACAGAATGGATTCGATGTATTTTTTCCGGCTCCATCATCGTTGGTATCTTTCACACACATCCGCATACCCTGCCCATTCCTTCATACGAGGACCTGCAAGCCCTGCCTGACTTTGCCGGAATGGTCCAGGTATATCTCATCGGATCACCGAATCTGGAGATCAACTCTGCAGACTCAAGGATTAATGCGGAATCTTCGGATTCAACGCTTGACATGAAGTCTCCGGATTTTACACTTGGCATGAAGTCTTTGGACACAAACAACTCGATATCCTGTATGCTTCTGAATGCCTATCAGATTGCAAAGACCGATGAACAACAGCCACACAGCGTATCGCCTGAACACCCTTCATATCACCTGATACCTATGCAGCTACGCGTGACTTAGCCGTGTATACAGGTCGCCCAACGTTTCAATATTTTTATGTTTCATATCTTCCAGATAACAGGACCATAATTGTGCTGTCATCTTGGCATCTTCGAGCGCATGATGCCGACCATAGATCGGAATGCCCCTCGATTCCAGCAATTCATCCAGACCATATCCGGTTCTGGTTGGCTCAAGCCAGCGGGCAAGCATCATTGTATCGATCAACCGATGTGTCAGCCTTACCTTAGAGGTTCGCCACAAGGCCGCATTGAGGAACGCACGATCATGCGCACTTGCATGTGCAACCAGAACATTGCCGCCGACAAAAGACATAAAATCATGCAGCCCCTCAAGCAGCGTTGGAGCCTCCTCCGTCATCTGCTGTGTAATTCCGGTAAGCTCGGTAATATGCTTGGGTACTGTGGTTTTGGACTGCACTACCGTGTAGAACTGCTCCTCTTCCAGCACGACGCCCCCTCGAATGCGCACCGCACCAAAGGACAAAATCTCATCCCCATGCTGGGGTGAAAACCCCGTCGTTTCCAGATCAAACACAACTGCATCCAGCTCATTCAAAGGCGTATGCAGCACTTCAGGTCTGCGCTGCTCCCTCATCATCGAACGGATAAACGCCATATGTTGCGCCGTAGGGGCTCCCATAATGGAAGCGATGGCGGAAGGAACCCCTCCCTGACGCAGCGAATTCCAAAATCCTGTATTGCCCCTTGCCGGCTCTCTCATGGACGTCTCCTTTCTGCAAAACGCAACTGTCTTTGCAAAGCACGATGAACCCGCTTGACCAAGCCTAATGTCTCCCTCAGATCATAATGAATCTGCTTTTGCTTCATCTGTTTCTCATCCAGAAATCCACTGCTCTGCTGCAGCTCCTGCTGCATAACGATCGGTGTACTTCGGCGCAGCTTCAATGCAGCTGTAAATGCGCGCTGACATGCATCCATTAACGGAAAAGGCACCGCCTCAAGCGAAGTGAGTCTTTCCATCCGTTTTACCGTTGACGATTCCTGAATTCCATGATGCAAGGCCAGAAACCTGGCGCTGTTTACAAGCGGGATGTATACCCCGTATTTGACATCAAAACCGCCCGCGTGCTCACCGAATCGCTCCGTAACGACACGGCCGAGTATATTTAATGTAGCCTTATGCTTCACCGTATTACGTAACACTGCATCTGAAAGCTCAGGCACTCGGCGGAATTGCTCATAAAAGCTTGCTAGCCATTCATCGGCAAGGCTGCTCTCACCTGCAATAAAGCGCATATCCGACGCGATGATCAGATTACGGATTGGCTCCCAGCTCAGGTCTGAACTCCACTCCAGGAGCTGATTCTTCCAGGCTGTGAGTGTTTTGCACCACAACGGCTCTGAACACATCACCTTGCCTTCACATTTCGCATAACCAAGCTGCTCTAACAAATCTGCCATCCGTCCGCCAAACTCGTCAAAGTAGGCTTCTTTCCCTTCATGCGGAGCATCACTGATGATCATGCCATTATCCTGATCACTCCATAATGTTGCCTCTTCCCTGCCAGAGCTTCCGAATACGATAAAGGCATAGGGGACGGGAGGCTGACCGAAGCCATCCTCTACCATCCCCTCAATGCATAACTCAACTGCTTTTCGAGCAATTCGGTCATGCAGCTCATTTACCGTTTCGTACCATTCCATAGCCGACAAGGAAGCAAACATCGATTGCTGGAGCTCTCTCTGTAAAGCGACGCGTACCTGGCGCAGCTCATACACAGAGGCCGCGCCATCGATGCCATGATAAGACCAGAAAGGATTTGTTGTCGAGATAGGTTCCATCATATCCAGCCTCCTTGAAGCAATTTCAATCATGATTCACCTCAGGAGCTGAACGTACCGCCCGATTTGGATTCTGCATGCTTCATTTGCTCAGGATAGCCATACGTGCCATGTTCACTGAGATCCAGACCCATGGTTTCTTCTTCTTCAGTAACGCGGATACCCATGATTGCTTTCATACCGCCCAGAATAATGAAGGACATGACGAGTACAAAGGCAAATGCGCCTACAAGACCTAACAGTTGTACACCCAGTTGGTGGAATCCACCACCATAGAACAGACCCGCTTGACCTACACCTACTTTTTCAGCCAGTTCAGGTGTAGCGAACAAACCAGTGGAGATTGCGCCCCACATACCAGCAATACCGTGAACGGAGAATGCATAGATTGGATCATCAATGCCTTTGCGATCGAAATATTGTGCGGTGAAGAATGTAATAATACCCGCCAGTGCACCGATTACCAGAGCTGCCCAAGGTTCTACGAAAGCACATGCACCAGTAATCGCTACGAGTGCTGCAAGCACACCGTTCAGCATACTAGGAATATCCGATTTTCCAAGAACTGCCCAGGAGATCAACAGCGCAGCAACACCACCTGCAGCAGCAGCTACGTTTGTAGTTAATGCCACATATCCGAAGAAACCTTCTCCCATTGCAGACAACGTACTACCTGGGTTGAAACCGAACCAGCCGATCCAGAGGATGATTACACCGAGTACAGAATACACTTGGTTATGACCCGGAATGATGTTAGGTTTGCCATCCTTGTTGTATTTACCGATACGAGGTTTGAGCAAAATCGTAGCTACGAGCGCTGCAGTCGCACCAGTCAAGTGAACAACTGTAGAACCTGCAAAGTCTTGCATGCCCAGCTCAGCGAGCCAGCCGCCGCCCCATACCCAGTGAGCAACAACCGGATACATAATAATGGTGTACAGTGTACCAAATACGATATATACGCTCATTTTTGCACGTTCTGCCATACCGCCGCAGGCAATCGCCAGAGACACAGCAGCAAATGCAAGGTGGAATACAAATTTAATAGTCAGTGGAACATCGGAGAAAGCTAGTGATTCGAAGGAAGCAGCCATGTTATCTCCACTCATGAAGAAACCTGTTGTTCCAAAGAATCCGTTACCATTACCAAACCCTAGGCCAAATCCAAGTGCCCAGAACGCGATAACTGAAATGCCCAATGTCAGGACTGTTTTACCCGCAATATGTCCTGCATTTTTCATTCGAGTAGAACCTGCCTCCAGAAGCGCAAATCCCCCTTGCATAAAGAATACCAGTACTACAGCAAGGAACGTAAACGCTGAATTCAGACCGCTTTGAAGCTCTATCGTACTTGGGCCCTCAGCAGCAGCGAATGCACTCATCGGAAAAGCCAATAAAGTAAGCATTGCTAACATTGAAACCAACCATTTCTTTCTCATAAACCCCACTCCCTCTTATGTTATGTTTCTTCACATATCGTGAAACTCTTAATGTCATTATAAGCAGAAGACAGGAAAGTTGACAAGAGTATTTTCATCATTTTTCAAAATAATTTATGGGAATAAAGTCTTACGTCTTTTTCTTGCACTTAAGTACATATTCTTATCATGTAAGCACATAGATATAGAAATGGAGGCAAGCTATAACAAAGCATAACGTTTGACTGTACGGTTCATGATCATGTATCATACTTATTAGTAATAATAACTGGGCGCATTTTAATGAGGCGCTTGTGGAAACTACATTTCCCTACATTTGAACTTGCAAGCGAGGTGAATATCATTGGGGATATGAAACTTTTTCGGATTGGCGAACTCGCCAAGAACGCTGGTGTAAGTGAACGCACAATTGACTATTACACAAAACTTGGGCTCATTGCTCCTGAAGAAAGAACTCAAAAGAATTATCGTCTCTATAGTCATGAAACCTTAACCAGACTTGAACGTATTGTACAGATGAAACAGGAGAAGTATAGTCTCGAAGAGATCAAACAATCTCTTGAGAAATGGCGTCTGGTCAGCACAGAGGAACAGGTAGCAAGCAAACTGACAACACTTGAACTACATGTACAGCAGCTTGAACGAGAGGTGAATGAACTTAAACCACTTCTTGGAGAGATGAAACCTGTACAAGCTCGCAAGATGATGGCAGGACTGCTCACCAAAAGTGCAGGCACGATGGAGGCATTAAAAATCCTGCTTGAAAACACCATGATGTAGCTTATTATGAAAGCGGAGGAATGAATATGAGTTTTAATAATGGTATGTTCGTACTGATCATTATCGCCTTTTTGCTCTCTTTATGGGCGCAATTCCGGGTCAAAGGCACCTTCAGACGCTGGTCGGAAGTTCCTAACCTGAGCGGAATGACCGGTTATGATGCAGCTCGTCACATGCTTGATGCGAACGGTTTGCATGATGTACCGATTGAACCGGTTCGCGGTTCACTCTCTGACCACTACGATCCCATTAATCGGGTTGTTCGTTTGTCTGAGCCTGTATACTACGAAAGATCCATCTCGGCCTTATCCGTTGCTTGTCACGAGGTTGGCCATGCGATCCAGCATAAAGAAAGTTACCCGATGCTCGCACTGCGTCACCGGATCTTCCCGATTGTAAACTTTGCATCCGGAATCGCACCGCTCTTGTTGATTGCAGGTTTCATTTTTAACGCAATGAACCTGGTCGGCGTTGGCATCATCTTCTTCTCGGTGACGGTCGCCTTTCAATTGATCACCTTGCCGGTTGAGTTCAATGCCAGCAACCGCGCTCGTGAGATTATGGTATCCGAGGGTTATATCCGTAACGAAGAGGAAAAAGGCGTAGCTAAAGTGTTGAATGCCGCAGCTTTAACTTATGTGGCCGCTGCATTGATCTCGCTGCTTGAATTGATTCGTTATATCGGTATCTTCAACAACCGTGATTAATTCAACCACTTATACATTACTATAATAGAAAAAACAATACCCCACCGTTTATTCGGATGGGGTATTGTTTTGCTGTAAACCAAAATAATGAAGCAAAAACGAGCGGAAGGACTGGGCAACCAGCGGAAGCTTATCATCTGCACGATGAATTAATCCAATCGTCCTGGTTACTTTCGGATGAGAAATCTCCACATGGGCTGGCTGTAACGGATTGGTCTGAAATAACGCCATTTCCGGCAGCAGACTGACACCCATACCCGCGGCAACCAAACCCCGGATCGTATCCGTCTCTTCGCCCTCAAATGCAATCTTAGGTGTAAACCCTGCCTCCAGACAGGCATGCCACACAATCGGACGAAGTGAGTAGCCTTTGCTAAAGAGCACAAACTTGTCATCCTTCAATTGCTCCAGCGCAATCTTTTCTTCACCCGCGAGCGGATGATTGGGCGGCAAAATGGCATGCAGCTCCTCGGTCAGAACGACATCTCCCGCTACCTGATCATGCTTTTCGGGAAATGGTGAGATAAACGCCAAATCCACTTCAGCAGATAACACATCGCGGATTAATGTTGGATACATCCCCTGTTTGAACCTGAATTTCACATTCGGGTAACGCTGACGAAAAGCAGCCACCACGGAAGGAATCAGATGGATTCCCAGACTGTGGGGAAAACCGATACGAATCTCCCCGTGTTCCGGGTCAAGAAACTCATGCACTTCTCCAACAGCTTTGTCGAGGTCTTTCAGTATGCCTTCTACCCGTTTGCAGAAAAGCTGACCGACCGCAGTTAACTGCAGATTTCTTCCTTTTTGCATAAATAGATCCACACCCAGCTCTTCTTCAAGCTGATGAATCTGCCTGCTGACCGCAGACTGCGCCACATGAAGCTCTTCAGCCGCTTGTGTGACGTGTTCCTTCTGGGCCACCTTTAAAAAATAATGCAACTGTCTTAATTCCACTTGCCTGATCGCTCCAATCTGTTATACCCTTCTCTATCCTCAAACGCATTCCATCTTGAGCACGTTCCGACTATTTCTTGAACATACGCGGCTTCCATAAACGAATGATCAAACCGTAAATAAAGAAACCACCCAGCAAACCACCTAAATGAGCCATCCAGTTGATGCCTGACATCGCAAAGGAGAAAATGATCCCGAACAACAGCAGGGTATACAACGTCTTGCGTGATGTCTCATCCATTAGAGCGCGCTGGAACAATGCCACATAGAGAAACGCCCCATATACGGCATAGATCGCCCCGGATGCTCCAACCGAAATGGTAATCTTGTCAATTGAATTGTAATACGCAATCGCAAGAATATTACCGACTACGCCTCCGCCCAGATACAATACTCCGTATCTTAACGAGCCAAGCAGCCGCTCCATCGGCGGAGCAAACACAATCAAAGCAAAGCTGTTAAACAGAAGATGACTGAATCCTGCGTGCAGAAAGATAGACGTCACATAACGCCACCACTCGTTGGATAACAAATCATAGTTTGTCAGCGCTCCATACTGTAGCAGCACCAGACTGTTCGTCGAACCCCCATTAAATGTTAACACAAGAAACATAATTACATTCGCAATTAATAACAGTGATGTCAAAGGAAAGAACTTCAAATAACTTTTCCAATTTTCATAACGAATAAATATCATAGACTTTTTGCTTTCACTCCACCCTGTCAAGATCAGACATACCTTCTCAGATCCATCGTAATGCGCACGTCCGGATTGGACAATGCCTTTCATAAAAGATTATAATGGATTTTGGCACGGATCACCAATTTATAAGGAGGAACATTATTTATGACACAAGAACGTACAGGCGCAGCCACATTTAAAGGCAACCCTATTACCTTGATCGGACCTGAATTGAAAGTGGGCGATCAAGCTCCAGACTTCACTGTAAGCAAAAACCTGCTTGAAGACGCATCTCTGAAAGACTTTGCAGGCAAAATCAAATTAATCAGCGTTGTTCCTTCTCTGGACACTGGCGTATGTGATGCACAGACTCGCCGCTTCAATGTGGAAGCAGCAGATCTCGGAGAGAACGTTGTTGTTCTGACTGTCAGCGTTGACCTTCCATTCGCACAGGAACGTTGGTGCGGTGCAGCGGGCGTTGACCGCGTAGTAACCCTCTCTGACTATAAAACGCGCTCTTTTGGCGAGAACTATGGCGTTCTGATCAAAGAATTCCAGCTCGACATGCGCTCTATTTTTGTACTGGATGCCGAAGACAAAATTACATATGTGGAGTACCTGCCTGAGATGACAGACTCCCCTAACTTCGAGCAAGCCATTGCTGCTGTAAAAGCTTTGCTGTAAAACAGGTTTCATATGTGCAGAATAAAAGCGAGGAAGGTCCGCCTTCTCTCGCTTTTTATATGCCATCCTTTATGTTTACTCATTCACCTTGTATTTGCTCAGCTTTTTATCCAATACAGAGAACAAGTTCATAATTGTACGATAATTTGAACCCAAGTCTCCCATTGAACCACGGGAAGCCGAGTACATATCTACTGCGCTCCGCACAGGACTTACCGAAATAATGGAAACTGTAATATCCATCGTGCGTCCAAACGTTGTACGCTTCTCCAGTATGATCTCACCTACCGAGTGCACTTCATGCAGCACTTTGTA
Organism: Paenibacillus sp. TC-CSREp1; assembly: GCF_050171015.1. Lineage (NCBI taxonomy): Bacteria > Bacillati > Bacillota > Bacilli > Caryophanales > Paenibacillaceae > Paenibacillus > Paenibacillus sp. TC-CSREp1. Next base: position 136,455 of record NZ_JBNOKM010000009.1, on the reverse strand, counting down.
ACCCGGAATTTTTTTGAGTGTTGAAGAAATCTCTTCCCAGGCCTTATCCTTAGATAGATTGTAATATCGTGTTTTTAATTTGGGATCCTTGGCTCGATCGCTGGTTCCCTCCATGCTGCGGATGATACCGACGAGCGTTCTCTTTAAGGTCAAGACCCTTCCTCCTTTAAGTGTAACCGTTCCATTTATGTATTCTAGTGTAACATTGTTCTTGTAGTAACAAAAGGGAAAGCATCATATTTAACAAAAATAGAATGCTAAATGCCTGCCAGGCTTAACTATTCATCACATCAGCCAGTAAAACAACGTAAAAACACCCCGGCTTCCTTCGCTGAAGGAAAAGTCAGGGTGCTGTACATTGTAACATTAGGAACCCGCCTATGCCGTCCGGCTACATTGTCTTATGAACCTGCTTGGCAGGTGGGTGACTGCAAAAATGCATTTGAAGTCCCCTTGTCGTATAGACAGGGCTTTTCAGCAACATTTTGTATTAATCTCCCAAAGACATCATCATTGGTTCAAAACAACGAATAACCGAAACGTACATCGCAGGATGTACAATTATTATATCCCTAACTGTGTAAAAAGTAAATGCCGAAGCACCACGTTTTATTTAGACTGTGTAAAATCCTTTTGGTCAGCCACTTCAGCACCCTTAACCTCTTCATTAGCATCATCGGACTTCTCAGCCAGCGCAGCAGCCTCCTCTTCTTCCTTTTGCAATTGAAGCTTTTGCATCTGCTCCTGCATTTTGTTGTAGGTTGCATAGAAGTTAAAGAACGCAAACCAGGCTATAATGCTCATAATGAAAAAGATAAACAGTACCGGATAACGCAGTCCGATATAGAACAGCAATCCGCTGCCCAGCAATGTGGAGAACACGCGGAAAGGCCGGATCAGCGTCAGAAGCACGGCATTTTTGATAATAAGCCCAATCGACATATGATAGTGAACAACCATTGAAAAGAAGTTAAACAAGGACACAAACAGCAGCAGGAGCAGCACAAGCATAATGATACCAACAAGCTGCATGTTGCGGAACTGCGTCATATACACTGTATAGTCCAGGTACATAATAGCAAACAGCAGTGTGTAGAAAATACCCCCGATTAAGCTTTGCTTGTAGTTTTCCTTGTAACCTGCGAAGAATGTACGGAAGATCGGCACATCGGTATCTCCCATATTCCATTTACGAACAACCGTGAACAACGCCGCTGTAGCCGGAAAAAGTGTAAGCGGTGCCACAATGGCTATAGCCCAGTTCATTTGTAATGATTCATTGGCGAGATTTTGCTGCATCACAAGCAGTTTCATGATCATGAAAAACAGGAATGGTGACGAACAGATCGCCCACAATAGATTGGTTGCAGCCAGTCTCGTAATCCACTCTGTCAGCCGGTATATCCCGCCCATAGCTCCTTTAAACTCCAAACAATTCTCCCCCTCCGTACCTTGCCTATAACCTCAAGTCTAATATTAATATACCTTATTATATATAGGAAAAGCCAGCACTTCCCGAAAGAAGATCACTTTCGAGAACATGCAACCTGTTAACAAATGGAAAGTTATTACAAAAGCAAAAAGGATGGAGCAGCTTCCTGCTCCATCCTCATTAACTCGTATGCTTATTCGAAAGAAGTGTCTCTAGCTGGACGACGTCCTTCATTGTTGCTTGGGCGAGGTTTGCGATCACGGTTGTAGCCGCCTTCTCTGCTGCCGCTTCCACCGCTGTTACGGTCACGGTTGTAACCGCCACGTCCACCACCACTGCTGTTGCGATCGCGGTTGTAGCCGCCACCGCCACCACTGCGGTTGCCGTTGTAGCCTGATGGTTTGCGTCCACCGGAACGAACATCTGGTCTGCGACGTTTTGCACGGATCGGATCTTCTGGAGTCAGATCGATCTGAGCATCTTTCTTGTCGCCTGTCAGAAGTTTCAAAGCTGCAGACAGCAATTGCACGGAGTCATACTGCTCAAGCATTTGAATTGCGATGCCTTTGTACTCGTTCAGTTCACCGGATTGAACAATCTCCAGGAGACGTTCAGCAGTTACACGTTGTTTTCCTTCAACCGCTTCAGCCATCGTTGGCAGTGGTTTACGTGGAATACGGTGACGAGTTACACGCTCGATGAAGTGCAGGTGATCAATCTCACGCGGTGTAACGAAAGACCATGCTGCACCCTCTTTACCCGCACGGCCTGTACGACCAATACGGTGAACATAACTCTCAGGGTCTTGCGGAAGGTCGAAGTTCACTACGTGTGTTACGCCTGATACATCGAGACCACGAGCGGCTACGTCTGTTGCAACGAGTACATCAATGCTGCCGTCACGGAACTTACGCATTACGGTATCACGTTGGTTTTGAGACAAGTCACCATGCAGGCCGTCAGCAGAATATCCGCGTTTTTGCAAAGCTTCAGCCAATTCGTCTACACGACGCTTCGTACGTCCGAATACAATTGCCAGTTCAGGAGATTCCATATCCAGCAAACGGCTGAGTGCTTCGAATTTTTGACGCTCAGGCACTTCGATATACGCCTGATCAATCAACGGAGCGCTGACTTGTTTAGGAATAACAGAAACGTGTTCTGGATTAGTCAAGAATTGTTGAGCCAGTTTTTGAATGTTAGGAGGCATTGTTGCAGAGAACAGCATCGTTTGACGATCGTCTGGGACCTGTTTCAGGATGGATTGAATATCCTCCATGAAGCCCATGTCGAGCATTTCATCTGCTTCGTCCAGTACAACAGTTTGTACATCATCAAGTTTGATGGTTTTGCGGTTGATGTGGTCAAGGAGACGTCCTGGTGTACCGATGATAATCTGTGGTTTTCTTTTCAGTGCACGAATCTGGCGTACGATATCTTGTCCGCCGTAGATTGGCAGGGAGCGCAGACCTTTGAAGCGAGTAAGTTTTTCGATCTCTTCAGCGACTTGGATCGCAAGTTCACGTGTAGGTGCCATAATGAGGGCGCGGATTTTATCATCCGTTTTGGAGATTTTGCTAATCAACGGAATACCGAATGCTGCTGTTTTACCTGTACCCGTTTGAGCTTGACCAATCAAGTCTTTGCCTTCAAGAGCGATAGGAATCGACTTGGATTGAATCGGTGTTGCTTCTTCAAACCCGAGCTCAGTGATGGCTTGCAGCACCAGTGGTTCAAGATTGAAATCTGAGAAATTTAAATTTGTCAAAATTATTCATACTCCTTTTATATGGTGGACATGGTGGACAATCCACTTTGTTGTCTGTATTCTTAAGTAGCGTTAATATTTATAGGGTATCCCAACGGGACGAATTATTTTCACGAACGAACATAATTCCATGAATGGGTCCCCAACATAAGACTAAAACTACAATCATGCGTTTGAAACATTTCAAATTTTAGCTTTCGATTTGGGAAAAGTTTCCTACTCAAGAATATCCACAAATCATTATATCATAAAACTATTCAAGATTACCAGCAATCTGGTTTTAAATAAAAATGAGGTGATTAAATTGCCCAAAATAATTTGGCACTCTTTAGTGATCATTTTGGGTGCTGCAGCGATTGCTTGCGGCTTTAACTGGTTTTTGGTTCCCCATCAGCTGCTAAGCGGCGGGGTATCCGGTATTTCCATGCTTCTGGGTTATTTTACAAATTTGAACCTTAGTGTAATGTATTTCGTTCTTAACATTCCCCTGCTTGTTGCAGGTTGGTTTATTCTCGGACGTCGTTTCATTATATTGAGCATTGTTTCGGTAGCAGCCACCTCCTGGTTCATCGCCCTGCTGCCTGTTTCTGCTGTCGCCACTGATCCGCTGTTAAGCTGTGTGTTTGGGGGTGTGCTCGTTGGAATCGGCACTGGTTTATCATTCAGAGTTGGCGGTTCCACGGGAGGACTGGATATTATAGGTTCTATTTTCACCCGGAATCGCGATTTTCCGATCGGTACCGTAATGGCAGGTATGAATGGGGCAATTATTCTGCTAGCCGGTTATCTGAACAATAACTGGAACATCGCACTGGCCTCCATGGTTTCCATCTATGTTACCGGTAAAGTGCTGGATCTCATTCATATCAGTCACGTCAAGGTCACGCTGTACATTATTACGAATGAAACCGAAGCGATGCTGAAAAAGCTGCTGGTTCGTCCGCGCGGGGTTACAAAAATTAAAACGCAAGGGGCATATACCGACATTGATAAGGATATGTTAATGACTGTGACAACACGTTACGAACTGGTCGAGATTAAACGCATCATCAAGGAAACCGATCCTAAGGCATTTGTTAACATTGTAGAAACGGTAGGCGTTATGGGCTCCTTCCGTCGCAGTTAGGCATATGCCCGTTAACAATTCACAAGTTTGTGGTATAATAATGGTGCACCGCTCTTAAATATGTTGTAAGCAGGTTCTGACCTTTACTTTTCACAAGCCATATGCTTTCCCGATTCGCGCCGAATGACTTACCATTTTGGAATTCGAGTAGGAAAGGGTGATTATTGTGGATATGGAAACGGTAAAACTGTTTGAAATTGTCAACAAATGGTGCCCGGAAATGCTCCCTTTCTTGAAACCGAATGAACTCGACTCGCTGATTGTGCTCCGGGATGGGCTGGGCATCCTGGAACAGGGAGATGCAATGGAAATCATTCAGTACAGTATTTGCGAGCATCAGAATGATGTGTATATTCAATAATTTTTTTCGAAGATGGATCACGCCGCTTCTTGACGAGGAGAACCTACGTCAGGAGGCGGTTTTTTACTATATACTGTTCAAACCAACCAAAATCCTCTACAATAAATAGCTGTCTGACATGACATCATCATGATAACTTTACAGATCGCGAGGCAACCTCAGGTGAATATGAACACAACGAGCTTTTCACAAAAAATTAAACAGTTTCTGATTATATTTCTGCCGATCTTCACTACACAGATCGCCCTCTCAGCCATGTCCTTTTTTGATACCAACATGTCTGGAAAGTTCTCCCCCGCTGATCTTGCAGGGGTAGCCATCGGCACAAGCCTGTGGATGCCCGTACAAACCGGTCTTAGCGGCATTTTGATGGGCATAACTCCTGTCGTTTCTCATCTGCTCGGCTCCCGCCGCCACGATCAGATTGGGCACAGCGTCATTCAGGCCTTATATCTTGGCATAGCCGTAGGCCTTGTGGTGCTGGGTGCAGGCGCACTGTTGCTCGGCCCTGTCCTGAACGGAATGCCTCTGGAGCCGCATGTCGCCAATGTCGCATTTTATTTTCTATGTGCGCTCGCGTTCGGTATCATGCCGCTATTCGGATACACCGTGCTGCGCAGCTTCATGGACGCTCTTGGACAGACAAGGATCACAATGCTGATTACCCTGGTCTCCCTGCCGGTAAATATTTTACTCAACTATGTGCTGATCTTCGGACGCTGGGGATTTCCGCAATTAGGCGGGGTTGGCGCCGGCGTGGCCACAGCTTGTACATACTGGCTTATTTTCCTGATCAGTTTGTTTTTTGTTCATCGCATTGACCCTTTCGCCCAGTATGGTATTTTCCGCCAGTGGTCATCTGTCTCCTTCCGCAAATGGAAAGAGCTGCTGCTCATCGGTGTGCCGATTGGCTTTGCAACCTTTTTTGAAACGTCTATTTTTGCTGCCGTTACGCTGCTGATGAGCCGATTTGATACCGTTACCATCGCAGCCCATCAAGCGGCGCTGAATTTTGCTTCCACACTCTATATGCTGCCTTTGAGCATCTGCATGGCCCTCACAATTCTGGTCGGTTTCGAGAACGGAGCCGGACGATTGAAAGATGCCAAGCAGTACAGTGTGCTAGGAATCGGAGGTGCTGTTGCTCTTTCCTTGATTACAGCCGTTATCCTGCTGGTGTTCGGGGAACAGATCGCTGGTGTTTACTCCAATGAACGTGAAGTTATCACCCTGACTCAGCATTTCCTGATCTATGCGATTTTCTTCCAGATTTCAGATGCAATTGCTACCCCGACTCAAGGGGCGCTGCGCGGATATAAAGATGTGAACCCGGCCTTGATCATTACTTTTGTTGCTTACTGGATTATCGGTCTACCTACAGGATATATCACAGCTACCTATACTTCACTAGGCGCGTTTGGATATTGGATCGGTCTTATTGCCGGATTGGCAGTAGGCGCAGCTACACTTCTATGGAGACTTTTCCGAGTGCAGCAGCAGGCTGCCCTTCGACCTTCATCAGATTGAGCTATTCAATGTAAATTACATTAGAACACTAAAAAAAGAGCACAGTCCGTATCAACGGAACTGTGCTCTTTCTTGATTAAACATCTATTATTGGGACAAACGTTGCGCCAACTCATATGTTTCCATATCAAATGCTTTTTTCGTATTTACCACTTTGTCGATGTCCGTAAGAACCAGCTCACCTTTGATAATTCCGCAGCCTTTATCCGTTTCGCCTGCAATCAGACTACGCACTGCGAAGTCACCGAGGCGGCTTGCCAGGTTGCGGTCAAACGGTGTCGGCGTACCGCCACGCTGAATGTGTCCAAGAACGGTAACACGCGGCTCATATGTCGGGCAACGTTCCATCAGTTCTTTGGCTACATCTTCACCTTTACCTACGCCTTCAGCGACGATGATGATACTGTGGCGTTTGCCATGTGCAAAGTTGGCTTTCATCCGTTCAGCCACTTCATCCATGTCAAACGGAACTTCCGGCACCAGGATCGTTTCTGCTCCCGAAGCAAGTCCGGCATGCAGCGCGATATCACCGCAGTGACGGCCCATAACCTCAACGATGGAAGAACGCTCATGGGAAGACATCGTGTCACGCAGCTTGTTTACCGCATCCACCACAACGCTTACCGAGGTATCAAATCCAATGGTGTAATCCGTAAACGAAATATCATTATCAATCGTGCCTGGCAGCCCCATCGTGTTAATGCCGAGCTTGCTCAGTTTGTTCGCACCATTATATGAACCGTCTCCCCCGATCACAATGAGACCGTCAATACCGCGTGCGCGCAAAATATCTGCGCCTCTTTGCTGGCCTTCGGCGGTATAAAATTCTTTACAACGTGCAGATTGCAGAACGGTGCCCCCGCGCTGGATAATATCTCCGACACTCCGCAGATCCATTGGGAAAATGTCATTGTTCAAAAGCCCTTGGTATCCGCGTTGAATACCGAAAACTTCCAATCCGTGATATAGTCCGCTGCGAACAACCGCACGAACAGCCGCGTTCATCCCCTGTGAATCACCACCGCTCGTTAACACTGCAATTTTCTTTACTGCTGTCATGATGTTTCTTCCTCCTCTGGTTTCACTTCAGGCTCCCGCAACAACACACCTGACTTACATATGCTTGCGTATCCAGCGGCTGAATATGAAGAAAAACACACGTGTAATCGGGCTTTTCTTCATCAGTCGTTTGGACACATCGCGAACCTCCTGCTGTTCGCTGACTTTGGGATCAGACAGGTAAATGGCTATTAGTCCTTCAATAATCATCCGGTGAAACGCAGTTCCCGGAATCTTCTGCACATCACTACGAGCCATCTCCACAATAAACGCAATTCGGCCCAGCATCGTCTCTACATTTTCGTAGTAGTTGCAGAAGTTGAGATCCCCTTCGACACGATCCTCACCCTGATCGATCAAATAATCGAGCATGATGTGTAATGCGCATACGTGCGGGAAATAGGCCTTATGAATTGAAGCCGCCTGCTCTTCGGTCAACTGTTCGTCACTTGCAGCAAGGAACAGCATAAATACACCCAGAGTAGAGCCAGTAGCTGCGGCAAATTCATTCCAGCGGAACTGAGGTGTGCGGTGGCGATGCTCCGACCACCATTCGAGCAAGGCCGTTTCTCTCAGTTCCGGTTTGATGTGCTTATATACCTGCAGGTCCGTGTATAGGCCTGCCAGATCCTGTATTTGGGGCTTGGCTGACGCATATCCCGGCAGCTGACGGGTCAGCTCCTGACAAGTTGTCACCAGATTCCGAAGATATCCGCCATCATCCTGCTCCTCACGAAGAGCATAATAGTTGACAGGAACAGCCTCCGGATCTACCGCATCAAGCATGGATTGATGGAGCAGCCGGAAATCATCCGGGTCCATCGAAGTGCTGCGGTCGCACAGATTGTCCAAATAATCACTTATGGTTTGATAAGAAACAATTAACGGAATCAGAATATGGCGGTTTGGCAGGTCAGCCAAAGCATAAACAGTTCCACCTTCACAATGAAATTGCTTATCTCTTATGCTGGCAAGTGCCTGTGTTCGCAATTCTTCATCAGGAATCGCTTCAGCCTGAGCACGCCATCCATTCAATGCATTACGCGTTTCCGGAATGGTGTATTTGTACACCCCTCTCATCAATGCCAGCGGTCCACGCGGGTACTGATGACGTTTTCGATTTGATTGGCTCAAAATAAATGTGCCTCCACTTGGTTGAATACGTATTAGAGCTGTTTTTAACCATTCCTATTATAATATGATCCCCTTAATTGTACAAATGATCTGCCGCACAAACCGCACAAAATATCGCATCTCCCGCCGATAGTTTATGTTATACTATGCATATTTCTATCCATCAAAGGAGTCGTTGACATGTCGTCAGGTGAACCACTTTCGTGGAGTCGGTTATTTTCTTTTTTTGTGCCGCTTGGCATTTCCGCCTCTCTCGTCACGATATCACATGTAATTATCAACAGTACACTTGCCCGATCTGACCATCCTGAGACGGTGATTGCGAGCTATGCTATTGCCGGAAGTCTGCTTACCCTCACGGAGCGTCCCTCTACGCTGCTTCGCCAGACCTGCTCTGCACTGGTACGTGACCGGCTCTCCTTTCAGGCATTGACGTTTGTTACCAAAATATTTCTGGCCTGTGTGCTGCTGATCGGTTTCCTCATCGTATATTCTCCCGTCGGCACCGGAGTGTTCAAATATCTATTTGGAGTAAGCCCGGATTTGTTAAGCAAAGTGATCGACGTTTACGAGATCCTGATGTACGTAAGTATTTTTTCGGTCATTCGGAACATATATCAGGGCATTATTATTACAAATAACCGAACCAAATGGCTTACCATCGGCATGATTTTCAGGCTGGCAGGTATGTATGGTCTATCTCTATATTTCATCTATACCGACTCCATTAACAGTGGTCGTGTAGGCGCTATCATATTTGCAGCGGGAATGATGATCGAAGCCCTTGTCAGCTACTTGGAAGGCAGAAGCATTATGCGAAAGATGCCAGCCAAGCTTGAAGAGCATCCTGTGGAAAGCAAGGGGGATGTGTTTCGTTTTTACAAACCACTGCTTTTATCCAGCTTTGTAGCCCTTTTTATAGGTCCTGTTATCAACATTGTGCTCGGCAAAACAACCGGGATTGCTCTCGCCATCTCTTCGTTTGCTGTAGCAAGCAGTCTGATGCAGCTCATGTTAAGCTTTTTCACCTATATTCATCAGATTGTGCTCAACTTCTATCTGATTGATGCCAAACTCGTCAAGAAATTCGCTCTGGTTACTGGCTTTATTCCGTTTGCCATGACGGTATCTATCGCATATACCCCTCTCGGTCCGTGGGTATTTGAGAACGTGATGAGTGTTCAAGGCCAGCTGCTGGAGCAAAGTCTCTGGACTCTTCGTGCCTTCGTGCTGTTTCCGCTAATCTCTCCGTTTCTCGATTTCAGTAACGGTCTCATCCTGCTCCGCGGGCAGACCAAGACGATGTTTCGCTCGCAAAGCGCAAACGCCATCTGCACCGTTATCGTTCTGCTGATTCTGGTCAGCATTTTCCCGGCTTGGAACGGTATGATTGGAGCAGCGGCACAGTCTCTCGGATTGCTTGCAGAACTTATTATTGTCTGGATGGTCATCCGGCGCACGCAAAAAGAACCAACGATGACTGTTCCCCCAACCCGCGGGTCGGCGTCTCTATAAAAACGAACTTGATTCAAGAATGGAGTATCACATCATGAAATTAAGTCTTGCCGCCCGTCCAGATCAGAACTGGCTTCGGGCACTAATGTTCACCATCTTTGGTTCGACCGCCCTGGTCGTATCCTACTTCCAGCTTTACTTCAGTCACCTCGGCTTCAGTGCGGCTGAAATTGGTTATCTGTACGGCATCGGTCCACTCATCTCTGTATTCTCCAATATGTTCTGGAGTATGGCGAGCGACAAATACAAAACGGTGCGAAAAATAATGATCATACTTCTGGGCGGCCAGCTGATTACAGGGGTGCTGCTGGCTAATGCAACCACCTTTGGAGAAGTATTTGTTCTGGTGACCTTATTTTACTTTTTCTATTATCCGGTTTATCCGCTTTCGGATACGATGGCTATTACAACCGCAAGTAAATATGGCCGTAACTTCACGTCTATTCGGGTCTTCGGCTCAATCGGATATGCCTTCTTTGCGCTCAGCATCGGATATGTGCTTGGCTCATTTGGTCCCGAATGGACGATGGGCATTTGCATCAGTCTTGCTGCTGTAACATTGCTCATCAGCTTCCAGCTGAAAGATCAGCCTTCCGGCGGCGGAGGAAAGATGCAATTATCCGGGGTATGGGATATCCTCAAACGCCGAGAGGTGTTCACCTTCTTCGGATGTGTATTTCTGCTGGCTATGGGGCATCGGATGAATGAAGCGTTTCTGACCATCACACTGAAGGACTTGGGGGCAAGCGAAGGTTTGATTGGCTGGTCCCTGCTGATTTCTTCTGTGAGTGAAATCCCGATATTTTTACTGCTCAGCAAGTATGGAAATCGATACAAGGAGTTGCCGCTTCTCACCCTGGCGGCCTTGATGTATACCATTCGTCTGCTGTTCATGTCGTTTTCTGATACACCTGCAGCGGTTGTAGTTATTCAAACGATGCACAGCGTCACCTTTGGCATCTTCTATGTCACTGCAGTTCGATATATAACACGACTTGTACCTGATAGTTATCGGGCAACAGGCATGGCTCTCTTCACTATTGTCTGGTCCAGCGCTTCCGGGCTGCTGAGCGGAACTTTAGGCGGGCTGCTGCTGGAGCATACTGGACGTCAGTCGTTTTATCTTACAGCGATGGCCTTTGCCTTGGCGGGTCTGATCGGATTTGGCATCAAGCTGCTTGGCAGCCTTACCAGCAGTTCATCCTGAGCAGCAATCTGCATTCTGCCTGACCCTTATACAGAACCAAAAAAAGCACAGTCTCCGCAAGGGGACTGTGCTTGTGTTGTTTGTATTCAGCTATAAACAATCATTTATAAGAAGTCCGTACAAAACGGAAAAATCTTACAATTTAATTACGTTAGCTGCTTGAGGACCACGGTTTCCGTCAGTGATTTCGAATTCTACCGCTTGACCTTCTTCCAATGTTTTGAAGCCGTCGCCTTGGATTGCGGAGAAATGTACGAATACGTCCTCGCCGCCTTCAACTGAAATAAAGCCATAGCCTTTTTCTGCGTTAAACCATTTAACTGTACCTTTCAAATGAACAACCTCCTAAAAATATCGCCATCTATGGCGAATACCCTCATTATACTGTATGGGCTTCCAATTTGCAATTTATCTTTTCCATAAATATAGAAAAAATTTGCTTTGCAACGTAGGGTACGGTATCATTTTACCAAAACCGTTAGTTTGGAGACTACCTATGATAAAAAAACACGAAATATACAAAACAGACAAGTGGAATATGATGACTGTAGAAGTACAAGGCAAATATCTCGTTCTGCGGGAAATTTCTGAAGAGTGGGGCGAGGAATGCCACACCTTCCTAAGCCGCCCTGCTTTGATGCATTGGGCCGAGCGCCGTTTTCCGAAGGAGGATTTCGAGAATCGCGAAGAAGAATGGCGTGCATTGATGGCAGCCTTCAAAGGAGTATAGAACGATGCAGCTGGATTCAGGCAATGTCGTAATTTTTATCATTCTGGCTTTCTCACTCGGGATCGTTTTGATTCTGGGACGCAACTCCATCCCGGACCGACTGAGACGAGGAATGGCCCTGATCGCTACCCTGATGATCTGTTTCGCCTTTTTTTTAATCGTTTATTACCTCATTAATATGGGAGCCTGAAGCTTACAACGGTGCTTGCTTGCACATTCACATGGTTCAAGGCTCTCAAATATTTCAACTGTGCTCAGGCCATACTATATGAAGTGATTCGTATAGCAAGGAGGAAGGCTGTTGAAATATCGGAAAACCTTATCTATTCTACTGGCTCTTAGCCTGCTCTCTTCGTCTCCTTCCGCTCAGGCACAGGAGACGAAGACGGCTATGCCCATTTTTTCAGCCCACAATCAAAGGAGGATTCCCATGAGTAAACTATTGAAACGTTCCGAAGTACCAGCCGAGCATACATGGAAACTGGAAGATTTATTTGCCGATCAGAAAGCCTGGGATCAGGAATATGAAGAAGTATCTTCTATGATGAAAAAAGCCTCCGAATTCCAAGGTAAACTGAATCAGCCTGACACACTTAAAGCCTGCTTCGAATTTGAAGACGAAATCGGTCTCAAGCTTGAACGACTTTTCGTATATGCTCGTATGCATCAGGATGAAGACACAGCTAACCCTACATATCAAAGCCTGTCCCAAAAAGCGCAAAAGCTGGGTGTAAACGTGGGTGAAGCACTCTCTTTTGTTACACCTGAAATTCTGTCTTTGCCAGATGCAGAACTGGACGCTTTTATTAAAAATGAAAAACTCGCCGCTTATACCTTCACACTGGAAGAGATGAAACGCGAGAAGGCCCATGTATTAAGCCAAGCAGAAGAAGCTCTGCTCGCACAGGTGGGCAATCTGTCCCAGGCTCCCCAAACGATTTTTGGCATGCTGAACAATGCCGATCTCAAGTTTCCACGAATCAAGGATGAGAATGGCAACGAGGTTGAACTGACTCATGGCAGCTACATTCAATTTCTGGAAAACCCTAATCGCGAGGTTCGCGAGCGTGCCTTCAAAGCAGTATACGAAACGTACGCCAAACAAAAAAATACGATTGCAGCAGCACTGAATGCCAATGTAACGAAAAATATGTTCTATGCCAATGTCCGGAAATATCCTTCTGTCATGGAAATGAACCTCTATGGTGACAATATTCCGACTGATGTGTATAACAATCTGGTAGATACGATTCATGAAAGCCTTCCTTTGCTGCACCGCTACATGGATCTTCGAAAAAAATTGCTTGGCGTAGATCAACTGCATATGTATGACCTGTTCGCTCCACTTGTGGATGAATACAAAATGGACATCACGTACGAAGAAGCCAAGCAGACGGTAAAAGAAGGATTGGCACCACTTGGCAAAGATTATGCAGAAGCACTTCAGTCCGGTTATGACAACCGCTGGATCGACGTATATGAAAATGAAAATAAACGCTCTGGCGCATATGCCTGGGGCGCTTACGGTACTCACCCGTATGTTTTGCTTAACCATAAGGACAATCTGAACAGCATGTTCACACTCGCCCATGAGATGGGTCATGCGCTGCATTCACATTATTCGGATACAGCACTTTCATATCGGGATGCACAGTATACTATTTTCCTGGCCGAGGTTGCTTCGACTACCAATGAAGCCCTGCTTATGGACTATATGCTGAACAAGTCTACAGATCCGAAGGAAAAACTGTACCTGCTTACGTATTATGCGGATCAGTTCCGCACCACCGTATTCCGTCAAACGATGTTTGCCGAGTTCGAGAAAATTATTCATGAACGTGCCGAACAGGGAGAAGCCCTTACGCCACAACTGCTATCTGAAATTTATTATGACCTGAATGTGCAGTATCATGGCAAAAACATGGTCGTTGACAAAGACATCGAGATGGAATGGGCGCGTATTCCCCACTTCTATAACAGCTTCTATGTATATAAATACGCTACAGGCTTCTCGGCAGCAACCAGCTTCTCCAAGCAAATTCTGGAGGAAGGTCAGCCAGCCGTGGATCGCTATATTGGCTTCCTGAAAAGCGGTGGAAGTGATTACTCCATCAATATTTTGAAAAAAGCCGGAGTCGATATGTCTACACCTCAGCCGATTCGTGAAGCTATGAGTGTATTTAAGGATTTAATCGAGCAGATGGAGCAATTAACCAAATAAGGATATGTTCCCCTGTAATCTATATCCCTTGTCCAGGCGGGCAAGGGATTTTATAATCAAGCAAGATGCAGTTCGCTTCAAAAAGGGTAATGCATTCTAGTTCGCATACGTTCAACAAGGAGGCAGCATCATGAAAATGCAATGGGCACTTATAGCGGGTCTTGTTTTTGCACTGCTTACAGGCATCTTCGCAGTCATTAATGTCGATTCCGTACAAGTTAACCTGCTGTTTAATACCGTTCGTGTGCCGTTAATTCTACTCATTCTAGGCTGTACGCTGATTGGTGGAATAATCGTCGGCTCTTACGGAATCTACCGTCAATACCGATTGCAGCGCGAAAACAAACGTCTGAAATTGCGCATTACTGAACTGGAAGCTTCTGCAGCCAGCACTGCTGTACCTGTTTCGTACGACAGCATCGATTCTATCGGTTCTAATGAACCTGAGCCTGATGACCAGCTGCACAATGATTCCATTGGCAGTCAGCATAAAGGTAATTCTCCAGGGACATTGTAAAATCAGAAACAGCCTGCTTGCGATTAAGGAATGGACACGCATTCCCTTTCCAGTCAGGCTGTATTCTTTTACTGAAGCCGTTTTATTACTGAAGCCATGCTGGCAAGCAGCATAATCAAGGAGGAAGATCAAATGAGCTTTACCATTAATGAATCCTACGTTCTGTCTTTTCTCAAAAAATTACTTGATACCCCGAGCCCGAGCGGGTATACCCGCCAGATCATGGAGATGATCTGCCAAGAAGCAGAGTCCCTGAACGTTTCCTGGGAGCTGAATAATAAAGGCGGTGCTGTGCTCACTTGGCCCGGCCAGGACTCCTCCAAAACAATCGCCCTTAGTGCACATGTAGACACACTTGGTGCGATGGTACGTTCAATTACACCTTACGGTACGCTGAAACTGACCTCAGTTGGCGGTTTTACGATGCACAGCATTGAGAACGAATACTGCTCCATTCATACACGAGATGGCAAGGTCTACACGGGAACCATTCTGTCCCTGCATCCTTCTGTGCATGTCTATCCTGACGCTCGCACGTTTGAACGTTCAGAGAACCATATGGAGGTTCGCATTGATGAGCTTGTTTCTTCCAAAGAGGATGTTTTGAAGCTCGGAATCAGTGTGGGTGACTTTATCTCGTTTGATGCCCGTGCTGTCATTACACCTAGCGGTTATATCAAATCACGTCATCTCGATGATAAAGCCAGCGTAGCCGCCCTGTTTGGCATTCTCGAATCTGCGCATCGGGAAGGCTGGAAACCCGTACATAACGTCACCCTGCTTATCTCAAACTACGAAGAAGTTGGACACGGAGCTGCTTACATCCCGGCCGAGATCAGTGAACTGATTGCTGTAGATATGGGAGCTATGGGAGATGATCTCAGCTGCAAAGAAACCGATGTATCCATATGTGCCAAAGACTCTTCCGGTCCTTACGACTACGATATGACAAGCCGCCTCATTGAGCTGGCTAAACAGGATGGCATGGATTATGTCGTGGACATTTACCCTCAATATAGCTCGGACGGTACTGCTGCCTTGCGCGGAGGCAACAACATTCGTGCGGCTTTAATCGGTCCTGGTGTGCACGCTTCTCACTCCATGGAACGCACGCACACCAAAGCGGTAATCAATACAGCACGTCTGCTTGCCGCATACATTACTACAAAGTAAGAAATTAAAGCAGCTTACCACTTCTTTTACTTCATTTACTTGGTTAAAAAGGACACATCCTCTCAGCGCATAATCAGCGTGTGAAAAGATGTGTCCTCTATTATTGGTATATGCAGCAACACAAATACAATCATTGATCAGGCCTGTTCCACATATTCGCGATATCGACGTTCCTGAACCTGAAGCCTGGCTTCGTGATCATTAATTTCAACCTGTAAAATCTGTACTGTCTGTCGTACCATGCTAAGTCCATGTTTGACCTGTTTTTCAGCGCTGCGAATTTTGTCCTGAATCATCCAATCTACAAAGAAGTTGTCAAAGAAATAGTCCGCAAAGGACAGTAGACCGCCCAAATTCAAATCAGCACTTACGGCCATCTCTACATCTTCTAACTCCTTCTGAAAACGACGCAGACGCTTGCCCGCATCCATAATAGCAACTTGTGCATCATCCATACGTCTGCGCTTGATATGCGTGGAGATTGTACCTCCACCCATCATGTCATAGATCCCCCAATTTCCTGCTGATTCCAAAGCCTTCTCTGCACGTTCAAGCGCATACACCAGATAATCTCCTTCTCTGAGAGCTTCGTTAAGCTCCTGTAGTTTGCTCGCCAGATGTTCCTGTTCTTCAGCCAATTGTTGCAGTTCTTCATCCTGCTTAAGCAAGTGTTGTTCTTTTTTTTTCCATAAAACCTGATAGTCACTCTCCCAGAACTGATGCTGAGATTGTCTTTGAAGCTCCTGCTCGACTTGAATCCGTTGCTCATGAACATCCTGTAACATTTGGCATGCCGTATCGTGAGCTGCCTTGCTCTCCAGCAATTCCAGCTCTTCTTTCTCCAGACGTTCTGTCTTCTTCCCTATTAAATTATAGAAAAACGAAGCCAAACTCATGCCGTTCAGCTGATCAACATCCCTTTGTTCCTTCTGAAGAGCTGTGCTGCAATGCTGCACCTTTGCTTCCCACTGCTTTTCCTCCTTCTGGAGCTTATGAAGGCGTTTCGCCCATTTTTCATAAATTCTTCCTTTTTCCTTAAGTATGGCGAGTTGTTCATTGATTTCATTATTGATCAACTTCACGCTCTCTCCCTTCTATGGAATTCTTTACTAGTAAAACGTAATAATCAAGGATAACGTTTCATCTTTTATCTTCGACATCTAATTTATCATCATCATGTAAACCAAAAATGCCCTCCTTCAAAACGACATGTAGCCGCTTTATGAAGAAAGACATTATTATGGTTTGCTTACATCAAGCAAGTTAGGATTTATTTTGTTCAATCTGCTCAGCGATCTCATTCAGTACAGTCCAGCGCTCCATCAATTCATCCAGATGACGCTCGGCCTCTGCCTGTTCGGCCATTAACTCCTGCAAACGAGCAGAATCACTGAAGGCGGCTTCCATCTCTTGGTTAATCCGGGCAAGATTCGCTTCGGCCTTCTCAATGTTCTCATCAATCTGATCAAATTCACGCTGCTCTTTAAAACTGAATTTCAGTTTAGGCTTTGCCGACGCAGAGGAGGCAGGAGCAGCGGCCTCGGACGTTTTTTCACTCGCCTGTTTTTTGGCGGCAGTTCCAGCACCACTCTGCTGATTGACAGGCGCATTTTTCAGCATCCATTCCGCATATTCGCTGTAATCACCTACGTGCACACGGATAGCCCCATCGCCTTCGAACGCAAGTACCTTATCTACCGTACGATCCAGGAAATAGCGATCATGCGATACGACAAACACAACCCCCGGGAAATCATCCAGATAGTCTTCCAGCACCGCAAGCGTCTGAATGTCCAGATCATTCGTTGGCTCATCCAGCAGCAGTACATTGGGAGCCGCCATCAGAATTCGAAGCAGGTATAGTCGCCGTTTCTCTCCCCCGGACAATCGGGCTATTGGCGTCCATTGTGCGGTTGGACTGAATAAAAAGCGCTCAAGCATCTGTGAAGCTGTAATAAGCGATCCGTCAGCAGTTTTAATATTTTCGGCCACTTCCTTGATATATTCAATGACACGCATCGTCTCGTCCATTTCCTGATGCTCCTGCGTGAAATAACCCAGATTGACGGTTGGTCCAAGCACAACCTCTCCGGCATCCGGCTGTAATCTGCCCGAAATCATCTGCAGCAGGGTGGATTTACCGCTGCCATTCGGACCAACAATGCCTACACGATCACCCGGCACGGCAATGTAGCTCAGATCCTCAATCAGCTTGCGGTCACCGACCGACTTGGAGAGATGCTCGATCTCCAGTATTTTTTTCCCTAGACGTGTCGAACCTACGGACACCTCAAGCGAACCGGAACGCTGAACCCCTTGCTGGTCTTTAAGCTGTTCAAAACGATCAATCCGCGCCTTCTGTTTCGTCGTGCGCGCCTTCGCTCCCCGGCGAATCCAGGCAAGCTCGGTACGCAGCAGATTTTGACGTTTCTGTTCTGAAGCAGCCTCTCGTTCCTCCCGTTCAGCCTTCAGCTCCAGAAAACGTGTATAGTTCGCCTCATATCGGAACAAGCGTCCATGATCAAGCTCCAGCATGACATTGGCTACCCGATCTAGGAAATAGCGATCATGCGTAATCATAAGCAATGCGCCGCGCCGCTTCTGCAGATACTGCTCCAGCCACACGACTGAATCATTATCAATATGGTTCGTCGGCTCGTCCAGAATGAGCAGCTCGCAAGGGTGAATTAACGCTGCCGCCAAAGCAACCCGTTTCCGCTGTCCGCCTGACAAAGTGCCCATTAATGCATCGAACTGCTGTATGCCCAGCTTGGACAAAATGCTTTTGGCTTCACTCTCCATCTGCCAGAGCTGAAGCTGCTCCATCTGTTGATTCAGACGCAACAGTCGCTCAGTCAGCTCGGTATCTGACGGATTCAACTCCAGCAGCTCCATCGTTTCTGTATACTCCCGTACCGTTCTCATCTCGGCGCCTTCACCTTCAAACACCTGCTGCAACACCGTATTATTCGGATTAAACTCCGGATTCTGGGCCAGAAACTGCACACGTACATCATTCCCGATGGCGATCTGACCCTCATCTGCCGGCTCCAGACCTGCAATCACTCGCAAAAACGTAGATTTCCCGGTGCCGTTCACACCGACGACGCCGATTTTATCCTGATCCTCCATCCCGAATGAAGCATCTTTGAATAAAATTTTCTCGCCATAACTTTTTGCAATTTGTTCTACTGTCATTATGTTCATTGCCCGTTACCCACACTTCTCTATAGTTTGAAATGCTCTATCCTCTATTATTACGCATATTACGCTCGCTCCCATAGCTTCTTATACTTGCAAAAAGGAGCGACATCCGTCCAGAAACAGCGCTGCTGCAAACGAAATTCGTTTATTCAGATCGGTCTCATTAAATTCCGGATTCAGCATTATATCCATTTTCAGACGGTCCAGAATACCGATATATGCTTCGGCCAGCAGGACAGGCTCAGGCACTCCGGCGCTCTCAAGAACACTGCGCACGATGCTCATGTATTCATTCATAAAGGCTTTCATAAATTTCATCAGGTCCGGATCATTATTCGGTGCCATAAAAAATAACTTGGTATGATTGCGGCGCTCATAATAATACGTCAAATGTGTCTTCGCAATAGCGGCAAGCTTGTCACCGGTATTGTCGTTTGCCTGCAATGCGTATTCCAATCGACTTATAAAGCTGTTACAATCCCGCATGGACACAGCAATAAATAGCTGCTCCTTGCTCTTGAAATATAAATAAATGGTGCCTTTTGCAATGCCGGCTTCATCAGCAATATCCGACATTTTCGTCTCATAAAATCCTTTTGATCCAAAAATACCATAAGCCGCATCCAAAATAGCCTCCGACTTGTCTCCCTGCACAGTGCTCATTTGCACTCCCTCCCTACAACGCCAAAATATTCCCCAAACCGATCGCCACACAGCCTCCGATCACCGAGCTCAGCACATTGACCAGATCGTTGCTCATCCACGTCCAGCCCCGTGCACGAACGGTCCGGTGGCCACAGTGTTCACTGACCTCAACTTCACGACCGCATTCGGTGCAGCGATACATCAACTGGACGGTTGCTCCCAGATAGGAATCGGCGAATGCTCCAGCGAGTCCACCTGCAAGACCAACACACATCCAGCTCAAAAATCCCAGCGTCTCAAAGTCTGCGACCCAAGAAAAGATAAATGCCCCTGCTCCAATCAAAGCTCCGCCTATCGCCGCCGCTGTTGTTCCAAGTAACGACACACCACCGGAAGCACCCGGGGTCAGCACCTTCCAATTCACGACAGAACGCGGTGGCTTACGGCTCAGGCTGCCGAGTTCGGTAGCCCAGGTATCGGATGTAACAGTTGCCATTACACCAATGAAAGCATAGATCCAGACCGGGTGTGGAAATATCCAGTATCCCAAACATAAAAGCATGCCCATCCCGCCGTTGGCAAACACTTGCCCTGCATCCCGATTGCCTGTCTTGGCATACGATTTCTCCAGCTCCTGTTTGCGTTCCTTACGATACTTGGACAACAGGGTTGAAGTTATGAAAAACAACAACAGTGTGCCAAACCAAAACAGATTGCCTGCCCCGTAATAGATCGTTCCCATCAACACAGCTGCCAAGCAACCGGACAGGGTTAGCGACTTCTTCCCGTAGGCTGCACCCGCCACAATAAAAGCGCATACCGCGCCGATAATCCAGTCCATAATCTCTCCTGCATGTGGCAGCATCTATGGTCCACATGACGTTTATGTTATTTTTGAAATTCAATTATACCACGGTTTGAGCCCAATGCCGAAACTCCCGTTGCAGGCATAACAAAAACCTGATCCGGCAGCTTAGAAAGCTGCGAACCAGGTCTGCTGGACGAAATATAATGATTATAACTGTCCTTTTGCAACTAAACATCGCGTCGTTCGCTCCGTATAATGTCAGCCTCGCTTGACCCCGCCGATGACGCCATAACGATACAACACACGGCGACCAAACCAATTGAACAAACGATCCGTGAGAAAACCCATAAATCCCAAGGAGATTAGTCCAACAAAAATCCAGTCCGTTCGGAAAAACAGCCGTGAATTCCAGATCAGATAACCCACGCCTTCATTCGAGGCAATCATCTCTGCGCCGATAATAGCCATATAGGAAGTTCCCATCGCCAATCGAACACCTGTGAAAATGTACGGGGTCGTAGCAGGGACAACAACATGCAATAAAATCTGCCACTCATTCGCACCCATACTGCGGGCTGAACGAATCTTATCCTCTTCAATGGACAAGACGCCCGTCAGTGTATTCAGTACAACGATGAAGAATGTCGCATACATGATCAGTGCAATCTTGGACTGTTCCCCGATGCCGAACCAGACCAGGAATAATGTAATGAAAGCAATCGGCGGTATAAATCGAATAAAATTAAGAAAGGGTTCGGCAAACAGACGAATGATGTGAACCTTGCCGATGAGAAGTCCTACCGGAATGGCAATGACACTTCCCAGTACCCATCCGGCCAGTACACGCGAGAAGCTGATCCCGATATAATGCATTAGCGTGCCATCAGCAATTAATTCGCGAGCCCCCTGCACAGTATCCCATGGACCAGGAATCACGTCCGGCCCATAGAGCAATGCACCAAGCTGCCATATCAGAATGACTGTAACCCATAGCAGTGGTACAGACACCCATTTTTTCTCCAACCATTTCATGATCCGGATCACCTCGGTTATTCTTCAAAATGACTTTGAATCTGATCGTATAGGGAATTAAATTCAGCCGAAGCAATATTTCTCGGATAAGACTGAACGTTATGATAAATATCCGTTATATTCGATGAAGGCCCCACCGACATGATTCCGATCCGTTCACCGAGCAATAAAGCCTCCTGGATGTCATGAGTAACAAATATAATCGTCTTATTCGTTTCCCTCCAGATATTCACCAGCTCCTTCTGCATGACTCTTCGAGTCATGGCATCCAGCGCACCGAAAGGTTCATCCATGAGAAGAATCGCCGAATCATTAGCCAGCACTCGTGCCAGTTGGACCCGCTGCTTCATGCCTCCAGACAGTTCCTTCGGATACTTCCCTTCATGTCCTCCCAAACCCACGAGCTGAATGTAACGGTCCGAAATCGTACGGCGTTCAGATTTGGGCACCTTGGACATTCGAAGCCCGAATTCAACGTTTTCCCTTACGGTAAGCCATGGGAAAAGCGAGGAATCCGCCTGTTGGAACACCATTGCACGATCCCTTCCAGGTCTGTCGATCTCTTTGTTATTCACTTTAAGCTGCCCGCCCGACTTGGAGATAAAACCCGCGATCATGTTAAGTAACGTTGATTTTCCGCAGCCGCTGGGACCGAGCAGAACAAAAAATTCGCCACCCCTGATCACCAGATCAACATCCTTGATAATGTAATGCACTTCTCCATTTGCGGGAGCGTTGTAGGTTTTTCGAAGCTGTTCAATATGAATCGTGTGACGATCTGCGGGTAAGGACATAGAGACACCTCCAGTACGTTTTGGGTTATTCGGTATATGTTACTTTATCCGGCAATGCCTGTTTCAGAGGTTCGAGGTTTAACTTGCCTTTGAGATCAAAATCCTGCTCAATGATTCCGTTATCCACCATGTATTGCTTCTGTCCCGCCAAACTTTCATACGCTTCCCGGGTAAATCCAACGACCCACGGATTGATCGGAAGATCCTTCAAGGTTGCTTCCTTGGGTTGTTTTGTCTCCTTATACATCAGATCCGCTACCTCATCAGGATGAGCCTGGGCATATGTTGAAGCTTCATCGAGGGCTACAAGAAAACCCTTTATCGTGTCCGGATTAGCCTCGATGAACTCATTACTTGCGACCAGCCCCATGCCAAGCCTCACTGGAGTCTGGGACATATCTGTCAGCTGATGCACGCCTTCAAGCTTATCGAACTTGTCGGTTAATGCAGAGCCGATAACCCAGGCGGCATCCAGTTCTCCTTGCTTCAATGCGATATAGGATTCATCGAAGGCTCCTTGCCCAATCTGCTTGACATCCCCAAGCGTAAGCCCCTGAGCCTTCAAATACTCATCCCACAGATACGGAATAAATGTGCCTCGAATAAAGCTTACACTCTTGCCCTTCAGGTCTGCACCCGTCCGGATCTCATCCCTGGCATACAACTTCCATGCCGCTGCTGCTTCATCCGTTGTCTGACCCGCAGAAGCGATGATCGAATAATCTCCTTTGGCCAGAGCGTTCAACACCGGGAAGTCAGCACCGTAGGCAATATCCACCTGCTTGATAAACAGCGCATTCACGCCTTCTGCCGGAGAACCAAACGTGACAATCTCTGCATCAATGCCTTGGCTTTCAAAGAACCCTTTGGCAAAGGCTACCCTGAACGTCGGGTTTGTGCTCGTATCCGCTATGCGGATCTTTACCTTGGCGGCACCACTTGCGGAGCTACCTTTCACTTCGGACTTTGCTCCGTTTGAAGAACATCCGTAGATTATAATTGTTAAGGAGAGGAGCAGCATGAATGCTCCCTTTAAAATGGTTGTTTTTTTCACAACATACACCCCGTTCAATCCATGTATTATCGGCTACTGTTAACTGCCTTGTTTTCCTTCATCTGATGTTGCCACGCAAGCTGCACCCTCAACAAAAGGCAGTGTTGTCTCTACATTAACTACCGAATCAGAGCCTTTGGCTGCTGCTCCCGGCACTCTGTAGACCGATACATCAATGGCTTCGATCGCCACCTCTTCCGGCTTCTCCAGTTGAGGAACCCATTGATATGGAACCCGATACGAACGGTAAACCATATTGGTATTACGCCCGTCTTTGTATGGAGAAATATACTCCCACACCAGCTCGTGCTCTGCTGTAACTTCAAACAATCTGCCATTGGAGCCTTCAGTGATCAACGTATTACCGTTAGGCAAGCGCTGGGCTGAGCTAATATACGGGCTGTAAAATTTATACGAATCGGTTGGAACGGAAAAGCCTGCTTCGGCAGAGGTATACTGCCACACAATCTCCAGTGTCAACGGGTCGATCTCAAGCACGCGCGAATGATCACGAACCGCATGTTTCAAGCCATATGGAGAAGCCGGATTCGGAAGACCGTAACCTGCCCATCCTCCATTATCAAACACGAGAAGATTGCCCTCACCCGGCAGTCCTTGAGGAATGATATGCGCATGATGCTGTCCGATAATGGTGCCGATATGCCTCGCTTCAGGAGAGGAATAATCCGGCCCGAGTTTCCAAACAATTTTGCCGCTCTGTCTGTCCGTAATGGCAATAATATTGGCTTCTCTGGCATCCCATATGATGTTATCCGGGTTAAAGCGCTCGTCTCCCGCTTCATAGAATCGGTTGGGGCCAACATAGGAAGCTGAGTTAATATGCAGCCAATCACCTACACCCCCACCAAGGTGACCAAATGAACGCGTATTCGGGTCACGGTACAATACATTGCGTGCTGCCTCGTCAAAGCCCAGTTCTTCAAAATGCTCGTTCGGAAGCCATTCCCACAACACATTGCCTTCCCAATCCACTTCAATAATGGCATCATCAAGCAAAGGTTTATCCGAGATTTGCGGATTGCTTACATTTTTGTGCGCCAGGATCAAAGTCTTGCCACCCTGTGTTTTTGGAGCCAGACCAGGAGCATAATACCCTACCGGATTGCCCTCACGCTGATAATCATGGTGCTGACGGGCGTACCACAATGGCTCGTATCCCGGATCTTCAATATGTTCGTAGCTATTGTATTTCCACACGATGTTGCCATCCCAGTCCACCTGAACCAGGTCCACATTATCCTGAATACCGAATTTCGGGTCTCTTCTGCCCGTGCTTCCCAGCACATAACCTCCGGGGAAAATCTTGGCAGGAAATCCGAGCAGTCCTTTCCAGAGGTGAACTTCCTTACCGTTCATATCAATTAATACAACGCCTTCTTCTCCTGCCTGATACACGGTGTAGCCACCCCAGGCTTTTTCCGGATTATACAGCGTTGCTCCCGTTGGATAAATTGTTGAGTGTCCCATCGTTCTCATCTCTCCCTTGGATTGTCAAATTCATTCACGATCGTTCAAGCATTAATAACTGCGATACAAGCATTTAATAACTTAGATAATTGTTCTTTCCGGAATTCCCCTTTCGCTTCTGTTCAAGGTCGTTGTCCACGGACGGCTCTCTCTTATCTCTCATATTGCTCTCGGCAAGCTCCAGCAGTGTATCCGAGAACCCCTCCAGATTCGCAATCACCCGCTCATACAATTGGCTTTGCTGCTCCAGTTCCGCAGTGGTAAATCCCTCAAACAGAAGCGTGATACATCGGGCACCGATATTGCTATTGCGGGTATACATCTCCCTACCTTTGGCGGTTATATCAAGCAGGACGGTACGGCGATCGTCTTCCTTGCGTCTGCGGATCGTTAATCCCTTTTTCTCAAGCTTGTCAGTCAGTGCAGTAATGGCGCCGGAAGTGAAGTCCAATTGATCGGCCAGGTCCCCGAGCCGCTGTTCTCCTTCACGAATGATTTTGTGCAAAATAAGCATACCCGGCAGACTAATGCCTTCCACCGTTATCCGATCCCGCTCCTTGACGAATCGTCTGACCATTTTGCGAAAGAGCCAATCCGTCTTCTCCAACGCATCCCAATCTGCCTCGTTCATTCCATATCCTCCTATTCAACCGAAACGTTAGCAAGTACGCAAAAAGGCTCCCGAAGACATTCCATATGGAGTAGTCCCGGGAGCCTTTGGTGGTCCAATCAGCTCGCATCCGTATTCAAATTTATTTCACTGTTCATTTAATTAGCGTTAAAATAATTGAGTTCATCATATAACCAACTAACCCAACCTGTCAAGTAAGAATTAAAAGTTATTTATTCTTTTTTTGCCTGTCAGGAATTATTTATGCCATTTTAAGTTTCACTTCAGCTTCGCCGGTTAAACTAATCTCAGATCAAACAACAAGATTAAGCTACGATTCCCTTCGTACTTAAATACAGAAGCGAGGATGACAAGAATGAATATAAAACGTGTAATGTTTGTGGGTACGATGATTGTAACCATGTCTTTTGCAGGAACCGCCTGGAGCAAATCAGCCATTTCGCCGATTCCCTTAACGGAGTGGTCCATCGTAAGTTTAAATTCCAAAGATGATAACAAGGATGAGCTGCTGAGTGCACTTAACCTCTCCTCTGAGGAAGATCTGTATCAGGATCTGTACGCAGGCAAATCACTTAAAACCATTACGGACGAGAATAACGGAGATTTCAGTGAGGTCGTGGCTCTGCAGGTCAATCAACTGAGGCAGCAGCTGAATGATCGTCTGGCAAAGGGAAGCATCACTCAAGAGCAATATGAGGCACAGCATGCGGAACTCGAACAAATTGTTCTTGAAAGCGCCCGTACCTCTTATGAATGGGCTTAAACTTTAATGTGTAGAGATGCGTGTTCACTTATTTTCTATAATCACGTCAAAAAGGAGCGGTTTCCCGCCCCTGAATGCATGACTGTACCATTATAATTCATACGGAATTTACAGGATTATTTCGCTGCTGCAATAGTACATTTCCCGACGGATTGACCATCCCAGGCGAGCTCAAGCACATCTCCCTCTACGGCTGGTCCCACACCCTCCGGTGTTCCGGTGAAGATAATATCGCCTGCGCCAAGACCATAATGATATCCTACATAATCAACAATGTGTTGAAGGTCAAAAATCATGTTGCGAATGTTGCCTCGTTGCACTTCAACGCCATTTTTGGTCAGCGTAAAGTCCTTTTCTAGCAATGCTTCCTTGCCTGAAAAGGACTGAAAACCACTTACAGGCGCGGAATTTTTGAATCCTTTGGCCGCAGTCCATGGATGGCCCTTTTTCTTGATTACGGTCTGTACATCACGCAGTGTAAAATCAATCCCGAAGGCATAGGCATCCACCAGCTCATCTACACGCACTCCCGGCTCATAATTCCGACCAATTCGGATAACCAACTCAGCCTCATAATGAACCTCTCCCTTGGAAGCTGGCAGCTCCAGCGCTTCCCCATTCAGAGGCACAACAGCATGGGAAGGTTTCATAAAAATCATCGGTTCATCCGGAATCTCATTGCCAAGCTCCTCGGCATGAAGTTTATAATTGCGTCCTACACAGTATACATTACAGATATTCGTTAACATGAGTTGTAACCACCTTTGCTGGATTCATTGCTTCGATTATCATCCTGGAATATAGATCTTTATGGTCTGAAGAAACGGCTGCTTGCTTCCTCAAAGGCCTCTTCCCACACATCCGGCCGATTGGTACAGATCATCACATCAGGATCAATGGCAGCAAGCTTTTTCATCGAAGCCTTGTCATCCACCGTCCATGCCATCACTTGAATGCCCGCCCCATGCATTTGTTTCATTAATGCTTTATCTACATTGGTGTAGCCGATTGATAGAAAAGTACAATGCATCTGCTGCAACGCAGCAAGCAAATCACCCGGTTTGGCATCAATAATCAGTCCCGTTTGCAATTCCGGGGCAAGTTTCTTCACTTCAACCAGCGCTGCCGGTTCAAAGGAAGTAATAACCACATCATGCTGCATATGTCTTTTTCTAATTTCGTAAATGACCGCTGCGGGCAAGCCCGGATACATATCCCCTTGCGTCTTCAATTCGATGTTTAATCTAACCTTGCCGCAACAGCGATCCAAAACCTCACGAAGTGAAGGAATACGCTCGCCTTTGTAATTATTGCCCTTCCACGATCCTGCATCCAGCAGTTTCAGAGCAGCCCAGTCCGTGTCCTTGACTCGCCCCTTGCCGTTGGTGGTTCGCTCCAGCGTAAAGTCATGAATGACAACTGGCACACCATCTCGCGACAACTGCACATCCAGCTCTATCCATTGAACTTCCGGTCTTTCCATTGCCATATTAAATGCTGCCATCGTGTTCTCGGGTGCAAGTGATGAGAATCCACGATGGGCTACACACAGATTATTCATAGTTTATCTCTCCTCAGCAGCAGGCTGGTTTAGTTAAGCGTAGCAACTCCATTGGTGTTAATGCGAATCCCTGGCGACATTTTTTCCATCTGCTCCAGCAGGAGCCGGTTTGCATCATCAAGCATCGGCACAGCCTGCCCCAGAGCCGCTTCATACGGGATCACTTTCATACTGCATTTCGCCTCCCGGCTGCAGCTAGCCTGAAACACAGCTGTCTTCCAGGTTTCTTCCGTAGTAGATCTTGTGAAAATAAAATTGCCTGTACTGTATGCAATCCATTTCCCTTTATAGTTTTCGAGACCTTGTAAAACATGAGGATGACCACCAACAATCAGATCGGCTCCGGCATCCACAAACTCATGGGCCAGTTTTGTTTGATCTGCATTCGGGGTACTGACACGCTCTTCTCCCCAATGGGCTACAACGATGACCAGATCCGCCTTCTTCCGGGCCGTCCGAATCGCTTCAACCGCTCTTGTGGAATCATACGCTTCCGCCACCCCTGCCCGATTTCCGTCTGCCTTCCAGCTTGCTACAGGAACAACCCGGCTGAAACCAAGCAAGGCAATCTTCATGCCTTTACGTTCAAAATAAGCAGGCTCGTAAGCCTCTGCGCCATTCATGCCTGCACCGGCATGAGCAATGCCATACTGCTCAAGATATGCCAGCGTATCCACCAAACCTTCCACACCCTGATCCAGAATGTGATTGTTTGCCAGATTAACCGCATCAAATCCGGCTGCCGCCATAGCTTGCAGAGCCTTTGGGGAAGATTTGTATACAAACGATTTGTCTTCTGCGCTCGTACCTCCGTGAGTTACCGGTGTCTCCAGATTACCAATGGTTAAATCGTCATCCTTGAACATGCTGCCAAGCTTGGCGAAAGGATAGCTATAACCGTTCTTCTCCAGCAGCTCCGCAACTTTACCGGAAAATTGAATATCGCCAACAAAATGAATGGTAACATCATTTTTCGGGTCAGGAGCCTTGGTGCTTCCACTGTTTTCAACTTTGCCAGAATTGCCTTGATCCGAATCAGAAGTCTTTGTGCCTGTGTCTTTTTTCCCACCGTTATTCTCTGTCGGATCACTTGCTCCAGATGATGCAGGATCATCTGAACTGTCCGTCCCTGCATCTGGCTTCCCATCTACAGGATCAGCCTCCTCATCCGGTGTTTCAGCCGGATCGGCATCAGGCTCATTGACTGCACCGCCGCCCTGATTGTCCGTTGCTGAAGACGGCTCCTGCTCCTGCTGTGCTGCCTCTTGAGGAACCGGCTGCCCTGACTGCTGTTCACGTGTGTTGAGGATATAATACACACCGACCAGACCAATCGCTGCAACAAGCATGAGATTGACAACTCTGATCTTGACATTACGTGCACGTCTTGCTTTCTTCTTTACTGAGCTTCGCTGCGATCTTGGGGGATACATAAGCCACTCCTCTTCTTTACAAACAATCCATATGCATACCATTATAACAAGCATATTCTGGATATGCATCTTTCCTTTTTAATGTTTCTCAATACATCTAAAACGGTTTCACTTCAAGCACATTTATACAAAAAAGCCATCTCTGCTGTAGATACTGCTACATTAGAGACGGCAAATTGAATACGGGTATTAAAGTAAATGGGTATGCCTTTAATTCGCAGCAAGCTGTGTCACTGCCTGCATAGACATCTCTTTGGCTTGACGGACACAGTCTGGCAAACCTACCCCTTCATAACCAGCACCCGCAATATAAACGCCCGGAACTTTAGTTCCAAGCTCTTTGCGAAGATCGGCAAGATGCTGGAGATGACCGACAGGATACTGCGGCATCGCTCTGCGCATTCTTGTAATCTCGGAGAAGATTGGACTCGCATCAATGCCCATCGTTTCCCTTAAGTCTTTCATGACAAGTTCCGTGAGCGCCTCATCAGGAAGCTCGACATTCTGCTCATCCCCCGAAC
Organism: Paenibacillus sp. TC-CSREp1; assembly: GCF_050171015.1. Classification (NCBI taxonomy): domain Bacteria; kingdom Bacillati; phylum Bacillota; class Bacilli; order Caryophanales; family Paenibacillaceae; genus Paenibacillus; species Paenibacillus sp. TC-CSREp1. The sequence goes on along the minus strand of NZ_JBNOKM010000009.1, from coordinate 106,751 downwards.
GGCCAACATAACAGCGAAGCAGCACTTTATCCTCCGGACTGGTGTGAAGCCATTTGGTGGATGTCCATGTGCAGGCCGTAATGTTGCGCCCCTCCTTGCGGGGCACAAGAAATCCGGATCCGTCAAACACATGTTGAATCTCTTTTTTCTCAAAAGCGAGAACAACATTCGCGACCGAAACATAATTGATGGCATCCAGTGCCGAGGTATCTACATGAGGTTTAAGCAGAGATGATGCAACATAAGTTGGAACGGTAATAACAACATCATCCGCATCCAGCCATTCGCCATTGTGCAGCTCAACACGATATCTTGCGTCTTGCTGTTCCGATCTCTGCAAAGATATAGCAGCAGTATTCAAACGCTGGTCCACATCATCCAGTTCATGCACCAGAGCATGCACCAGACTTTGCAGCCCCTGGCGGAAGTTCAGAAAGGCACTTCGCTTCGTGCCAGTATGTGTCTCGGTCGGTTTACGCCCCGTCATCATACCTCGAATCAGGCTGCCATAATCCCGCTCTACCTCTCCAAACTGCGGAAAGGTAGCTTGCAGGCTCAGCTTACGCATATCTCCTGCGTAAATGCCTGCCAGTAGCGGCTCGGTCAGGTTCTCGAGCACTTCCGCTCCCAGTCTGCGCTCAATCATATAACCAAGTGATTCATCCTCTGTCGTACGCTTGGGTGGAATAATAAAGTCCATCAGCGCCCGCAGCTTGCCCGCGGGAGAGACAAGTCCACTTCTCAGAAAAGGTCTCAGCTCTGTCGGAATCCCGAGAACCAGTCCTGCCGGCATCGGATGAAGCTTGCCACGCTGCATGATATATGTTTTTTTCGACTCCGGATTTTGACTGACCAGTTCATGATCCATCTCCAGTTCCTTCGCCAGATCAATCATGGCTGTTTTACGAGCCAGGAAGGAGTCAGGCCCTTTCTCAATCACGAATCCGTCCCGATGCAGCGTTTCAATGATGCCGCCCATGAATGAACTTTTCTCAAGCAGGGTAATCGCTGGCTCAACACCTGCCGCCCGGTAATGCTTGCGAATATAAAATGCCGCGCTGAGACCCGTAAGGCCTCCGCCGACAATAACGACGCGTCGTTTCTTGTCTTCCATCAGTTATCAGACCCTTGCTGCCATTGGCTTATAATAGAGTCGCTTAATGTTTCCATGTACAGAGGATCACTATTAAGCGAGTCGATGCGCATCAGGCGCATATCCATTTCCTTTGCAATCGCTTTGGCTTCGATGTCGAGATCGTACAGCACTTCCAGGTGATCGGATACAAAGCCAATCGGCGCCACAAGCACATCCTCCACCTGCTCACGGGAAAGCTCCTGCAGTGTGTCCAGTATGTCAGGACCCAGCCATGGCTCGGCGGTGCGCCCTGCACTTTGCCAAGTAAACTGCCAGTTGGAAATGCCCACGCGGGAAGCAATCGCTTCGGAGGTTTCCAGCAGTTGATCCGGATATGGATCACCCATATCTACAATTCGCGCAGGCAGACTGTGTGCGCTGAACAGCACCTTCACGTCCCCGCGCTTGGCTCCTGCTTCCTCAAAAGCATCCAGCTTTGCGCTTACACGTGTAGCAAGTGCCTGAATAAGCTTCGGGTGCAAATGATAGCTTTCAATAAAGGACATGCGAATGCCATGCTCTTCCGCTTTTTCCCGTGCACGCTTGATATAGCTGCCTACGCTCATCGTAGAGAAGTGCGGAGCCAGCACGATGCCAATTGCAGTCTCAATGCCGTCCTTGGCCATCTGCTCCACGCCGTCCTCAATAAAAGGATACGCATGCTTGAGACCCTGATAACAACGAAACTCGGTGCCGTTCCGGCGCTCGTCCTGCTGTAACGTCTCCTGCAGTGTTTTCACCTGATTGTCCGTATTCTCACGGAGCGGGAACACACCGCCAACAATCGCTTCGTAGCGATCTGTCAATTCCTTTAATTGTTCCGGCTCAGGCGGCCGCCCTCTGCGGATATGCGTGTAATATGCTTCAATACTTTCCATATTTTCAGGTGTGCCATACGACATCACCAATACACCTACGGTCTTAGTCATTGCTTGCCGTCACTCCCATCTTCAAGGCTTCTGCTGAATATTCGTGAATATAAGCGGTTAGTTCTTTTAATTTATCTAGAGAAGCTTCAGGGAACAGCCCATGTCCGAGATTGAAAATGTATCCTGGCTCCTTGACTCCTTCATCAATAATGGCTTTGGCCTGTTCTTTGATGACCTCCATTGGCGCCGTAAGGATATACGGATCAAGATTGCCCTGTACTGCAAATTTGCCCCCCAGTCGTCTGCGACCTTCCGAGACGGAAACTCTCCAGTCCAGCCCGATCACATTAGCCTGCAGCTCCTGCAGGGTTGGCAGCAATTCGCCAGAGGCTACACCAGGAAAATAAATTTTCGGTACATTCAAATCGGATAATTCGGTAAAAATACGGGTAATCGTAGGCAGTACATACGTTTTGAAATCTTTGGGAGAGAGTGCTCCTACCCAGCTGTCAAACAACTGAAATGCCTTACCGCCATTCGCGATATGGGCACGGATATATGTAATGACCATATCACCAAGCTTCTGCATCAGTTTATGCCACACTTCCGGCTCGCTGTACATCATCGTTTTGGTCCGGATATACCCTTTGGAAGGCTGGCCTTCAATCAGATAACTTGCAATCGTAAACGGAGCACCCGCAAACGTGATCAGCGGAACGTCGAGCTGCTTGTCCAGAATACGAATCGTTTCCAGAATGTGTGACAGATCACCCTCCACATCAATAGGACGCAGGCGGTCTACGTCTGCTGCGGAACGAATGGGATTATCAATCACCGGTCCAATATTTTTGACAATATCAAAATCTATACCGAGTGAAGCAACCGGATTCATAATATCGGAATACAAAATAGCCGCATCCACGCCCAGTTTCCGTACGGGCATGAGCGTAACTTCAGCCGCCAGCTCAGGCTGCTGGCATATTTCAAGCAAGGAGTACTTTTCTTTGATTTTGCGATATTCAGGATCGTAACGCCCAGCCTGACGCATGTACCAAACCGGCACACGATCTACCTGCTGTTTGAAACTTGCCCGAATCAAACGATCATTATAGCTCATATTAAGAAGCCTCCAATAGTTTTTGGACTCATAATTACCATTATGCCCTTTTTAAACAGCCGTAACAACCATTTGGGGATGTGTTCCAAGTGACAATACTATGACATTCGTTACACCCTATTTCATACTTTGGTTTAGCCTGCTTTCGATGTATTCAATAACCCATCTTTAATATGCCAATTGTGATATAATAAAAAAATGGCTTTTTTGAAAGTTACAGAAAACACTTGTATGGAGTGTGCAAAAAATCTTCGCATCGAGAGTTGCAGAAAATTTGAAAGGAAGTGAAAGCACATTGAAAACATGGAAGGTTAACCTCATTGTGCTTTGGTTCGGGCAGTTTCTGGTTAATGCAGGCATGACCATGATCACACCGTTTCTCTCGCTATTTCTCGCCAGAGATCTAGGCGTCGTAGGAGAGCATGAAATTGGCATCTGGGCCGGATTTATTTTTGCAGCCAATTTCCTTACCTCTTTTATATTCCAACCACTCTGGGGCAAGCTGTCTGATAAATACGGACGCAAAATTATGCTGCTTCGTTCCGGATTTGGCATGGCCATCGTTATTGCACTGATGGGCTTTGTGCAGAATCCCTGGCAACTCCTCTTATTACGGCTGCTGAACGGCACCATTTCCGGTTTCAATCCGGCAGCGGTAGCTCTGATCTCGGGTACAACGCCGAAGGATCGCATGGGCTTCGCCATGGGCATCAGTCAATCCGGGCAGGTGGCAGGCACCATCCTGGGACCTCTTATTGGCGGACTGCTGGCGGATGCAGTCGGATTTCGTCCTATTTTTTATATCACAGGCGGACTTATCTTCACGGCTTCCTTGCTGGCCATGTTCCTGGTGCGGGAGAAATTCGACCGTCAAAAAGCGGCAAAGCTTCCGGATCAATCCGTTTTATCCGGTCTGAAAGAGCTTAGCAAATCACCCCAGCTGCCAGCGCTGTTCGCTGTGACGTTCCTGCTGCAATTTGCAATGATCAGTCCGATGTCACTATTGCCTTTATACGTGCAAAAACTGCACGGCACCGCAGTAGACGTAGCCTTCTGGGCTGGAATGGTCGGTGCAGTCACAGGGTTGTCCAATATGGCAATGTCACCTGTACTCGGAAAGCTAAGTGACCGAATAGGTCCACACAGGGTGCTTACCTTCTCCTTGATCGGTACTGGTCTTATGCTGATCCCGCAGGCTTTTGTTCAAACCGTGTGGCAGCTCATTCTGGTTCGTTTCGTCATGGGTGTATTTATGGGCGGTTTGCTTCCAAGTGTAAATGCGCTGATTCGGGGATATACGCCTGACAGCATGATCAGCCGGGCATTCAGCTTTAATACCAGCACTCTGGCGCTTGGCAACATGCTGGGCGCTATCATTGGCGGTTTTCTGGCCGGCTTTATCGGCATTGAGGGACTGTTTGTCGTTTCCGGCTCACTGTTGCTGCTTAATATGGTTTGGGTCCGGTTCAAGCTGTACAAAAGGCCAGTGCGCATTGAACCGTGAAGATAACAGGGGTTAAGCAGGAATAGGACGAAATGCTGACATCACTCACCTTCAGGGAGTGACATACAGGTTATAACATGAACAAAAAGCCGCTTCATCCCCTTTAGGGTCTGAGAGCGGCTTTCTTTCTGTGTGCAGAGCAGATACACGACGCTACTCTGCTTGTCGTTCGTGAAATTGAATAGGATATTCCTTCACACCAAAGACAAAGGCACTCTGGATCGGCTCCAGCTCCGCTTCAGGAGCCAGCTTTATGTGCTCCACCCTTTGAAGAAGGGTATGCAGCACAACTCTCGCTTCCAAACGTGCCAAAGGTGCACCAAGGCAGAAATGAATGCCAAACCCGAAGCCCAGATGTCTGTTCGGCTTGCGATCCGATACGAATTCATCAGCACGTTCAAACTGCGCAGGATCACGATTTGCCGCCCCTACCCAGGAAATAACCTGATCTCCCGCATGAATGGTTTGTCCGTTTAATTCCACTGTTTCCCTTGCTACACGTCCTATCGCTACAATTGGCGGATAATACCGCAATGTTTCTTCTACAGCACTCGCCACCCGATCCGGATGCTCACGCAACTCGTTCTGCAATTCAGGTTGTTCAGAGAGGATACGCACCGCGTTGGCAATCAGATTGGTTGTGGTTTCATTCCCTGCGACCAGCAGGAGAATGCAGAAATTGACAACCTCCTCCACCGTCAGCTTCTGCCCTTCAATCTCTGCAGCAAGCAGCAAGGAAACGAGGTCATCCTTCGGCTCTAAACGACGCTGTTCCAAAATTTCAGTGAAATAGGCATATAACTCCTGGATATTCTGTCGCTTTTCATCCGTTAACTCTTGAAACGCCTGCTCGCTGTCATCGCGCGCACCCTTCACGAGCACATCGGACCAAACCTTGAATTCCCGGCGATCCGAAGCCGGAACACCGATCAGTTCAGCAATGACGATGACGGGCAGCGGCGCTGCGAGATCATCAATCAGATTCATTTTCTCACCCGAAAGATGCGGGGCCAGCAATTCATCCGTAATCTCCTGAATTCGCGGCGCCAGCGCTTCAATGGCCTTGGGCGTAAACGCCTGATTAACCAAATCACGAAGCTGCTTATGCTTGGGCGGGTCTGTGGTCAGCAAACTGGAACCCGCACGGTTACGTTCGGAAGAAAACAGCTTTGGATTTTTTAGTACATAATGCACATCTTCATAACGAAACACATCCCAGCATTCACGATGCTCATCATAACGGACTGGAGTGTTCTCACGAAGTTCTGCATACACCTGGAAGGGGGATAACTGCCGTTCCTTGCTGTGCAAATCCCGAATCGGGATATAATTGGCATATTTTCGGGGCGCTTGTTTCATCGTGTTTTCCTCCAATCAATAATATATATATTTATTTACATATAAATTCATATTCATTATACACATAACTGGATGTTAATTCCAATAAAACACAGTAAATAAGCCTTACGGCCCATCCCTTGCTCCAAAATCCTCTGAAATTGTCGAACACAATTGATGTCATATTTATTTACATTTTATTTATAATCCCTATATTAAACTCGCTACTATTTTCTTTAAACAAAGACTAATCCGTTGAATAAATTGGTCATTTTCTTTAATAAACAGCAATAATACTCTCTTAAACTTTGAATGTAACCGTTATCTCTATTATAATCAATACTTGTCATATTAACTGACACGAAATAAAATAATCTCAATCTTTATACATAAAAAAAGAGAATACCTCACACACATTTCACTTGAAGGAGCGTGTCAGCATGAAAAAATCATCTTACCTTCGTCCTTGGGCCGTTTGGAGTACCGCCGCACTAACAGCCCTCACCCTATCCCTCTCCCCTGTGGGAACGTATGCCGCCCAGGCTGCTACCGTAGAAGTGAAAGGCACGACAGGCGCCGTTCAGCCTGCACCAACTACCCCAGCACGAAACACAACCATCCCGGCTGTGCCGGAATCCTCCAAGCAGTCTTCTCTTCCTAATGTGCTTGTTATTGGTACAGGAGGGACGATTGCAGGACAATCCGAAGACGCCACCAGCTTCCAAAATTACAAGGCAGGCACACTGCTCATTGCGGACATGGTCAAAGATTTGCCGGACAAGCAAAAAATTGCAGACGTCAGCACATTGCAGTTCGGCAACTCCGGTTCAGGCTCCTACTCGATGGCTGACCTCTACGACTTGTCTCAAACGGTAGATAAGGCACTGTCTCAATATGACAGCGTTGTTGTAACGACTGGTACAGATACGATGGAGGAGATTGCCTACTTCCTGGATATGACGGTTCAAAGTGACAAGCCCGTTGTCATTACAGGCTCCATGCGCCCATGGACGGTTATCGGCTCGGATGCCCAAGCCAACCTGTACAATGCCATCAAACTTGCAGGCAGCGGCCGGACCACATCCTTTGGCACCGTGCTGATGCTTAATGATACGATTCAGCTTGCGCGCGGCGTAACCAAGACAAATGACTACCGCACAGATACCTTTGAAACACCAATGCTAGGCGCTGTCGGTTACATTGATGAGGAAAACATTCGAATCTATCGTGCTCCTGCACGTGCCATGAAACCGGAGGGCACAGCGAAGCCTGTATTCGATCTTAGCAAAATTACCAAAGCCGATCTTGCCAAGGTAGAGATTGCAATCTCTTATCAGGAAGCAGGCGGGGGAGCCATTGAAGGCTTTGTCAAAAGCGGAGTGAAGGGCATTGTCACCTCCGGAACAGGCGCAGGCGGCATCTCCAGAGCCATGGGACAAGCCCGGACCAAGGCAATTGAAGAAGGGGTTATTTTCGTAACGACAACCCGGACAGGCTCCGGCAGCGTCTATGGCGGCGGTAAAGGCATTATTGCCGGGGATAACCTCAGCCCGCAGCAAGCAAGAATCCTTTTGATGCTCGGACTCTCCTTCAGTGATGATTTTGATACTATTAAAAAATGGTTTGAGACCTACGGCACACCACAGGTGTAAGCCAGCTAAACCATCGTTATGAATACGCAAAAAGCCGAAGCAGATTTCCATCCTGTCTCGGCTTTTTGTTTTTTGCTTTTTTTACTTTTTTACGCATGTTACCTGGTCACTTTCCCTATTGGGTTAAGATAGCTTTTATCCTGCACGCTCAACCTTTTTTCCCGAATTGGATACGAATTATCTAGCTGTCAACGAGCAATTGCCAGATGACACCAGTGCGGATATCGAGCTTTTTTCGTCTGTACGCAGATTAAAGGTAGATTACTTCGAAACCATTACGGGAACGAGAGTTGTGTCAGACGCTTTCAAAAGGCTGTTAGAACCATTCAAAACCAACGTGCAGTTTATTCCAGCCGTTGTCCGCTACCATGACGCCCGCCCGGTTGAACAGACATACTGGCTTGCACATCTGGAGTGTCTAGGCCTCATCCTCTTTTCGTGGTCAACATGAGTTAGTTTCCAAGGCACTTCAAGAGTTAACGCAGTTTTAAACATACCCATCCTTGGATTGTCTTCAATGTTTAATGAGCTCCACATTGTGTAAATCCCACCCTATCTTTATCCCTATAGGTTAGTATTCTCTTTCTCTATTTTTCTATGAAACAGACATCAGTCGCGCAATCAATTTAGCGAGGAAGCAAATTTTTCTTATCATTCAACGAACAATCTTGCATTTTCTTCAAATTCTGCTTATTAACATTATTTAAATTACATATATAACTAAAAAAGGTGGACCTCTTTATATATCAGAGCTTTTAGCGTCATCTCAATACAAAAATTCTTATTCAAGTTAATTATTTTCTTATTATAACTAAAAATACAATATTTACATAAATATTTTCAATTAAATATAAAAAAGATAATAAAGGTTCAAAAAATAAAAATTAGAAAGGTTGGATAATAATGATTTTTCAACAAATTTGGGACGCAGACATGAACGAGAATGGCATATTTCCGTTAATCGATGGACTAAGTGACAACAAAAAAAACGCTGCCCAAGGCTATGTAATTGTGGATATGAATCCAATGCCGAATGAAGCTACGACGCAAGGAAGCGAGAAGGATGAGATTTCTGTATTTAAAGAATTTCTTATCCCACAGTCCAAGCAAAAATCCTACGATTTATTTGTAAAACTTCACGATAACTATGATTGGAAAAGAAATGGCAAGGAGAACAATACTTTAGAGGAACAGGAAGAAGTTAGTACGTTCTTGCAGTTTGCGATTGAAACAAAGCCGATGAAGCTAGCACGTGAATATGCAGAGTCTAATGGACATCTCGCTACAGGCAGCTCTGATGAAGAATGGATAGAGATGCTTAAAGCACTCTGGTTCAAATTAATTTTAGGTAAAAGCACTTCGTATTTTGAACATGTATTTCTGGGCGAGCAAGGAGGTCAACGAAAAAAATTGGGTGGACACCATTTCTGGTATCACTATCTGATTAATGACGGTCCATACGTACAATTAAAAAAGGAAGACTCTATCGTGTTTATTAGACATGTCATGGTTAATAAAATTGAAGCGAGTCAATTAGCAGAAGTTATAACAATACAATACTCGTTAGAGGAAAAGGATCAAAACGGAAATAAAACGAAGCTTAACAAAAAAGTCGGAGGCTTCTTCGTAGGCACAAGCGCGGAAGGTTTAATGGCTCTCGGCACAGTGGCTTTTCTAGATGGAAGACAAGACATTCCTACAGAATTGAATGGAGAGAAACTGGATATTACGGTGTTCCGGACGCAAGATGGGGAGAAACACGCTAGAACATTCTTTCCTAAAATTAAAGAAGCTGTTACCACTGGAAGCAGATAATTGTTTCTTCGTATGGAGTTAAGTATTAATAAAAAGAATTAAATAAGTTTAAAGTAACAAATATATCAAGGGACCGACAGTATCAATGTCGGTCCCTTATCGTTTGGAGTCCCCCTGTAAAAAAAGGAGATTTATGACACAATAATCGTTGTTCAGGTTTGTAGGATATATCAAAGGATTTTTTGTAAACTATTCTAAGTAAATTAACCCAAAATTCACTTCACCCAAGCGAGTGCCAAGCCATCGTAGTCAGGCAGCATAGTCGTGACGAGACGTGGATCACTCGCCATCTGTTCGTTGAAGCGGCGAACAGCAAGCACGGCTGGACCCTGCTTGTCCGGATTGAGCGTGCGCCCGCGCAGGAAGCAGTTGTCACCTACGATAACTGCGCCTGGACGCGCAAGCCGAATCGCGTAATCCAGATACACCGGATAATTTTCTTTATCTGCATCAATAAAGAAAAAATCGAAGGTGCGTCCCTCCTGTGCCAATTGCTCCAGACTGTCTGCTGCAGGCCCGATCCGGTACTCCACTTTATCACCAAAACCTCCCTCCTCCAGATGTCCGCGAGCCATCGCTGCGTACTCTTCTTTCAGTTCGAGAGAGGTCAGGGTTCCTCCATCACTTAATCCACGAGCCAGACAGATGCCGCTGTACCCGCCCAGCACACCGATTTCGAGCACCGCTTCAGCCTTCGAGGTTTTGGCCAGAAAGGTTAACAGACGACCGTAAGCCGCCGCAACTGAAACCTCGGGCATGCCATTCGCCCGAATAGCTTCTTTTACTTTTAACAAAAGCTCATCCTCTTGAAATAATTGATTTACATATTCGTCAGGGGTCAGATTCACCACGAAGTTCCTCCTTGGATACTTGGACAGCTTTCCATATCAATACCCTGGTACTGTTGTTTATATAAATACCTTGGTACTGCTTTTCATATGGTTGCCAATGTTTTATAATGAATGTTTGTTATCCAACACAGAATAATGAACACGGCATCACCTGCATTGAAATTGATGCGGCGCAGACCGCATTACTCATTGTAAGTTTTTTCACGGAAAGCGGCAAGGCCGCACCGTTACTATATCGCTGCCAGAGGGTAAGCCTGCTGCGGCGCGAAATGGAGTTGAATGAATCACATGGCTCGATTGCAACTGATTGCAACCTCTGCGATGGGACTTGAGGCCGTTGTTGCCCGAGAATTGAAGCAGCTGGGGTATGACGATGTCAAGGTCGATAACGGCCGAGTATTTTTCACAGGAGATTACATTGATATTTGCCGCTGTAACCTGTGGCTGCGAAGCTCGGACCGCGTATTAGTCAACATGGGTGAATTCCCTGCAACCACCTTCGATGAATTGTTTGAGGGTACCAAAGCACTGCCTTGGGAAGAATGGATTCCCGCGAACGGTGAGTTCCCGGTGGAAGGACGCTCTCAGAAGTCCCAGCTGAGCAGTGTACCTGCATCTCAAGGTATCGTCAAAAAAGCGATTGTCGAGAAGCTCAAGCTGACACATCACACGGAATGGTTTCCTGAAAATGGTGCACGTTATGTCGTCGAGGTCATTCTGCTGAATGATCGCGCGCTCATCACGCTGGACACGACAGGGCCGGGACTTCACAAACGCGGATACCGCAAACTCGTTACAGAAGCTCCGCTGAAAGAAACGCTCGCAGCAGCATTGATTCAGCTCAGCCGCTGGAATGTGTCCCGCCCGTTCTACGATCCATGCTGCGGTTCAGGTACTATGTTGATTGAAGCAGCTATGATTGGGTGGAACATCGCACCAGGTCTTCGCCGCACCTTCAATTCAGAGAACTGGGACATCATTCCTGCGGAGCTGTGGGAACAAGCACGGGAAGAAGCATTTGATGCCGTTCGTGACGACGTTCCACTTCAGATCGCTGGCAGTGACATTGATCCTGAAGCTATTGAGATTGCGCAGGCCGCAATCAAAAGCGCAGGCTTTGCCAAAGATATTGAAGTCAGCGTACTGCCTGCACACCGGGCCAGACCTCAGGGAGAGTATGGCGTTATTATTACCAACCCGCCTTATGGCGAACGTTTGAGTGAAGAAAAGGAAGTACAGAAGCTGCTCCGTTCCCTCGGACGTACTTATCTGGAAATGCCGACATGGTCATTTTTTGCAATCACTTCCACCAAAGCATTTGAAGAATACTTCGGACACAAAGCGGACAAGCGCCGCAAGCTGTTTAACGGACGGATCGAAACCCAATATTATCAATACCTGGGTCCATTGCCTCCGCGCAACAAAACAACCCAAGCCTAGAACAAACTATATGTCGAAACGCTCAGGCCTTTGTCGGCCCGGGCGTTTTTTGCTTTGTTCGTGAAAAGGCGGCGGTTATGACAAGCCTAGTTGAAATGCCAGGCGGTCACGCTATAATATATGAAGTCCTGTTTTACACTGCGTTAACAAAACAAGCGAACATGTTTCTCTTTTATTTTCATTTACATCCGGCATTATTCTATTTACTTATTCTACCTACTCATCCTATAAACTTGCTCAATCTACTTATCATATCTTATCCACTTATCCTATCTACTCAAGGGGGAAATAACATGGTTGTTACTCGGCCGATGCGCAGCTCCGGAACGCGCGGGCTTCTGCGTCATCCATTGACGTTATATGTCATCTTCACCATACTCATTCTGCTTAAACTGATGCTGCTGCATCATAATCTGCATGCCTACAACATTACGATGGGGCTACTTGATAAAGTCATTGCGATCGGATCCATTATGCTCCTGTCATTCTGGGTCTGGTGGCTGCCGCGTAGAGGCATGATTGCAGCCCTTGCTGTCCTTCATCTGCTTCTCACCGCTCTAATCTATGCCGATATGGTCTATTATCGCTACTTTCAGGATTTCCTTACGGTCCCGGTGTTGTTACAGGCCCGGCAGGTGGACTCCCTTGGCGAGAGTATCGCAACGTTGATCTATGCGCGTGATGTTTGGTTTTTTGCCGACCTTCTGCTAGTCATTCCATTTGCAGTCATCATGCTGTTCAGCAAACGCGTTCGTTCTGGTCAAAACTCAGGAATGTACACGAGCAGCTATAACGGAGGATATAGAGACAACTCTTCTGCAACATATGCATCCTCTGCTTCTCGCAAGAAACGTCTTCACCGCCGCCTGCTCGCAGGCAGCATAACACTTGTATTGGGACTGAGCCTTGGCGCAGGACCCATCTATTATTCCGGCAAAACCTGGGCCAAAGGCCTGTTTGATAACAACTGGTGGAATGTATCCATGTACAATGTGACCGGACTGCTCGCGTTTCATGGCTACGATGTATATTCTTATGTCAAGGACAACATTGGTTCCGGCACTGAAGCTGATCCAGCCGATGTTGAACAGGTGCAGGCTTATTTTGCAGATCGACAGAAGTCAAATGCATCACAGCACAGTCAGGCCTTGTTTGGAAAATATAAAGACAGCAATGTCATTATTGTGCAGGGCGAAGCCTTTATGAATTTCATGATCGGCCAAAGCATTGGCGGTCAGGAGATTACTCCGCATTTTAATGAATTGATGAAAGAAAGCCAATATTACAGTCACTTCTATCATCAGACCGGACAGGGCAGAACATCGGATGCTGACTTTGGTGCCAACATCTCGCTGCATCCTCTTTCGGCAGGATCTGCGTTTGTTCGTTATCCGGATCATACGTATGACTCGCTGCCTTCTATTTTGAAGGATCAGGGGTACAGCACCAATGCATTTCACGCCTATGAGAGCAGCTTCTGGAACCGATATACGATGTATCAAAATATGAAGTACGACAAGTTCTACAGTAAAAATGATTTTGTTGAAGACGACCCGCTTGGCTGGTCTTTATCGGACGTATCCTTTTTCCGTCAATCTGTAGAGAAAATGAGCAGTGAGGTCCAGGAGCCCTTTTACTCGTTCCTCATCACACTAAGCAGTCATCACCCTTACTCTCTTCCCAAGGATAAGCAGCAGCTTGATGTGGGTGAATTCCAGGGCACTATGTTTGGGGATTATCTGCAGTCCGTTCATTACGTAGATGCGGCGCTAGGCGGTATGGTAGAGGACTTGAAGAATCGCGGATTATGGGAGAAAACGATCTTCATGTTCTACGGTGACCACGACAACTCCATCAAAGACAAACCTTTATACGAACAATTTCTCGGACGCCAGCTGAATGATCTGGATATGGCCCAGATTATGAACGAAGTACCCCTGCTGGTACATTTACCGGACGGAGCGGAAGCAGGCACGTTCGAACAACCCGCCGGACAGCTGGATATTACACCGTCAGTGCTGCATTTGCTTGGAATATCCGATGAATCCTATTACCATATGGGGAACAACGTGTACGATGGCTCAGAACGCATGGTCGTACTGCGTAACGGCTCGTTCACGGATGGCAAGGTATTCTACATTCCCTCAGATGATTACATCTACACAAGCGGGGCCTGTTATGATCTGTCTACACACGAAACTACGGATATCAACGCCTGCAAAGCTGGTTTCGATCAGGCCTCGAAGCGTCTGCATGTTTCCGACACTCTGATTACCTATGACCTGATTCAACAATTTCGCGAGGAAAACCATTAATACGCAACAAAAAGGAGAGTATATCACTACATGACATCCAATACCCATTCACATGATATAGAACAGAAACTGTTTGATGCCGCCGCCGAATTTGTTCAGCAGCGTTATCCCCAGGGATGGGGTGGAGCGGGTGCTGTATACACAGATGCCGGTTCATTGCTTATTAGCGTGGCACCGGAAGTCATCAATGATGCTGTACATCTATGTATGGAAACCGGAGCTTACCTGGAGGCTCACAAATTAAATGAGCGCGTTACTCACTCCCTCTGCATTGCACGTGATGATGAGCATTCCGCATTCAAGGTACTCACACCTTGCGGCATCTGTCAGGAGCGCCTCTTTTACTGGGGGGAGGAAGTTAAAGCGGCAGTATACGACCCCGACGGACAGCTTATTTTCAAAACACTAAATGAACTCCAGCCTGATCATTGGTCCAAGGCTTATCACAATAAACACGATTAACTTGCGAATTGTTGAAAGCCACTTTATAATTGTAACTATAATTGTTTCATTTTTGAACATAATGGAGGTTATAAATATAATGAATATTGAAGTATGGTCCGATTTTATGTGCCCTTTCTGTTATATTGGCAAACGCCGTCTGGAAAATGTGCTGGAGCAATTCCCTCACCGGGACAAAGTGAAGCTGCAGTTCAAAAGCTTTGAGCTTGATCCCAATGCGGAAGTGAACAGCGGTAAAACAAACACAGAGTACCTTTCTTCCAAGTACAACATTACCGAGGAGCAGGCTCGGGGAATGAACGCACAGATGAATGCCAACGCCCGTACTGCTGGTCTGGAATACAACATTGATGCCATGATTCCTACGAACTCCTTTGCGGCTCATCGCTTGACTCATTGGGCGGACACGCAAGGCAAAGCACTTGAACTGAGTGAACGCTTGTTCAAGGCCATATTTATTGAAGGAAAACACGCAGGGGACCATAAGGTATTAGCTGATCTGGCTCAGGAAGTGGGACTGGATCGCGATGCCGCAGCTGCCGTCTTGTCCAGTGACGAGTTCACTGAAAATGTTCGTGCTGATCAAGCAGAAGGTGCACAGCTCGGCATTCAAGGTGTCCCGTTTTTCGTACTGGATCGCAAATTTGCCGTTTCCGGCGCACAGCCCGATGAAGTGTTCCTGAATGCGCTGCAGAAAGCATGGGATGAGCACTCCCCATTCACGATCGTTGAATCTGCAGATGCCACTACAGATGGCGGTGTATGCACAGACGAGGGCTGCGAAATCCCGCCAAACAAACCATCTAATTAAGTTGAACTAAAAATTTTATACAATCCACTCCGATGACAGAACAACCTTCCAATCGCTGTTATCCCCAGATTTTTTTGGATTCCCTTTTCCAAAGGGAAAATCCGGTGATAAAGGCGACCGCTCCGCTTTTTCAGGTTTTTTCTGTCCTCTCCGTTCACGTGTAAATAAATCGTTCAACTTATATAACTAAAAAAGCAGCAGGATCATGAGATATATCTTCATGACCCTACTGCTTTTTCTTATATTATTAATTTGCTGTGTAGCTGTCCTTAATATTTGCTATCAAGCGCCCCAAGCAGAACAAAACAGAAAGCGAAGCCCTCCGTTTTGTTCCTGCTCCCTACCTTCAGAAGCTCAATTTCCAACCCTCAATAAACTTCAATCAAGGAAATTTGAATACAACAGCGATCGAAAGAACAATTCGTGACCGGGGCCTCCACCAACGTCCATCCATATTAGATAATTAACTTCGCCCCTTAATCCCAGAATAACTGATCCGGGTGCGGTCCTGTACGCTTGTCTGCATCCAGCGCATCAATCTGTCTCAGCTCATCCGGCGTCAGCTCAAAATCAAAAATATCTGCATTCTCCCGTATCCGTTCAGGCGTTACCGATTTGGGAATGGTCACAATCCGATTCTGAATGTCCCAGCGTAAAATGATTTGAGCTGGTGTTTTGCCATACTTCTGGGCCAGACCCTTGAGTGTCGAATCCTGATTCAGCTTGCCTTTCATAATCGGGCTCCAAGCCTCCAGCTGTATCCCCTGTTCTCCGCAGAAATCCTGTAATTCCTGCTGAATCAGGCCCGGATGCAATTCCACCTGATTCACTGCAGGCACCGTACCGCCCTCATCTATCAGATCGCGCAGATGGTGCACCTGAAAATTACTTACACCAATAGCACGCACACTTCCTTCACTATATAAACGTTCAAATGCTCTCCACGTCTCTTTGTACTGATCCCGCCCAGGCCAGTGAATCAGATACAAGTCAATGACATTCAGGCCAAGCGCCTTCTGGCTGGCTTCAAAAGCTCGTAGCGTGGAATCGAAGCCCTGGTCATCATTCCATAGCTTTGTCGTTACAAAGAGCTCGTTACGGGCAACGCCACTGCTCGCGATAGCTTGTCCCACTTCCTCTTCATTCCCATAGACCGACGCGGTATCAATGCTCCGATAGCCAACCTCCAGCGCAGTCTCTACCGCCTGCTGAACTTCCTTCCCCTTTGCCTTATACGTCCCTATTCCAAGCCATGGCATCGTCACTCCGTTGTTCAGAATTGTACAATCCGTGATATGTTTTGTCATCCTGTACCTCCCGTATTGATTTTTGCCTGCTCTCTGCTCTATTAACCTTCTGACAAAAATTTAAGCGTATGTCCCCAATAAAAAAAGAAAACCTGCAGGCCAATGGCCTGCAGGTTCGTTGTAACAGAAACATTTTATTTTTCCCCTTGCCCGTGCTGATTCTGGATAGAATTCAATCTCTTCTTCTCCTCAATGAACATTTCCTGTGCCAACTCAAAACCCTGCCCTCCCAGGGAGAGCTCTGCCTGACGCATCGCCTGCTCGGTATGTGCAAGGCGCTGCTCTGCTTGCACAATGGTCTGCAGTGTCGGATGTGACATGGCCTGAGAAACCGCATAGTGAAGCTTGTTCACCGCATTTTGCGCCTGAGATACGGTCGTATCTGCCTGCAAACTGGAATCATAACGCTTTGGCATGAGTTATTCCTCCTCGGAATCATATTCCTGTTACCCTTTTAGCATGGGTTGTATAAGCCTCCCTTATTCTTTTTTTGAAATCTTGATCAAACTTTATCCGGCAAAAATGCGTTAAAAAGACAGAAGAGTGTATGAGAACAAGAACAAGGAGGAATGCAGCTTGAGCACAAGAGGATTTCGTTTACGTCTGCTAACTGTATCGATACTGTTCATTTTGTTATTTTTATTTTTTATATTTTGGACTCAGCGCCCCGCAGCCTCAACTTACGAGATTAAAGGGTACACCTCATCAGCTCTGCATAAGGATATTCCCGTACCCGCCAATGCCAAACTCATTGAATCCAAAGCATATTCCGATCACCCCACACTGGAACTTAGCGAAACTTATGAATTGAAACATATTGGAGGTGAGCAGGGGCTGTATCCTCCAGTTGATTATTTCCAAAAGCTGCATGACGCTGGTTGGGTGGAACTGAAGGAGGAACGCCTGGGCCATATGCACATTCTGAACAAAGGAGATATCAGAGTTGCCATCGAAATTCGGGAGAATACCTTTCAGCTATTTTTGCTCCATTCCGATGAAGATGTCCATCAAAACAGAGGCTGAAAAAACAAAGCCACAATGCAAAAAAAGGAGAGGCATAAGCCCCTCCTTCGCGAGATATGGAACATCCACTTATTGCTGATACCCCGGTGAATCCAGCATATCCGATTTTGGGTTACTTAATGAACTTTGCAACCTTCGTCAGCACTTCTTCTTCTGTAGGAGCACTGATATACCGGCCATTGATGAAAACAAAAGCACGCTTCGCACACGGGCCGCAATAAGATTTACAGCCGATCTTGATCTCTGTGCCTGGCGCCATTTTCTCCAGCTTGGGCACGATCGACTTCAATCGAATATAATTACATTTTTCGCATACGCGGATATCGTTAGCCATGATTTCCCCTTCTTTGCTCCCTTAGTGGTCGCCGTGGTTACCTTTGGATGGATTTGTGATCACAAACCCTTCCTGAGGCAAGTAGAGGTAATCAATTTTGACGCCATCCAGCATAGGCTGACCATTTTCCAAAATAACGTCAATGCCTTTATCTGTAGACACCACGGTATCGTTATCTCCAGGCGTATCCAGATCAAGTCCGTAGTGAGCGTGATCTCCGTGTGCATGTGTAATTACAACACGCAATAATTTACCTTCGTTCTCCGGCTTGTCCAGTTCAAGCTTCAACACTTTCGCTGCGTTACGAGTAATTTTGCAGTTCATTCGATTCATCTCCTATATTGTCATTGCTGGTTTCAACAATTTCAGCATTCATTTAGACTCCAGCATCTATTGTAAAGAAAGTTGCAGCTAATCGCAATAACATTGATGTGAATAACCTACAGAATGCCACTTGTTATAAAAAAAACAAACAACGAACACCGTTCACGGCGTCCGTTGTTGTCCAAGCCAATACACCTCTTTCCCCGCTCATCTCCTATCAGAGCTCCCTTCTTCACGTGACCCGTGGGATAACAGGGCTGTCAGCAGCCTGCCTACTTCCACACAGATGTCATCGAACTGCTCCACAGGCAGCGGATTCACACCGAGACCTACTTCTACCGTAAAACCTGGCTTTCCAAATGCCTGAATGAACCAGTCCTTATACCCGGCATCGCTGCTGCCAAGCTTCACGGCTTTATAACCTGAAGCTTTGGCAAGCTTGCGCGACAGTGGCGCACTCTCTCTCGGCTCCAGATCCCTGTAATTCCAATAGATCTCCTGCCCCTGACTATGCAGGGAAACCACTGCTGCAAAATCATGCTGCTGTGTCCACTGCACAAGCGCCTGTGCCTCCGGTTCCGTTAGCGGTGCGGTTCCCGCATAATCCCGAGGTCCAGGCGAAGTAACCCCTCTGCGCGCAACCTCCTCTTCCCAATAAGCCGGGAACTGATCATTAAGATCCACTCCGCGGATATTAGCCTTCCAATGCGTGAAGTGTGCACGACCGCCGTTCCATTCGAGTAATCGGGACGCATACATATGATGATTCACCACACCCTCCTGAACCAGCTCCACCCCATCTGGATTGACCATAGGCACGGCCCACAACGTCGTTTCCTGCATCCAGCGCTTCGGATCGGATGAATGCCACATTTCATCTGAATGATAGGCAGCAGCATATTCTTCGATACATCTCATCAGCACCGGTGAAGTCAACCATTCATTGGCATGCACAGAGGCATTCACATGAATGTGACGCGGGCCATTGCCGATTCGTACATAAGGCAGCTCTTTCCCCATCACACTTGTACCGATCGAGCCTGATTTAATGCAGGAATAACGCGCCTCCAATCGCTGTATGTCTTGCATCAGTTCACGATATCCATATTCGCCCTTGATATTCACAACTCTGTCTCCCCCGGCTTCAGGAATATGGATGCAGCAGCCGCTCCAATCCTGTATACCCGCAAGTTCGGGGTTCTGCTCACGCAGCTCATGCTCCGTTAACCCGAAACGCTGCGCAGTTTGGTGTACAGACTCTCCAGGGGGCACAGCATATCTGCGTCCCGTCCCTGGCAGCACACGCAGCATCTGACCAGCAAGCAGATAGGGCTGAGCAGCAGCTTCAGGATTCAGTGCACATAACAATTCCTCGGTCATCCGATATGCGGAAGCAATCCGCGGCAGTGTATCTCCTGTGTTCACGATAATCCATTGCAGTTCCATATTTTTCCCCTTCCCACGGACTCGACTCTCCCTGCCTGGTTCTTGCCTGACCGTGTCTGTATTATACGTATGCATGCCCGGTTGTCCGTCATGTGACATCGTTCGCAGACTTCTTTGGGGCGATCACATTACGAATACAGAAAACATGAGCACCACTGGAAAACAAAAAAACGGACCTGTAAGGACAGGTCCGAAAATAGCTGAAGCACGTATCAAAAACATATTATTACAGTTGCGTAACCTGCCAGACGACAGGTGTCTTGGAAATCTGTTCCCCGAGCCATTGCTTTGTAATGTTCTGGAACATCCGTGGATCACCTGTACAGAAAAATTGATGCACAGGCGTTTCATCCCCACTGGCCAGTTTGCGTTTATCATACAATATCGTACTGATTTCCCTTGCTGTTTCATCAGCTGAGCTAATAAGCTTCACGTCCTGCCCCATCACATCCTGAATGGTATCCATCAGAAACGGATAATGTGTACAGCCAAGAATCAGACAGTCAATCGGCTGCCCTTTAATATCTCCTAGCGCCTGATCCACCGTACGGGTTGTGTGTTCGGAACGAAATTCACCCTGCTCCACCAGCGGCACCAGCGCCGGACAAGCCTGACTGACCACATCCACATATGGAGACAGCTGCTTGAGTGCCGATGTATATGCTCCACTTCCGATGGTACCTACCGTTCCAATCACGCCAATTCGCCCGGTCCGGGTTGCCATAATGGCCGCTCTTGCCCCTGGGTGGATCACACCGATCACAGGCACATTCACCTTGGCCCGAATATATTCCAGTGCGGCGGCTGTCGCGGTATTGCAGGCGATAACGATCACTTTCGGATTGAACTGGATCAAAAAATCAACGATTTGCTCCGTAAATTGTTTCACTTGTTCGGACGAACGGGGTCCGTACGGTGTTCGGGCAGTATCCCCAAAATAAATGATCTTTTCCCGCGGGAGCTGACGCATCACTTCCTTTGCAACCGTCAATCCCCCTACACCGGAGTCTAATATAGCAATAGCTTGCTGCACGAACACACCGCTTCCTTCTTCATTAAATTCATTCTGAGTCATAACACATATCAAAAAAACTTGCACCTGTTACACATGCCAAAAGCCTTCTACCTATATTACTCACCACAAAAGCTTTCTGACTAATCTATGAAATTATCGGCAAAAAGGTACCTACATCTTACCCGATTTCATCGTCGTGTTCAAATTTCAATCCGTACAGCCTGCTGTCATGCAGGGCAATGGACACACAACAAAGCAGGCTTTCCTCCGCAACGGGGAAAGCCTGCTCATATCCAATCAAGCTTCTTAATTCTCGGCTTTGGACTCGTCAGTTACAGGAAGCTGAACAACATTACCCGTTTCCCGCTCTTCCGATACAGCTTCTGGAGCCAGATTTTGCGCCTGTTCCTGAGACTGAATCTCCTCAGACCGAGCTTGACCTTGCGCATGCTCTTCTACTTTGTCTGTATCCGTAATTGTGGCCGAGATCCGGATTTCCTTGCCATCCGAAGAACAGCGCCAGGACTGAATATCCTTGATAACCACATCTGCTGTTTCCTTGACTTTGGATACGAGGTGCGAGCTTTGCTCCCCAACTTTGAAAGCCAGCTCCTGCCCTTTATCCGATACTTGGCGAGCGCCGTCCGTGATGTCCTTGCGAAGCTCACGTCCTGTTTTCGGTGCAAGCAGCAGTGCAGTGACTGAACCAACAACCGAGCCAATCAAAGCACCCCATAACAAGCTTTTGTTCGAATCTTTCATGATTCATCTCTCCTTCAAGTTTGATTTAGGCATCGGTCTGCACAGCAGCACAACGTACCGCTTCCCTGGGCTAATGCCTACCCTGTTGATGCATTATAAGCATGAAGGGCTTGATCTGACACTCTGAATTGGAAAAAAAGTGAACTTATCCTGCTCTGACTTAGACTGCCCATTGCTATTTCATTTTATCGGGCTGACTGCTGTACAGGCACAGCATGCTCTTCTCCCGGATCCAGATCAATGACATATCTCCCTGGTGCGATTAAAGCACTCTGATGCTCACAGCGCCAGCGACGTCCACCGGATGAGCCTAATGTCTGACCATCCTGAAGCACATCTCCCTGATCAAATATGTAATATGCAGCGCCAAGCAGCGTCTGAGCGACTGTATCCGGCTCAAGGCCCGTGAAGTGGCATTGCACATCCGGCACACCGAGAGCTGATAAACCTACCGTGTCCATCACTAATTCACGCTGCTCTTCCGTACCTCCGGCCTGATACATCCGCACATTCATCGCTGCATAGAGGTGCTCCTCACGTTCCTGCGACTCGACATAACTTGCAGGCTCAACGAGCTTGTCGCTGCCATACCAGTAAAGTGCATCACAATCTAACGTATCCAATACAGCCAGTACCGCCTTCTGGAAAAGAGCCAAACGTTTCTTGCGCGGCATGGCAGCCGTAAACAAATCGTGAATACGAATGGCGTACCTCGCAGAAGCTACAGCTTGTCCCGCCTCAGGCCAATGCCAGGCTTGCTGCAGTGCCCCGGCAAAACGCTTGCGCTCTTTAATCTCATGTACCGGAAGAATACAGGTCTGAGCCGGAATGCTGCCTTCCTGAAAAGCAACCTTATGGGCCATATGATAGAAAAGGAGCATCTCTTGCGAGTCCTGCTCGTTCTCCCCCTGCTTGACATCCAGTCGGCCTTGTCCTGTGCGTTTAATCAATGCCTCCTGCAGCACATCCCGATTTATTTCCGGCTGCTCTCTGAACAGAAATTCAACCATGTATACGGGGTGAAAACCTGAAGACAGCTCATCCCCTTCACGACCTGAGATGGTTTCTTTCGATTCCTTGGATTCTTTAGATTCCTTGGTTTCTTTGAATTCTTCATTTCCCATACTGCTTCCCTCATTCCTTACTCTGGCCCTTGGCCTTCTTTTCCCTGAAAAGGACCAAGTTCTTTTTCCACATAAACGCTGACCTGGTCAGAAAATTGTTCCAAAATTTCCGGCAAAACTGCGCTTAGCGGATGCAGCACTTCACGCTGCCAGCTGAAATAATCTTGTACGAGCGGTTTACGCAATAAGACAAGCTCGCGCAAAACGTCATACGTAGATTCATCAAACACCTTTTCTTCGTAGTTAATTTGAATGATATCATCATAACTGCTCGCATCTCTCATAATGAAGCCGTCAATGAGATAACTGCCCACATCGGTCACAATTTCGATAGCCAGATGCAGACAGCGCTCCTGTACCATTCCTAACACCAGACCACCGTCCCATGCCTGTACAGCATGCCTGAGGCCTTCAGCCACCTCAGGTACGGCCTGAAGCCGGCGGGCGATCTGTTCCCTGTTCACATAATACATTCATTCACTTCCCGTTCAGTGAGTTATCGATTTCGTTTGCCTCTGCGCTTGAGCCAGAAGATCATAACAGGGCAAGCGATCAGAAACACGATAAAAATATATAGAAATTCCATAACGTCTCTTAAATCGCTCATGCAGATTCCCCTTTAAACCCGTAGTAAGATGTCTGACTGATCAGAACTCATAATCAACAGCAATGGATTGCTCTCTAACCTCGTTCATATACTTGATCACATCCTGATGAAGCGGGTGAACCTGGTACGCCTGAAGATCTTCCAGTGAAGCAAACTCCGCAGTTAAAGAAATGTCGAATGATCTGTCTGAGCGCAGGACGTCAATCCCTACATCAAGTGAGATCAGCACATCAATCTTGCCTTCCAGATTACGAAGAACCTGAGCAGCAGCTTCAATACTTTCCGCAGAGCGATCTTTCATTTTGAACAGGACAATATGTTTAATCATCTGGCCAAACACCTCGTTTGATTTGATATAGTTGGATGTTCTTGCAATGTTTCGTGTATCCAAAATATATCATAACACTCTCTAATACGAAAGGATGCCTGCATGCGTTTTCCTGACACCAACAAATTTAATCCGGCGATCCCTTCCTGGATTCCGGCTGCGCAGCAGAAGGCGCCTTCCCGTTCTCTGGTTTTTCCTCTTCATTTCTCTGTTTCTCCCCTTCATTGGGGGGTGCTCCAACAACATGTTCTGTATCCGTTTCTGTATTTGAAGAAGGATTTGTGGAAGACGGCCCCGGCTTGGCCCATTCGCGGTCAGGCAAACGCCCTTGTTCCTCCTGTTTTTTAAGCACAGCTATGGCCTGTCTAAGCTTGTTCGGCAGGGGCAATCCTATTTTGGCGTAATTTTCAGTAATTGAGATCAATTCATTCACCAGATAAAAGTAAATAGCCCCTCCTTTGATAATGTCGGTTCCCATGATCAGATCAATTCGGTGAGCCAGCAGAACAACCGTCAACATCAATCCCTTACGCGCGATCCCCCAGAAGCCAATCTTGCTATTGAGTCCCGTTCCCGTCCTCACAGCCGCCGCCAGACCTGTAACATAATCAACAGCCATAGCGATTGCAAGCAAACTAAGCAGCTGATCCCAGCCTCCAAAAGCAAATGTTATAAACGCGCCTGAAATGGCAGTAAACGTACTCACCGCTGGACTCACGTTCCTCACCTCTCCCTTGTTTTCTTTTCTCCGAGGTACCCTTCAACTTCGCTTGGAGTACTCTACAATATATGTGAGAATGAGAGATTGTGACAGTTCAACTGCCTTACTGAGGATGCGGATTTATCATTTCAGATTTGCGCATATCAGAGTCATTTCAAATTAAAAAAAAGCATGTTTACGAATGAGAATACCGAGACAAAAACAGCGTGATGTCAGCAAAAAACACATAAAAGTCCCAAAGACCCATAAATAGTTCTTCAGAATCATTTATCCTTAAATACCGCACAAATCATTCCATCATTTTTAGTGAATCATTGTAATCTAGGAATATACTAGGATGTGTTTAGCGTGAAGTCTAGTTCATAGTTCCCTCTTTCATCTGACATCACGCACTTTCGGTTTTAAATCAGGTAACTGGGACACTTGAAGTGCCTCTTTTTTTATTGTAGTATTTGGTTAAAAAAAATCGGAGGAAATATGCCTAATCAACCAGAACAACATTCCATCCAGGCGTGGTCTCTGATCAACCGTAAATATTTGGGAAAAGGTGTCCGTGTCAAGCGGTTCCGTAAACCGACACGCTGTCAAATCCGCAATCGTGTTCTTCTTGCCGTGCTGATGGCCAACGATATTAAATTGTCTCAGCTCGCCGAAGATCTCTCGATCTCCTCACGCAGTGTAAGCGCGTGGGTGTATGAAGGGCGAATACCCGGCAGCACCAATCTGGACAAAACCTGTCAGTTGCTTGGCTATCCGCGCCATATTCTCTTCAATGAAGAAGTCGTGCGTAACAGTCCTGTTATCTGTCAACCCGAGCCATCGCGCTTTATGAAGCGAACGGTCACCCGCTCCCCGGTGAGCAACCGTATTCTGACTGGCTTGTGTATGGTCCATGATTTGTCGGTGACAGATGTCAGCCACTGGATCGGGGTTCACCCCGGCACTTTCCGCAAATGGCTGCATCAGGGAACGCTGCCTTCTGCCGCGTTTCAGGAACAAGCGGAGCAATTTTTCCGCATTCCGAAAACTATTTTGTTCGCAGATATCATTCTGAAAGATCACCGGAACCAATAATTACAAAAACAGCGAACAGCCAAAAGGCTTTGTCTCCCTCAGGGAAGACAAAGCCTTTTTAAATACAAGCAGTTCAAACGCTCCAGATTAGCCCGCTTAATTTCGAAGACTTATAGATATAACTGATGCATAGTTTTCCCGCAAATACCACAAAATGATATCATACAGCGAATGTCTGCTTACATATTCTCCACGCCTCCACATATAAGTCAGAAGATTGTGCAGTTGCTGTATACTCCTATCCAAAGAAACAGGTGAAACCATGAAGTCACTCAAACCGATCGGACTCTCACTCGGCTTCCTTGCAGGTACCACATTCGGAAGCGGTATTGCGTTTCTGTTTCGCTTCGCCCCGTCGCCTCTGATGTGGTGTGTTTCCTTATGTGGCGTGGCTGGAATGTTATTTGGCTTGCTCACCACCATTATTCGGCAGAGCCGTACCGAGGAGTATAGGCCATGAAAACAAAAAAAGGTTTGTACACCACCACATTGGGTATTGTACAAACCTTTTTTATCTGATGCGGTCGAGAGGACTCGAACCTCCACGGGGGGTTAGCCCACACGGACCTGAACCGTGCGCGTCTGCCAATTCCGCCACGACCGCATATATTGCAGCTTCTCATCAACGATGAAAATTGCATCCGGTGAAGCAATTCCTTGTTTTACCGTAATTCAGAGTATACATGTTCCGTAAATATATTGCAACAACTTTTTTATACACCTGTCTTAATGGGACATTTGTCCTTTTTTGTTCTTTGCAAACCGCCTATGTTTAGGAACGTACAGTTTGATCTAATTGAGAAAAAAGGATAGGAGGCTTGCATGAGATGAAATCACAACTTTGCTTTGTCGGAGCAGGCTTTCACGCCTCCACAAATATTTTCCCCGCCGCAGTTGAAGCAGGCGCATACATTCAGGCTGTAGCTACACGCCACCACGAGCGCTCTCAGGCTGCCCTGGTCCGGTTTGGCAGTTCCGGTCACGCCTACGATGATGCAGGGCTCATGCTGGAACGTGAAACATGTGACGGTGTCGTTGTTGTTGCGCAGCCTGCAGATCAAACCAGACTTGTTATGGAATGTATACAAGCGGGTCACAATGTATATGTGGACAAACCGCTTGGCTGGAATGAGAAAGAAGCCTTGATGGTTGCCAACGCGGCAGAACAAGCAGGAGTTATCGTCATGGTTGGTTTTATGAAAAGGTATGCACCGATTTACCAGCAGCTCAAGGCACTGATCGATGACGAAACGCTTGGCAAAGTCCGTTCATTCCAGATTAAATTCGCTGTAGACAGCACGCCCTTCTGTGAAAATGAGGAACAGTTTATGAAGCTTGCCGCCATACATATGGTTGATCTGATGCGTTATCTGTTTGGAGAAGCCCTGCAGGTAACGGGAACGACTGTGCGTGACGGAAAAAATATAAACCAGAGCATTTCCTTCATATTTGATAAAGGGATAACAGGCAGCGCTTATTTTACCGGTATGAGTGCTTGGTCACGTGAAAGCGAAAGTGTGCTCGTAACATTTGAAAATGGATTTGCCCTGGCCGATGAGATTAACAAACTCACAGTGCATACTTCCCGTAAGGGAGATTTGCTGCCATGGAAATCTCTTGAGGAGCATGATTCAGTATATACCCCCTCAAACAGCCCGATGTCCGGTGCATTGAGAGATCTTTACCTTAGAGGATTCGTTGGCGAAATGGCTCATTTTATCGCCTGCTGTCAGGAAAAATCCACTCCTCTCTCCAGTGCCCGGGATAATGTGCATACCATGGCTTTATGTGATCGAATTCTATCCTCTTTCATCTAATGTTCTTGCACACTCTTCTCAGGAGAGTTTACAAATAGAAGCAGACCCTGCATTAAGGGCCTGCTTCTACTTCTGTTTGCTGCTTATCTGTGTTCTATTTTTCTACCGACTGAATCACAACCGTACGATTACGCCCCTCTTCCTTCGCCATATACAACGCATTATCCGCCAAGTGGAACAATTCGGTTTCAGACCGGGCATGCAGCGGAAATTCAGCAATACCTGCCGATATAGTTACGGTGCGATCAACTGCCAGTACACTTTCTTCAACAGAAATTCGGATGCGTTCAGCTGTCTCATAGGCCATCTTCGAATCATAATTCCGCAGCAGCACGACAAATTCTTCCCCGCCAAAGCGGGAACAAACATCCTCAGGTCGAACAGACAGCTGGATCAGTCTGGCGATCTGTTTCAAAACCTCATCTCCGGTTGAATGACCAAAGGTATCATTAATTAACTTAAAACGATCAATATCCAGCACAACGATGGCAAATGAAATGTGCTCATGAATCCAGTTTTGTATAACCTCTTCGAAGGTTCTCCGATTATTCAGACCGGTTAACATGTCCGTTCTCGCGTCATACACGAGCTGATCAGTTTTATTTCTGAAGTTAGCTATAGCTCCGAGCATGGCACGGGTAATCAAATCAGCCTCCCGGTTCCAGTGCGGCTTTACAACAGGTAATTCTGTCTGTCCCTTGTCTACCTGATGCACCAGATCAGCCAGAAACACAAAAGGCTGTACAAGCTTGCGGGCAACCCTCAGCACAATGAGAGCCAGCAATACAAACGGTATAGAGGTGTAGAGCAGCATCAGTCCGATCTGACGATTCAACTGGTCATATACCATTTGAGTTGGCGATACGATAACTACTCCCCAATCGGTTGCAGGAACTTTGTAGTACCCCGCCAGAGAGCTAACCCCCTCCAGATTTATATACTGCTCCTTGCCAGTCTGACCTTGCAGGAGTTTACGGACCACTGTGTTTTCACTAATATTTGTTCCGATTCTGCTAATATTTGGATGAAACAACGTGTTTCCCCTATGATCAACAATAAAGAAGTATGATCCGTTGTTGGTTTTCAGTTGACTTCCAAACAATAAATCGAGTATATTATTCTCCTGCAAATATATGCTTCCACTAAGCGTGCCTTTATATTTTCCTGTCTTTTCAAAGACCGGTTCGCTGAGAAAGACGATTCTCCGCTTTGTACGCGGTGTCAGATAAGCATCTGATATGTATGAGGCTTCTGCTTTAACGGCCGCTTTGGCGGCTTCAGAGCTAACATATTTACCCACACTAACCTGAGAGTACGGTGACATGGATAACATCAGCCCAGTCTCATCTATTAGTGAAACAGCGTTGAAATAATCACTGCTTTTGCGGATTAGATCCAATGTGTTGTTTAATTGCTCCTTATCCGTATAATCCACATTTTTAAGATAGTCTGCTCCCTGCTTCAAGCTCTTTTGCATCGATTCAAACAAGGAGTTTAACGTTTGACTCATCTGTACTGCACTTGCATAATTCAGCGAAAGAGTGCTGTCAATCAGCGCCTGTTTCTGAGTGGTATATGACGTAATCACCATGATGGTCAACGTCATCAACACCGAAATCGTGACGAGCCCGCTCAGCAAAACGGTAAGACTGATTTTTTTGAGTTTTTTGAATCTTTTGACTTTTCTGCTTAATCTGGATATTGTTTTGTTCACAATCATGTTTGCTTCCCCCGGATTTTCATAAAAAGGCATATCCATTCTATCTTATATTAAAGTTGTTAAGAATCAATAAAGAACATATGATATCTTCACATATTATTTATACGATTGACAATTTCATGACAAATTACAATCCGGGCCTCTCACCAATGACCAAGACTCGCTCACCCCTGACTAGAGTATCACTCACCCCTCAATGATATAACCTTCCTCAAGACGTTGTTCCACAAAACCGGCCATATGCCTCAGTTGAACATCAATCGGACGGTGGCTGCCGATCAGAATGCGATTCTGTACTTCATTCGGCTCCGCAGGAAGTGCAAAGGCACGAGTGTAGTTAAAGTGCGTACCAAGCGTTGTGTAGATCGCATTGACCAGCTTGTCATTTCCAGAACGGCCAAACACATTAAGCAGCACAGCACCATCTGCATCAAGCTTGTCCTTGACCATTGCAAAAAAGGATTGATTCGTAAACTGCTCTGGTGTGCCAGCTGCAGAAAAAGCATCAATGACTACATAATCATATGTTCCCGACTCTTCCTGCTCCAGCAACTCGCGACCATCCCCTATCCATACATCCGGACCTGTATAGCCAAAAAAGTGTTGGCTCAGCCGGACAACCTCGGCATCAAGCTCAGCCACCTTGACCTGTCGATCAGATAGATAAGAAGGGATGGTGCCGATCCCGTGCCCCACCACAAAAACACGATGATACTGCGGATCATTGCGTTCCATTAGATGCAGCATCGCCCGCGGATACTCCAGCACAATTCTTGAAGGCCGCTCCAGATCAAGCGCTCCTTGAACCGCGTCGTCCGAGAACTGCAGTACACGGAACTGCCCCTGTTCCCCGTAGAGTCTCCTTGTATCATATACCGTTAGCTCATGCTGTTCACTTTTATCCCGATATAACACTTTCAACCTCTAACCTCCCTTCTATTCAAACAATCTGAATTCTTACAATCCTTACCACTAACTTGCGAATCATATCTGCGACCGGGTAGCCTCATGTAATGCCTGCACATAGGCAACACCAAGATTGGAAAGTGACGTGCTCTTATGACTGATCCAGCCGACATTAATGGACTCCTCACATTCAAGCGGAACCGGAATAATCTCGTTACCGTTCAGATCTGCACTGAGCACTCCTGTGGAGATGGTATATCCATTGAGACCGATTAACAGATTGAACAATGTTGCCCGATCATTGACCTGAATGCTTTTCGGATGGGATAACGTGCTTAGAATTTCCTCTGAAAAATGAAAAGAATTATACTCCCCCTGATCGAAGGACAGGTAAGGATAATCCTGAAGCTGTTCTATAGCCACAGATGCCTGTCTGGCGAGCGGATTGTTGACACTGATGAAGATATGTGGTTTGGCTGTAAACAGGCTCGTAAACACAAGTCCCGCGTCCTTCAGCAATTTGTTAATGACCTTGGCATTGAATTCATTCAGATATAGAATGCCAATCTCGCTGCGAAGGCTTTTCACATCCTGAATAATCTCATACGTTTTTGTCTCGCGCAGGGCAAGTTCATATTCATCATGACCATATTGTTGAACAAGCTGTACAAATGCATTCACTGCAAAAGCATAATGCTGCGTAGATACCGAGAAATGCTGAGGAGAAGGCTTGGCATTCAAATATCTATTTTCCAGCAGCTCTGCCTGCTCTACAACCTGTCGTGCATAACTCAAAAATTCTACCCCCTCCTTGGAAAGGGTAATGCCTTTATTCGTGCGCTCAAATATCGTTATACGCATCTCCTGCTCCAGATCGCGAATCGCATTGGATAAACTGGGCTGAGAGATGAAGAGCCGTTTGGCTGCCTCATTCATGGAACCGTGTGTAGCAACTTCAATCACATACTTCAGCTGTTGTAATGTCATGGCCTGCCCCCTTTTTCAGTTAAGAAAATGTGTTCTTTTTCTCCAATCCCGTTAGCAAATGCTCATCATTGATTTCGCATTTCTCAGGGAACATACTGCGCTGAGCGAGCTTATCGTCAATAAAATCAATCACCTGCTGCAGCGATGTGATCTGTGCCTTTACTTTTTGCTGATAATTGATCAGCATCTCCCGCTCATCCGGGAAATCATCAAGATCCGACTCCAGCGACATATGCAAAAATGGCTTCATTTCTTCCAGTGACATGCCTGTTTTCTTCAAACAAGTAATCAGACTCATCGTCTGGATATCCTGTTCGGAATAGACGCGGTGGCGGCTCGCCTTCCGCTCGGCACGGGGAAGAAGCCCGATCTTCTCATAATAACGAATGGTATCCTTGGATAAACCCGACCGTTCTGACGTCTCATGAATGGAAAACATCATATGACCACTCATTATCAGCCCTCCTGTAAACATAGTTCTCTCTATCATACAATTTGGAGCCAGCTCCAAGTCAAGTCGAAAATTGTCTCTTGACTTGGAGTCGACTCCAAATTATAGAGTGTATTTCGAAATAACAATACATTCTTCATGGAGGTTATTATGAACAATACTCACTTGTTACGCACAGCCCTTGTTACAGGCTCCACATCAGGAATCGGCCTGGAGCTCACACGAAAGCTCCTGACAGATCAGTGGCAGGTTATCGGTCTGAACCGCTCTGCCTTTCCTGAACACCCCGACATTCAAGCCGCATTGGCCTCAGGCCAGCTGTACGCCGTACAAGCCGATCTGACGAACTACAGCAGCCTTCACGCTGCACTTGAGCATATTCGTTTCAAGACCAAAGCCATTGATGTCCTGTTTAACAATGCCGGGGGAAGCACGCCCAGACTTCTGTACTCAGCCCAAGGTCATGAACTTCATTTTGAGCTTCAGACCGTCGTTCCTTACATCATCTATCGAGAGCTTTACCCTCTGCTGCGTGAAGGACGGATGAAAACCGTTGTCAACACCTCCACAACTGCTTTTCGCATGCTGAAATCATTCAATCTTCAAACTCTGGAACAGCCTGCATCCTTTAAAAAGCTGTTTGGTCCCTATGCTGCATCCAAGCTCGCACTTTCGCTTTGGACTCAAGAAGCTGCAGCTGCTGCCAAGGCAGACGGTATACATCTTCTAAGTGTGGACCCTGGCGGGAACAATACATTAAGAGCTAATAAATTATCGGGCATACCCTTCTATATCAAACCTGTCATGAAATTGTTTTTCCCTCCTCCAACGCGAGGTGCATCCCTGCTATATGCCGCCGGGCTCGGAAACACCACGCATGACTCGGGCAGTTATCTTGTCAACAATAAACCAGCTCGCCTGCGTTTTACCGAGCAGAGTGCTGCTGTGCTGCACCGTGTAGAGCACATCTATAAGCATAAGTTCCAAAGTCCATCATAATTGCCAAGCCCCTGCTCATAGGTGTAATCATAGTGAAAATGCCGTGTCTCAAAGGATTGAGGCCAACAGCGGAAGGAGTTATATCATGAGCAAAGGAAAACAGCCCAGCGGCCAGCCTTTCATCATACCGCAGCCCATTCGCAGTGATGGTGCAGGAGGGCCCGATTACGGACCAAGGGACGTGCTGCGAGACATTCAGAATCCAGATATGCTTGTGCCCCCCAAGACGGATCATGGCTTGTTACCTAATATGAGAATGTCCTTCTCCGATACCCACATGCAGTTAAATCATGGCGGCTGGTCACGTGAGATTACCGTGCGTGATCTGCCCATTGCCACCACCCTCGCAGGTGTGAATATGAGTCTGACTCCAGGTGGGGTAAGGGAACTGCACTGGCATCAGCAATCCGAATGGGCCTATATGATTTGGGGAACAGCCCGGATTACTTCCGTGGATCAGAACGGGCGCAATTTTATTGCCGATGTCGGTCAGGGTGACCTTTGGTTTTTCCCTAAAGGTCTGCCTCATTCCATTCAGGGGCTGGAGAACGGATGTGAATTTTTATTAGTGTTTGATGACGGGAGCTTCTCAGACCTGAATACACTCTCAATCACCGACTGGTTTGCTCACACTCCGCCAGAGGTATTATCGTTAAATTTTGGAGTTCCTGAATCGGCTTTTCAGTCCATGCCCAAGGAACAGGTTTACATTTTCCAGGATACTGTACCCGGTTCACTCGAAAGCCAGGAGGTTGAATCTCCCTACGGCACGGTTCCCCTTTCATTCACCTATTCTTTGCTTGCCCAGGAGCCTCTGATTACACCCGGAGGAAGCGTACGTATTGTGGACTCCACCAACTTTCCTGCCTCAACCACGGTCGCTGCAGCCCTTGTCGAGATCAAACCCGGAGCGATGCGTGAATTGCACTGGCATCCCAATGCGGATGAATGGCAGTAT
Source organism: Paenibacillus sp. TC-CSREp1 (assembly GCF_050171015.1). Classification (NCBI taxonomy): domain Bacteria; kingdom Bacillati; phylum Bacillota; class Bacilli; order Caryophanales; family Paenibacillaceae; genus Paenibacillus; species Paenibacillus sp. TC-CSREp1. Next base: position 73,539 of record NZ_JBNOKM010000009.1, on the reverse strand, counting down.
TATCTGACAGGTGAAGGCAGGATGACGGTTTTTGGCGGAGAAGGCAATGCACGTACGTTTGATTACCGGGCCGGAGATGTCGGCTATGTTCCCTTAGCGATGGGACACTATATACAGAATACCGGTAAAGACACGTTATGGTTTCTGGAAATCTTCCGCAGCGACCGTTTTGAGGATGTATCTCTCAACCAATGGATGGCTCTAACACCGCGTGATCTGGTACGTGACAATCTGAATGCCCCTGCTGAGCTGCTGGATGCCTTGCGTAAAGTGAAATGGCCTGTCGTATGAAAATATAAAGAAAGCATCTCTCCATCGATTTTCGATTGGAGAGATGCTAGAGAGCCATCATTTATTTGTTGATGAGATCATCAATTCTTATTTTACAAGTGTCGGTGCCTTTTTCCACAATCCCAGAATGAGACCGGAAATAACGGAACCAATAGCCACCGCGAGCAGGAAGAGCAAGGCATGGTTAGCCAGTGCTGCTACGAAAATACCACCGTGAGGAGCAGGTACGTTAATGCTCCACAGCTGTGTAAGTCCACCTGCTACCGCAGAACCGATAATACAGGATGTCAGGACACGAAGCGGGTCAGCCGCTGCAAATGGAATGGCACCTTCGGTAATGAAGGACAAGCCGAGTACATAGTTCGTCAAACCGGATTTACGTTCTTGCTCCGTGAATTTGGATTTGAAAAATGTTGTAGCCAGTGCAATCGCCAGCGGAGGAGCCATACCGCCTGCCATGACCGCTGCCATCCATGCGCCGTCTGTATTGCCGCTGGAGGTAAATACACCAATGGCAAAGGTATAAGCCGCTTTGTTAAAAGGACCACCCATATCGATCGCCATCATACCGCCGAGCAGCAGACCAAGCAATACTTTGTTACCTGTCCCCAGATTACCAAGTGCATCTACAAGCCATGTGTTCAGGGAACCGAAAATCGGATCAAAAATGTAATATGCAATTGCACCGACGATCAGCAAACCAAGCACTGGATAGATCAGAATGGGCTTCAAGCCATCAATCGCTTTAGGCAGACCTTTCAGCGCTTTACGCAGACCAAGGATTACATAACCTGCGAGGAAACCGGCAGCCAGACCGCCAAGGAAACCGGCATTGGAATTGACAGCCATCAAACCGCCGACCATACCCGGCATCAGGGCCGGACGGTCACCGATACTCATTGCAATGAATCCGGCAAGCACAGGGATCAGGAAGTGGAACGCTCCGTCTCCGCCACCAATCGTTTGCAGCAGCTTCACAATGGGATTGTCAGGACTTGCAATCTGCTCAAACAGGAACGAGATCGCCAGCAGGATACCACCGCCAACAACGAATGGCAGCATGTGTGAAATACCGTTCATCAAATCCTTGTAGATTTTGCTGCCCACGCTCATTTTTCCAGCACTTGCAGCTTCACCCTTGGAGCTTCCGCCTTGACTGCGATAGATCGGTGCATCTCCGTTGACTGCCTTGCGAATCAGCTCTTCGGATTTTCGGATACCATCACTTACAGGTCTTTGCAGCACAGGTTTGCCGTCAAAACGATCCATCTCAACATTTTTGTCAGCTGCGACGATAACCCCTTTGGCACGAGCAATCTCATCGGCAGTCAGTACATTCTGTGCTCCTTCAGAGCCGTTGGTCTCAACACGAATGTTGATTCCCATTTCCTGAGCCTTTTTCTTCAACGCATCCTCAGCCATATACGTATGAGCAATACCGGTAGGGCAGGCTGTAACAGCAACAACAAAATCCTCGGAATTTGCATTACCAACAATGACACCAGCGTTGCTTTTTATGTTGTTAGCACTACTCGATGCCCCGGCCCCCTGTGCTTCTTTCTCCGCTTTGGCTTTCTCTTTCTCAGCTTCCTTCGCAGCAGCCTCTGCCTGCTTTGCATCAAACAAAGCGCTAACTTCTTGAGGCGTATTCGTATTCATCAGCTCCGAGATGAAATCGCTATCAACTAGCAGCCTTGAAAGAGCCGCGAGTGTGCGGAGATGGGTGTTGCCAGCGCCTTCAGGAGCTGCAATCATAAAAAAGATGTGAGCAGGCTGATCGTCCAGCGCTTCGAAATCAAGACCTTTGCTGCTTTTCGCAAAAACGACCGTTGGTTCGTTCACCGCTTTTGTTTTGGCGTGCGGCATAGCGATACCGCCACCGATGCCTGTGCTGGATTCCGCTTCTCTTTTGTAGATCATTTCCTTAAACAGCACCGGATCATTAATTCTTCCGCTCCGGTTCAAACTCGCAATCAGTTCATCAATGGCTTCATCTTTGGTGGTTGCTTGCAGATCCATGATCATCGCTTCCCGGATCATTAAATCAGTGATTTTCATCTTGGAACACTCCCTTGAGTTCGGTTGGCCTGCAGCAGCAGGCCATGCCCGTAACTGTTCTTGATCGTTATTCATGTGTTAATAGTTTGTACACTGGTATGACCTTGCTGTTTACAGCTTGGTAATCGTTACCTGCTCACGCAATTCCTCAATCAATTCACGCGCTGCGAGGTCATCCGAAAAAGCCGTCGCACTGCCGGATGCAACCCCTGTGCGGAATGCTTCATACAAGTTTGCCTGTAATACATACGTACCTACAAATCCGCCAATCATGGAATCACCCGCGCCAACTGAATTTTTGACCTTTCCTTTCGGCACGGTTGCATGATATACATCTGTCCCGGTGATGAACAATGCCCCTTCTCCGGCCATGGAGATCAGAACATGCTTGGCACCTGCTTCGAGCAATTTTCTACCGTAAGAAACGAGTTCCTCACGAGTCTCGATGGTTACGCCAAACAATTCGGCTAATTCATGATGATTTGGTTTGACCAGCAATGGTTGATGAATGAGTGCTTCCATCAGTGCAGGTCCTGTAGTATCAATGACGAACTCGGCTCCCGTCTGCTTGCAGACATGAATGAGACGATCATAGAAATCTGAACCGAGTGATGGCGGAACACTGCCGGACAGAATGACAATATCTTCTTTTTGCAAGGAAGATAACTTATGCAGCAGCTGATCAGCCTCCTCTGCACGAATGGCTGGTCCAAGACCATTAATCTCGGTTTCGTCCCCATGCTTCAGCTTGATGTTAATGCGAGTATCATCAGCAATGGTGACAAAGTCGGTTTGAATGGCTTCTTCCTGCAGCTTGTCGTTAATGAAGCGACCTGTAAAACCACCCAAAAATCCGATGGCCGTATTGGCTGCCCCAAGCTGATTCAGAATACGGGAAACGTTGATGCCTTTGCCGCCAGGGAGTTTCAAGTCCCGATTCATGCGGTTAAGTCCGCCTAGCTTCAGATCGTCCACTTCTACGATGTAATCAATGGACGGGTTGAGTGTTATCGTATATATCATCGCTATCCCTCAATTATTTTAGTTTTCTGGGTGATTACCGTCCGCCAATGTTCAGGCATTCGTTCTGTAATCAGATCCGCCTCCTCCAAATCAAACAATTTGGCAAAAGTAATATCCCCAATTTTGCTGGAATCAGCCAGCACATAGGATTTTCCTGACAATTGATGTGCACGCCTCTTAATCAAGGCTTCCTCCGGATCAGGCGTTGTATACCCCATCTCTGGGTCTACCCCGTTACTTCCGAGAAAACACTTGTCAAATCGGAAATTATCCATGTTCTGCAGCGCAATGCTGCCGATGACCGCTTTCGTATGAATTTTCATCATACCGCCAAGCAGGTAGCTGCGAATTCGCTTGCTCACCAGTGCCTCTACATGGGAAAGTCCGTTGGTTACAACCGTAACATCTCTGGCTTCGATAAAAGGAATCATAGCCAGCGTTGTCGTGCCAGCATCCAGGTAAATACATTCACCATTCTGAATCTCCTGTGCTGCCAAACGGGCAATGACTGTTTTTTGCTGAATGTTTTTGAACGTTTTCTCCTCCATGCCTGGTTCTAATGATTTCTCATTCACCAGTGAAGCACCACCATGAATACGTTTGAGCATCTGACGGCTTTCCAGATCAATCAAATCTCTTCTAATTGTGGATTCAGAAACGCCAAGCACATCTACCAGCTCTTGCAATTTCACAATTCCCTGTAAATGTAAGCGCTCTACAATTGCAGCATATCGTTCTTCAGTCAGCATATTCATTCCTCCAACTGCTTCTATAGTATCATAAATCCCGTAAAAAACAATCATTTTCATTCAAAATAATTTAAAAACCTTCAAAACCTTTCATCCATTCGACTTGTTTTCTTGAGCAGCTGTACCTTTCACGTGCCAACAGAGATGCATTAGATATTACAACCCGCAATCGCATTTGGCATGAGAAGCCTCAACTGCACTAAACCCTGGAAGTGATTAATGAAAGGTGATGCATGAGATGACCGATCGTATTCGTAAACGGCGACAACCTTGTGAACCCAAACAGCCCCAAAAAAGCACATCGCTTCACCCCGGGTGGATCTCCTCCAACTGGAGCGGTTATGCAAAGAGTGGATCACCCCGCAGCTATAAGCGAATTTCTGCAGAATGGATAGTCCCTTATGTGCTTCCCTCCCGCATGAACTCTTACTCCTCTGCCTGGATTGGCATTGATGGCTACAATAATACAGATCTGATTCAGACCGGAACCAGTCATGACTGGGTTAACGGCAAGCCGGTATATTATGCCTGGTGGGAGATACTTCCCGCCGCGGAGACAATGATTTCTTCCCCTGTATCACCGGGAGATAAAATGCAGGCGGCGATTACGAAAATCACACGTAAAACCTGGTGCATCACGTTGAAAAACGTAAGTAAAAGCTGGACATTCCGCACGGTACAACGTTATTCCGGCCCACAAGCCTCGGCAGAATGGATTGTTGAGGCACCTACTGTTGATGGTTTTACTGCTGCTTTGTCCAGATTTACCCCCATCCAGTTCCGCCATTGCCGGTTGAATGGACGTTCTCCTCAATTATGTTCCAATCTCAAAGGCATCATGATGCAAGGCAAACGAGTGCTTGCTGTTCCCGGTCCTGCCAATCGCTGCAAGGATGGTTTTGCCGTTCGGCGTGTATCCTGCAGTTAGTTGCCAGAAACAGGTTCTCTGCTCGAAAAAATCCTGCAGCAACCGCCGCTACTGACGGCAGTGCTGCAGGATTTTTGACAGTTACAGCAGTTCGTTGCTCACTATTCCGGTTTTGGCTTGAGCCATTTCCCCTCTTCATTAATGAAAGCTCCTTTGAAACGTCCCATCTCAAGCTGCTCAATCAGCTTATCCTCGTCGGTTGCCAAAATCTCGACCAGTTGTTCCAGGGTATAATACCTGGACGGATCATAATCCAGCAGAATCGGAACAGCCGTATCATATAACTCCCGGATCAGATTCTCAAGAGAATGCCGTCCAAGATTTGTCATCTGCTGATAAAACTGAAGCGATTGAGACACCACCGTACGAAACGATTTGTCCTTCAGATTCATCCATAACGTGTTACAAGCCTGAACACTCATATAATTCTGTTCCACATCAAAAAACTGCATTTCTTCAATCTTCATATACTTTTCTTGAAAAGCTACAATTTTGATCAAAGGTACATTGCGTAAACGCGATGCTCTTTTCACATGTGCTCTGAATTGATCATAACTCATCTGTTTGGTTTGTTTCATTAGTTCCATTCCTGATCCCTGCCTTTAACATGTTCCAAACGACATTTTACAATAAATTAAAGCCTCCTGCAAAACGGTGTTTACAAAAACAAAAAACCGCACAGCTCTGACACTGTACGGTAAGTTTATTAAACACATGCGTCTTTACTCAGCAAGAACGTTATTCGGATTCCAGACTGCCGTGAATTCTTGCTCTGCATAGGTATAAAACTGCTGTAAGATGTCCTCACGATCATCCAGAAACAATTGATCTGCTATAGCAGTAACCAGCTTGGGAATGGCAGCTCTGGTGCCCGAAATGGCAGAAGCGGATAAGCCGCAGCTCGCGAGTGCCGAATAATTGAAAACAAACAGTCCATGCAGTACCTGCTTCCCTTGCTCCGTTCTGCTTGTCATAGCAAAGCCAGGACTTAAAAATGGATGAGCATCCAACAAGGCACTGCGATATTCCTCTGGAGCATCAAAACAATCCTTCCAGCGTGCGATATGTTTCTCTACCAGTCCAAGCTCTGGCCTTAACGCAGGATCACTAAGCAGCCCGGTGCTGATGATGAGATAATCATACATAAACTGCCCATGGGGCGTCTGCACCTGAACTCCTTGTTCCTTCGCATCCACGCTCAGCCATGGAGAGTGAAGATGCAGAACAAACCCGGGCCAGGCGGCTGCGCGATTAAACGTATCATTGGTCGGCGGCTGATTATATTTGAAGAAATGGGAGATCACCTGATATTTATCAGCGACAGGCAGCGCGTGAAAACGTTCAATCATGCCAGATTGTTCCATCTGGCGTATCGGATTAACGCTAGGCAGCTGTTCCCGCCGTACAAATACATGTGCCTCCTGTACTCCTGAGGCTAATGCATAACTTGCATTATCGAAGGCGGAGGCCCCGCCGCCAAGGACAGCAATCTTTTTACCTTTTAAACGTTCAAAATCAATCACTTCCGAAGTATGGGCGTACATCTCCTTCGGTAATCGGTCAGCAATCATGGAAGGCACATGCCATTCGCCCCCTCCCTGGATGCCGGTTGCAAGCACCACTTTTCGAGCAAGGATAACGTTATTTTTTGTGCCCGGTCCTTCGTTATTCATTGTGCTTGGTTCTTCGATATGAAGGCGATGAATCCCGATATTTTTTTCCATCAGACCGTTTTCCACATGAGCATGAACAGCGGGTTCGATCAGCTTCAGCCTGACCTCGTTGCGCACAGGAAGCTCCAGCACCTCCCGATACCAGCGTAAATAGTTCATCCATTCTCCGCGCGGTATTTTGTCAAGCTTTTCCCATGCCTCACGTCCGTTCTGAGCCTCCCACCACGATCTGAATGTCAAGGATGGAATGCCCAGATCAATGGAGGTCAGATGTTTGGGAGTCCGCAAGGTTACCATTCGGGCATAGGTTTCCCAAGGCCCCTCTTGTCCAGCCGGATTCTCGTCAATGATCAGGATGTTCGATATCCGTTCACGCAGAAGACCAAATGCAGCGCCAAGGCCACTCTGACCACCGCCCACAATAACGACATCATACACATGGCCCTCTGCCTGCTCTTTGGCTCGCACCCAACTGGCCCCGCCATAAGACAGAAACGTCAAGTCATTTCTCACACGTTCATTCAATGCTTCCAGACTCATGAAGACCAATCCTTTCGTGACGATGAATCACTTGTCAGGTTTAATACTAAAGAACTATTAGCGTTATTATATGAGCACAGCCTGCTCAATTGAAGGTGATGGGAGCTTTATTGTCATGAAAGCCAAAAATAGGGGGCGTCCTTGTTTGTCCGCACGAAAACAAAGATATATGAGCTGACCATCGACCTCTACGGGCATTATCACGTTTTCCTTTTCATCCTTTATTCAAAGGTAGTTATTGATTGATCAATTACTACGGCACCGAAAAAACATATATAAACATCACCTCTCTATATTTCCTGAATCGCCTGAATTGTTTTCGTGATGCCCTCTTCAAAAGACGTTGCCGTAATTGGACCAATCTGCTCCTCATATTTGCGTCTGCTTAAAATCAGCGGCTCTTCGGTCAGATACAGCATCTCTACAATCTCTTTCATCACCGGTACGCCCAATCCCAGCAGTGACAATCCTACTTTTCCAAGTGCAATCACAGGCTTCCTTCTTCCCGCAGCTTTCTGCGCAATTCGTACGATATTTTGACCGGATATGAGACCTGTACCTGGAATGTTCCAGTTCTGTCCATATGCTGAATCTCTTCCAGCCAGTTTCACTACCATATCTGCAGCATCAGGCAAATACACATATTCCCTTGCAACCTTCATGTTACCGATAAAAAAGGCCATTTTTCCTTTGGCTATCGCTTCAAGAGTCGAACCGAGATAAGAGGCTTCATTGGCTGAAGGACCATAATAGTCGGGTAAACGAACGATCATGACCTGTGCTCTGCTCCATCTGTCACTAAACAACATCTGCTCATAGGCAAGCCGTGTTTTACCTTTGCGTGTATGGGGCTGCTTCGGGTGCTCCTCCGTTACTTCGTCCATTTGCCTTCTGCCATACGGGTAGATTCCATCAATCACAACCAATTTCTTGCCGAGATCTTCCGCTGCTTTCATCACTGATTCGCCCAGTGGAATTAACCTGGTTTCCATATCTTGATAAGGTACATTGGCACAATGAAACATTACATCCACGTCACGGGCAGCTTCGATCAGATCATCAGGATGCATTGCGTCACCAAGTACCATCTCCAGACATGCTGGTGAACCGAGCTTCCTTCCAAGCTGCTCCAGTTTGGATCTGGAACGACCCAAAGCAACGGTGTGAATGCCCTGCTTCACCAATTCCCTCGTAATGGCCTCACCTGTTCCACCTGTTGCTCCGATGACAATTGCTCGCTTCATTCAATCAACCTCTTTCGTATAATTATTGATCAATCAATTACTATGAAAATAATATAAACTATATTTAGTGATTGATCAATAACTATTTTAGAAAAAGGGCTTGCCCCTTTATTTGCCCATTAATTCCGGCATATCCAATGCAGTAGACATATTACAAAGCAGTCCAACAGCTAGAAAAATTTTGGTTCTCTCTTCAGCTTCAGCAATGCCCGCGTCCATGAAAGCTTTCAGTACCATCGCTCTGACCTCTCCAATCCCTTTTTGCATGGCCTGACGAATGACGTCTTCCCGAATGGTCTGAGCCTGGGTCTGAAGCAAAATCTCACTTTTATGGGATTCAATAATCTGTTCATAAGCACGAATCAAATCGGCCTCCAGCCGCTCAGGCTCAGCCGTCTCGACAACCTTCCGGAACGAGTCAATCACCCGAGTCCATGATACTTCCAGCGCCGATAATAACAGTTCTTCTTTTGTTTTGAAAAAACGGAATATATACGGCTGTGAGATCTGTGCACGCTCTGCCACCTGAGCCGTAGTAGCCCGGTAATATCCTGTTTCCGCGAACACTTCGATTGCTGCCGAGATCATGTCATCTCTCCGGTTTATTGATGTCGTTTTTTCTTTTGCCATCTCGCAATCCCCTTTTTTTTTGCAATATGTTATGAATTGATCAATAACTAGAAGTATATCGAAATCACATCAGCAACGCAAAAGAGAAATAGAGAACCACTCATAAGTTGAATTGAAATTCACGGCGACCGCGTTTACCGCCGGAGAGAGTAAAATATACATCTAAGGTTAACCTTATAGAAGCAATATTCTTTCCACAAACCTGTTGCAAAATGATAAATCACATGATATATTAATTGAGCCATCAATGATTGACGTATCAAATATTGATCCATCAACGATTGAGCGTAGCTACAGAATCATGAGGCAATGGCATTGTATACTGGCAACTTTAATTATTTGTTAACATACGCCGTTGTTGATTGGATTCACCCGGGAGGTCTAGTCATGACACGTATGGTTTCCAAAGAAGAGCAGATCATTAATCTGCTGAATGTGCTGGGGAACAAAATCAGTCCCAAGTTTGAACGCTGCACCGGGATCAGTTCCTCTCGCTTTGAAATTCTGCATGAGCTGGATCAGGTTGACGAGATTAACCAGTCTATGCTTCAGAAGATCATTAACATCGACAGTGCTGCTATTACTCGCCACCTGAAACAACTCGAAGCCGACCAGATGGTTACAAGACGCAAAAATCCTGAGGATAATCGGGTAACTTTTGTCCGTCTGACAGACCATGGGCGCAAACAGATTGAAGGATATAAAGCAGAGAAAACCAATTATATTCATCAGATTCTGGACGGTTTCAGTGAAGATGAGATTCATGCGCTCGCCGATTTCTTGGAACGTATGCAAAACAATTTTTAAACCATATATAGAGGAGAGATTTCCATGTCTACAACACAAAGCAAATTCCAAAAAACAAATGATTTTAATGAAATTACCTACGGCCGTCGTTCCGTCAAATTGTATGATCCAGAAGTGAAAATCAGCCGTGAAGAAATGACGGAAATTTTGGCAGAGGCTTCCCGTGCCCCATCTTCCGTGAACATGCAGCCTTGGCGTTTTCTTGTAGTAGATTCACCTGAAGGTAAAGAGAAGCTTGCCCCGCTCGCACGCTTTAACCAAAATCAAGTGCTGACTTCTGCTGCAGTGATCGGTGTATTCATCGACATGAACAATGGCGAGTATCTGGAAGAGATTTTTGGTAAAGCCGTTGAGCACGGATTTATGCCAAAAGAAGTTGCAGAACAGCAAGTAAAAGTGGTTAAACCTTATTATGACAATATGCCTGCTTCCGATCTGCGTGACGTGAACCTGATTGATGCTGGTCTGGTTTCCATGCAATTGATGCTCGCTGCACGTGCTCACGGTTATGACACCAATCCAATCGGTGGTTACGAAAAAGCTCAAATCGCTGAAACGTTTGGCATGGACAAAGACCGCTATCAGCCGGTAATGCTGATCTCGATTGGTAAATCGGCCAAAGAAGGTCACCCTTCTTACCGTCTGCCAGTAGACACAATTACAACCTGGGCATAAGTTCAAAAGTACATTTTTTCTAGAAAGACCCGGATTAAAGCACACTGATCATTGTTCAAATTCAGAGCTGCTCTTATTACCAATAACCAGCTTCACTTATTTCAATTCAATGGAGGTTTTTCACCATGATTATCATTCATGCACATCTGCAAGTACAAGCCGCTCAAGAGCAAGCTTTTCTGAACGCTGCCAAAGAATTGATTGCTGCAACACGCCAAGAAGAAGGCAACATCAGCTATGATCTTGTTAAAAGCACAGAACGTGAACAAAGCTACACGATGATCGAGCTGTGGAAAGATGAAGCTGCAACAGCGGCTCATAACTCAAGTGCTCACTTCCAGGCTTTTGTTCAACAAGCTGCAGCATTTATGGCTGCACCGATGAACGTAGAAGTATTTGCAGGCGAAGCAGTTAAACAGTAATCGTCTTAAAGAAATCTACGAAATACAAAGCCTCACATCTTGCAGAATCGCTTGGAATTCACCATAGGGTGAGTTTCAGGCGATTTTGCGTAATATAAAGCTGGAAAAGGTGCTCGTATTTCCCATGTCCCTCCTGAAATGATACAATGTTAGCATCTACATACAATTAACCATCTGGAGGTATATGCTGATGAATATGAAAAAAAGCTTGCTGTCAGGTTTTCTGGCTCTGGCTCTAACTTCCTCCCTGCTCGTCTCCACTAATGTAAGCGCAAACAATTCTGCTGAATCAAGCTCTCCACTCTCCTACTCTCTCGTAACCAAAGGATATGATTGGGGGCCTGGTGTTTACAAGATCATTTTGGATACAGGTACCACCATTCAAGGAAATTCACTGACCAAAGACACATTTAAGGTACTCGCAGAACGGAGTTATCCGATGATTAATTTTCAAACACAGCAAACGTATGATGGATCGGATAGCAGCAGCCGAACGATAGAGAAAGCCTTCCTTTCCGATAAAAATGGCAATCCAATCTCCATGTCCAGCGGCCAATACATTACAATTGAGATGAAAGTGCATCCCGATCTGATGACCGCCAGCCCGTTTATGTTCGATCTGCAGTCCTTTACCAATCGATATGTTGACCTGCAATATACGATCATTCAGCAAAAATCCCTTCAGGATCAGGCAGGAAATGTTATTGATTATTTGACAACAAGACCGGATACACCTCACACGATGATTGAGCAAGGTGTTGAGCCGTTTGACCTGACAGGCAAGTTCAAATACAAGGACTCCAAATACGGTGAGATTCAGCTGACTTATGCCTCATATATGCCTGAGACCAGCAAGAAAAAACCGTTGATCATCTGGCTTCACGGTGCAGGTGAAGGTGGAACCGACCCGAGAATTGCTCTGCTTGGCAACAAAGTAACCGCATTAGCTGATGAATCGATCCAGAAATATTTTGGGGATGCCGCTGTGCTGGTTCCTCAAACCCCGACCTTCTGGATGAATGACGGCACAGGGCAGTACACCAAGGATGGAAAGAGTATGTATACCAAGTCACTAACTGCTTTGATCAAACAATATGTTAAACAGCATGCTGCAGATATTGATACGGATCGCATTTACATTGGCGGGTGCTCCAACGGCGGATTTATGACCCTGAACATGCTGCTGGCCAACCCCGATTACTTCGCGGCTGCTTATCCTTCCGCTGAAGCATACGACGATTCCTGGTTAACCAAACAGGATATAGCCAAGCTGAAAAATATTCCGATCTGGTTCACAGCTGCAGGAGCAGATCAGACGGTGGATACATCCAAAACGTCAACAGCTACCTACAAACGCTTGATCGCTGCGGGAGCCAAAAATGTTCATTACTCCTATTTTGATAAAGTGTTGGATATGAGTGGGGTGTACTCCAAAGGCAACGGCGACAACGCTCCGTATGAGTACAACGGACACTGGTCCTGGATTCCTGTGTTAAACAACGACATCTCCAAGGACTTCAATGGCAAACCTGTCAAAATGAAAGGTAAAGCCGTAACGCTGATGGGGTGGCTGGCTAATCAGAAGAAATAACAGGCAAGTGCTTGTCCAGCTAGCAGGATGCGAAGAAGGGGCTAGCAGCACAAAATATTGTACGTAAAATGGGACGCAAGATCGTCGAGTAGAGTCCGGGAGCCGCATATGCGGCTCCTTTTCCACTATACCGGCTTCTGCTTATTGCATCACTACAGACCGCGTGCCGGAGGGATGCTTTGCGGATTGTTGAACACATTTTTCGGATCATATTTGGCTTTCACCCTACGTAATCTGGCGTAGTTGGCACCATAGTATACCTGCCCTGAATTTTTAATCCCCTGATCGGGAACGTTGATGTAAGAACCCTCGATATACGGCTGTAATTTCTTGCGAGTTTGACGAACAAGTGCGATATTTTTAGCGGCATGGGATGGCTTGAGCCACGTACTGTTCCATTCCACGTAGAACTTCTCTTTGCGCCAGAAGAACGCTGTTGATCTAGGTGATTTGCGGCTTACCGCTCCGCCCCAGTTGAGGAAATAGAATCCGCCTGGTCCCTCTTCCAGATTTTCCAAAAATGCTCGCATGGATTTAAACGCTTTGTCGGGGAATGGTTTTCGTCCAAAACCGGACGAGAACTGGTTGCTGAACCTTTGAGTCTCGATTGGATCAGGAAGCAATAAAAACTTTACAACTTCCGTATACGGTAACAACCGAACAATGGAGCTCGTCGGTGTGCCAACACTCGTAATTGGCTGCAATAGCCTGAGTGCCTCTGTTTTGGAGCCCAAGAACAGCCCCTCCATGATGACATTGCCACCCTTTTTCGGTCCGATGGACAATTCGCTGCCCAATCTGGTATCCACCGATGGAGCCCATTTCTGCCATACTTTAAGTACCTTCTCGAATTGAGCCCACGGCCAGGTGATTTTAAATACAGTAGCCTTCGCTGGAGCACGACGCACCTTGAATTTGTAACGGGTATACACTCCAAAGTTACCGCCGCCGCCTCCCCGTGAGGCCCAGAAAAGATCAGCATTGCGATGTTTATTGGCCCGAATCACTTTTCCGTTCGCATCCACCATCTCCACCTCAAGCAGATTATCACTGATGAGACCTATGGTGCGCTGGAGTGGTCCAATTCCCCCGCCCAAGGTAATTCCCCCGATTCCGACGGTTGGGCTGTCACCAAAAGGAGCAATGAATCCTTGCTTGGCGAGAGTATTTGCAATCCTTCCCACTCGGTTTCCTGTTCCAACAACAACCGTTCCATTTTTTTTGTCCAGCTTGATTGTATTCAAATCACTAACATCAATGACGATCCCACCGTTGACCTGCGACAGATTAACCTCAAGCGCATGTCTGCCACTTCGCGGCCGGATCGGAACGTTATTTTCACGAGCCCACTTGATGGCATTGGAGACATCTTTCGTTTTTTGGGCAAAAACAAATACTTTAGGATACCTGTCGGTATGCGGGTCCCAGTTTTTCCGCGCTGCTTCATAGCCCGGTTCCCCTTTAAAGATGACACGTCCAGTCAATTTTGTTTTTGACTTCACATATTCCACTCCTTACATTGTCGATTGTTAACAGTAATTCTGCATTAGGCATTTTATACTGTATGACCGACATCCGCGGAGGGAATGGGCGTAGACTGGCCAGAACGCAAAAAAATCCCCCCAGAGCCACTAACAGCCTGAGGGAATTTAATTTTGTTGTAGTGCGTTAGCCAGGTCCAGCGTGAGCGTTCACTGAACCGCCTTCGAAATCGGCATAGCTGCTTATGAGTTGTCCGGCTCAATCTTAATGAGCTTGCGCGGCTCCTGTTCTTTTTCACCGTACCAGAGCAGCACATCTGCTAACAGATCCATGATGCGAATAAAGCTTTTTTTATCAGCCTCCGTAATCTGGTCTGCCAGCTTGAAAATATCATCGAAACACAGCTCACGCACAAACGCAGTATATTTCATGTAGACCTCTCGGCCCTTGTCCGAAGGTTTGACGTAAATATCTTTGCGGTTGCCGCTTAAATGATATTTTTCGAGCAGCCCTTTTTCGGTCAGGTTTTTCACATTTTTGGAAAAGGTACTGCGGCTAACGCCCAAACGCGCGGCCATCTCGGACATCTTCTCTTCCTGATCCTCTGCCTCTAAAATATATTCGAGTGTCTGAATCTGAGCAGCAGAGAACGTCATATCTGTTCCGTAGCTTCGCTGAAGCTTGTAGGTGTTGGAGTAAGCATTGCCGTACTTGATGATCTTCTCGACAAGTTCGCGATGTTCACCCATCCAATCTAATTTCATTCGTAATCCCTTTCGTCCTCAAATTCTCTCTCTTTTACTCTACTGAAATCAGAGGCGTTTTTCAATCCATGCAATAGCTTCTTCAATGACTTCATCCCGTGCCGTTTCATTGAAAATTTCATGCATGAGATGGGCATAGATTTTCAGTGTTTTATCCTTTGAAGCGATATCTCCGTAAAAGTCCCGAGAATCCTTTTCGCTTACGAGTCCGTCATTCGCTCCATGCATCACCAGCACTGGATCAACAAATTGTTTGGCGTTCTCTTTAAGCCATTCCACGCCATAACCCAGGCTGTTAAACAAATCCACTGAGATCTGCTTCTCTACGAGCGGGTCATTGGCGTAAGCGGATACCACTTCCGGGTCACTACATACCCCGTTGCCGAGTTCGTTCGGGAAATATGTGCCTGCTGGCAGCTCCATCGGAAGTTCTCCAGCCACCTTTGTATTGTAACGGGTAAGTGCTCCCGACAACACGATGCCTTTCACTTTTCCCGGATATTTCGTTCCAAACGATGAAGAAGCAAAGCCGCCCATGCTATGTCCAATAATATACAGCGGAGTATCTCCGATCTCCTGCAGCACAGCCTCCACTACAGCATTCACATCATCAATCAAATGATGAAAGTCACTATAAAATGTGCGTGCCCCTTCCGATCTGGCATGACCCCGATGGTCGAAACGATATACGTTAAATCCGCGTGCATTCAGCTTCTCTGTCACATAATCATACCGGCTGGCATGCTCAGCCAATCCGTGTACGATGACTACCGCAGCCTTTGCATTCTCCACAGTATCCTTGCTGAAATAAAGCTGTGTACCGTCAAAAGATTGAAGCGTTGTTTCGATTCTAGTCATCGCATATCCCATCCTTTTTGTATTTTAATATCCATTATAAATAATATTGTTTCTCACAGAAACAATATATCATTCCATCATTCCATTTGTCCAGCATTTTTTGAAGCGTTTACATTTTGAGTTTTGAAGCTTTTCTATATGCATCGCATAGAACTGCAAATAAACCACTTCAATGTGAAGTGGTTTAAAAGTCAAATATGGTGCTCTTTTTACATTTCTTTTTGTACTACTTATTGCTGATTCATCTCATCAACAGCCGTTTTACCAGCAATCCGTCCAAACGTAAAGATATCCGTCAAGGCATTGCCACCTAAACGATTGCCTGCGTGAATACCGCCTGCGACTTCCCCCGCAGCATACAGATGTGCAATAGGTTGACCTTTTTCATTCAATACACGAGTTTGGGTGTCGATTTTGATACCGCCCATCGTATGGTGGACCGCCGGTTTTCTAGGCGTAGCATAGAATGGAGCCTTCTCCACTTTTAAGCTAAACGTATCCTTGTGGAATTCTGGATCAAAGCCCGCATCTACGTAAGAGTTATACTTATCAACGGTCGATCTGAGAACCTGAGGGTCCATACCCACTTTCACTGCCAGCTCTTCAATCGTATCCGCTTTAAACAGCGTACCTGCTTCTACCTGCCGATCTATTTTTTCCTGGCTGGTATTTGCGGCGGTTTTCTTGATTTCGTCATCCGCAATCAGATAAAATAAACTTCCTTGCTCAATCGCCGCTTTGGTTAAGACATCTCGTCCAGAGAATTCGTTGACAAACCGTTCTCCCTTTTTGTTAACAATGACGAAGTTTTCAGGCGGTACTTGCAGCCCACTGAAAAGCTCGCCCGTTTCCGGGTCAGCTACCGGCATCATTTGCGTGAAGCCCATGCCTGTCAGTGCGGCTCCTGCACTCTTGCCAAGCGATATTCCGTCACCCGTCATCGCGTAGGAATTCGTAGTTTTGATATCATCGTCAATATGGCTCCAGTACGTGTTATATTCCTTGAGCATCTGCGTATTTGCACCAAAACCACCACTGGCAAGCACAACCGCTTTTGCATGAACCGTAATTTTCTGACCGTTTACACCCGTTGCAATGACACCTGCAATTTTTCCATCTTCAATAATCAATTGTTTTACCGGGGTATCTGTAATAATTTGTCCGCCATTGTCTTCTACATATTTGCTAAGCGCAATGATAAATGCAGATCCGTAACTTTTGACAGGCTTGTGACCACGGCGCCACAGAGCACCTACTGGAGCAAATACGATGCTTTTATCATATTCAACACCGATATCCTCAAGCCATTGCACACTTTCCAGGGCACGATCGGTAAGCACTTTAACCAGATCATACTGTCCATAGATCGTGGTACCATTCAAGTCGGTTCGTTTGCCCCCGAAATACGTTTGCATTCTGTGCAGCAGCGGGGAATCGAATAAATAAGCCTTTTCTGTGCCAAACTTCTCCTGATATGCTGCAAATTCTGCTTTCAACGCATGGAAATCATCGATATATTCCGGATGAATCAGGCTTTCATCGGTACTTAACAGGTTCTCAATTGTTTGTCGTTCCCCCGGATTCTCACTAAATTGCTGCTGCCATACAGGGTCTGCCGCGTTAACAGGACCACCTGAACGGATCGTGTTCCCCCCAACAGCAGGATATTTCTCAAGCACAATTGCACTTGCCCCCTGCTGTAATGCGGTAGCAGCCGCACTGAGTCCTGCGCCGCCTCCCCCTACAACGACTACATCACAAGTATATTCCTCATCATCCTTCATCTGGCTGCTGGCAGGTTTTGGACGTCTTTTCAGAATGTCCGGGTTCACTCCGGCCAGTTTAACTGCTTTGGCGACACCGTTGATGACAGCGTTACTTGTCTCGGAAGCACCGGATAGCGCATCCACATTCAGCGTCTGTCCTTCAATGATTTTATTCGGGATTCTTACAAAAACGACATCGGCGATGCCTTCGGTTTCCCCCTGGGAATCAATATCAATACGTTCGATCCGATTTTCACTAAAGGATACCTTCATCGGCAGATTGCCGCTGTGACCGATCGCATTGACCTCATACACACCAGGCTTATAGGTGAACTCCTCTTCCTCATTGAGCTGATTGGAAATTTTGGCAAAGCGAAGGAATCGAAGGAAGCATACTTCCAGAAAATCAATCGTTCCTTCACTGTTCAGGTTTCCTGCTTCATCAAATGCTTTATGTGCACTACCAAGCAAAAACTCATATCCTGGCATCACGTTCGCTTCAACACCCGGTGCATCCAGAATTTGACGAAGATGCAGCTGTGCACGCGATGAACCCTGCGTTCCCTGTGACGCACCAATAATCATGACCGGCTTGCCAGCAAGCGGATGGATTTCAAAGCTCAGCCATTCCAGCAGGCTTTTCAGGGATGAAGGAATGGAATGGTTATATTCCGGAGTTGCAATAATCACGCCATCACTTGCTATAATTTTTTCGTTAAACGATTGTATAATTGCACTGTTCGTTTGGTTATCGGATTGATTAAACATCGGAACATCGGTAATATCAAGGATTTCAATGTCTGCTCTGGACTCAAAATGCTTTTGCATGAATTGAAGCAGCTTGCGATTATATGATTTCTTTGCATTTGTGCCAACGATCGCTATGATTTTCATTGTAGTTAGCCCCCTACTCTTGCCAGGAAAATTTTTTCGTTTTTTTCTTCAACGTCCGTTTTGACAGCAGCTCTGTTGTGATCTCCGTAAACAAAACAAACTCTCTGAAAATTTCCTCAAGCTCCGCCACTTTCTCAGCACTGATCAGACTGCCGCTGTTATCAAATGCACTCTGTGATTTTCCTAGAAGAAACTCGCTGCTTGGCATCATTCTCGCACCAAGTTCAGGTGAGTCCAAAATCTGTCTGAGATGCGCCTGTGCTCTGGAAGAACCAAGCGAGCCGTGGGAAGCACCCACGATCAGAACAGGCTTGTCTTTTAAGGTTTGAGTGGTATAACTGACCCATTCCAGCGCACTTTTCAACACAGCAGGAATCGCGTGATCATACTCTGGCGTAGCGATGATGATGCCTTCTGCTTTGGAGATTTGGTCCAACAACTGTTGTACCTTCTCAGGAATATCAGCTTCAGCTTCCTCCAGATCATCCTTTTCGATAAAAGCAGGCAAATCCTTGATTTCAAACAGGTCAATCCGGGCCTCACTGGCAAAATGCTTTTGCATAAATTGAAGCAGCGTACGGTTCGTTGATACATCCGAATTCGTGCCCACAATAGCTAAATAATTCATCGTAATCCCCTCTCTGTCATTCGAAAATCATGTTCGTCAATGTCAGACTCGATCTTTCGGCATAACCTTAACATATTAAAGCTCGAATGATCTAATAGTTATTCATTGCAGTTTGATAACCAATTTGTTATAATCAGCTCAAATTCAAAGTTTGTTATTTTTTTCACAAAGGGTGAGCGACATGTCTAAATTAGAATCACAGGATATTTTATGTTACATCGACAGCCTTTTGAAATACAGCAACTTTAGCAAAGCAGCCCAATCCCTTTATATTTCTCAGCCCTACCTGACCAAGGTAATCAAAAAAGTTGAAAGTCAGTTAGATTGTGAGCTGATTACTCGCAACAAACTTCCATACCGGTTAACCGAGCAGGGAAAAATCTATTATCAGTACCTGACTTCACTCGAACATAGCTACGCCAAGCTCATGAAAGAAATCTCATATGCATCAGATATCGGTAATAAAGTGTTGCGAATCGGGATTCTGCCTAGCCTGGGTTCTTATTTGACACCTCTTTTTTTACCGGCATTTTTACAGCTTCATCCTGCCTATAAGATTAATCTTGTAGAGGATCTGCCTGAAAAAAATGAAAAACGGATTCAAAATTATGAATTGGACTTCTGGATTGGGCAAAATTCGAGCAGTATTTCCCCAAATCTAAACTCATTTAGTTGGGGAAGGCACAGCTACCGGGCTGTCATTCCGCGCGGCTGTGAACTATACCAGAACAATGTTGCCGTCATCCCGGAGGGAACGCTTGATATCTCTACCATTCTGAGCCAACCGCTTGTGTTAACGTCCAAAGGCTCTGCCGTCCGTAAACAGATCGATCAATTACTTAGTGTGCACAAGATACAACCGAGCATCGTGATGGAAAGCAATGAAATTCACACGGTGTTGAAGCTGGCCAAACATAATATGGGCCTGACTATCATTCCAGAAAGTGTCCGGATTGACGAGTCTCCTTCGGATTACAATATCTACCCGATTCCGATTGATAAAATGAGTCTGGATTATTTTATAGCACATCATGGGGAAAGAAAGCTTACGAGTGTAGATCATGACCTTATCCATACTTTTCTGAATCATGGACAACAATGCGCAGTGTAGGAGGAAGTTGGCATGAAACCATATACGAGAACGATTCCACTCATGGGGACGAACATCTCCCTCTATATCGATGGCAAAGATGCTGAAGAGCTTGCCGAGGAAGCAGCGAATATGCTGATACATTATGAACAAGTGTTTAGTGCCAACAGTGAGCACTCGCAGCTTGCCATGTTAAAAAGAGCTGCCGCATCTCATCCGATACAGGTGGACAAAGAGCTGTATGATCTTATCCGGATCGGCAAAGCACACAGCATGCAAGAAGATTCATTTTTAAACATTGCGATAGGTCCATTAATCAAATTGTGGAGAATTGGTTTCCGCGAGGCACATGTGCCCCAGGATGCAGATATTAAAGCGGTGCTGGAGCTGTTGAATCCGGAGAATGTGCAGCTTGACGATGAGCGCCAGACGGTTCATTTATGCAAAAAAGGCATGGAGATCGACCTTGGCGCGATTGCTAAAGGTTATTTTGCCGATCAGGTTATGGCCTTTTTCAAGAAAAACGGTGTCGTCTCTGCAATGGTCGATATGGGTGGAAATGTGCTTGTTCATGGGGATTCCCCCTCAGGGTTCAGTCACTGGAAGGTTGGAATACAGAATCCCTTTCTCCCCCGGGGAAATGCAGCAGCATATGTTAGCATCCGGGAGCAGTCCGTCGTTACCTCCGGCATATACGAGCGGGTTCTGAACAAAGAAGGCCAGCAGTACCACCATATATTCAGCAGTACAACTGGCTATCCGATGGAAAGCAATATCGCTTCATTAACTATAATTGCAGACAAGTCGCTGGACTGTGACATCTATACGACCGAATTGTTCGGGTTAGATGCCGCCTCCATCATTCACAAGGTGAATCCTATGAAACATATCGAAGCCGCTGTCATTACAAAGGACGGAAACCTGGCCTACACCGACAATCTCAGGGGCAAAATCCATCCGATCTCATGACTAGCTTATTCCAACTAAAGTGTTTCGACCAATTTCTGAACCCTGAAGTGGGATATTAAATATACAGGACCTAAAATGTCTATTTTTCCGTCCTTGACACGCATAGCGCTCTCCTGTTCTGCCGCATAAACATTTATCTCTTTGGATAAGGGGAACAGGTAGCCTTCAGCAAACATGGCGTAGTCACGTTGAGCATGCGATTCATAAGCAAAAGCATTACAACTTAAACCCTCATAAATAACACTTGTTTTGACCTCAGGGATAGTGTCATTCGAAAATAACATTTTGCAGCCATGTTTAATGAACCAGCACTTGCACCGATGATCACGGCGTTGCTATTCTTGATTACATTCTATAATTCATATTTGGCCAGAAAGTCGTGCTGCTGAACAGGATCTCCACCGCATAAAAAAATGACTGAAGCGTTCTGAATGATTCGCTGGGCCTTTTCCTTCTGCACGGGGTAATCTATAAAATGAGTTTCATCGAAAAAAAGGTTTGCCTGAGTTAGCCATGTCCATTCCGTGATATCATCAAAGTTAACCTGCTCACCTTCATATTCAGAAGGCTCACCGCTAATCATAACAAGTGATGTTCTGTCTTGGATATCCTCGTGCAACCATTTAACCAGCTTCTCTGGGAAAAAATGATTAAACCAACTGAAGTAGTAATATGTCCTCAAACTTAATGACCTCCATATGTATAATTTCCTTCTGCTATTCTATGCTTATTTATCATCGGAGTTTGAGTGCGCATTGATATGATTTTACTTCTATAATTATCTGTTAACTAAACGTTTTAATAAACGTAACTCTATGGTAATCCATTGTAAAAAAATCCTTTTCATAAGCTACCTCATCAAACCCGATATGATTATAAAATTTTATAGTATCTTCATTTCCAACATGACCTAGTGTGTAAAGAATTATTTCTTTTTCATTCATTTTTTTAACTTTATTGCAAATTGTGCTCATTAGGGCGAGTCCGATACCTTGCCGTTGAACTCCCTTCTTTACTACCACGCCTACGATCTCGTAAAGACCTAACTCGTCATTGAATAAATAGCCTGCATGACCAAGGATATCATTATTACTGTCGATAGCAACGTAATAGGCATCTTCTTTGGTTACTTTCGCTATATCTAAAAATTCTGACCAACGTGCAGGGTATTTCTCAATAATAAACTTAGGAAACTGTAAGGGATATTCACTCATTATGGTTTCTATTTTATTTCGGTCCTTGTGTTCTAACAAACGGATACGCACACAAATCCCCTCCAAATTTAAGCCTTCTTCCAATCATATTCCATAATATTTGCCGTTTGTATTGCTCGTTCTTCGCCCAGTAATCGTTCTACAACGTATAACGCAGCATCCATGCCAGCAGATATTCCAGCGGACAATACAATCTTCCCATTATCCACATAACGAACATCTTCAATGATTTCAGTAGAAGCAGGGATGATTTCCCGTAATTCTTTCATCGCCAAACGATTGGTTGTAACCTTCAAACCGTCTAATACATTGGCTTTTGCCAAAATCAAGGCCCCAGTACAGACAGACAGTAAAATTTCTACATCATTGGACACGTCCCGAATCCAGCTCGTTATCGTTTCATTATTCATTTCTTTTCTTGAACCCCAGCCTCCAGGGATCACTAATATATCGGGATCAGGACAGTTATGAATCGTATAAGCTGGATTGATGCTCAACCCTCCCAATGCTTGGATCGGACCTTCCGTTTCCGCCACAGTGTACACATTGAAGTCCTGCCCTCTGTTACTTCCTGAAATAAAAACTTCAAATGGTCCTGCAAAATCCAAAGGTTCTACTTGTTCAAAAATGAATACTGCCACATTTCTTGCCTGCCGTACCTGTTCCATCCTATTCATCTCCCCCTAGAATAAATAAAAGCATTCGGTGTATGACCAAATACGTGGCCCAGGCGTACGGCTTATGAAATATGTGTTTGCTCGTGGTTCTCCACGTTTACGCCAGTAGCACATACCAAATATTTACTTCATTATAATCTGGAAATTTAGATGACTACAAGTGTTTTGGGCATTCGCCTGTATCCTTTGACCTATTCAGGCCCCGCTGATCTTATAGGATAATGTAGAGTATATATCAATCTTGAATAAGGGATGGGATGATAATGAGCACGCTTCAACCGGTTATCCATGTACTTCAGCATTCTTCTGATGAGAATGTGATGGAGCAATTTTTCGAGCACAAGTCGTTAATCTGGATTGATTGGAGAGAAGACGAAGGGGACGTCATCCAATACTTTAACGATCAACTGCCGGAATCGGATCAGATCAAGTGCGAGATAATCGACATCGACAAACCAAGAGGCGTTGATATTGTGTTAAGTTCGCACGATCGCAAGCTGACCATTCCGTTCGCTGATGATCGGACTGATCGAGACAGCGCTATTCGGGCTATGCAGGATATGATTGCTCCCCGGTATCAGATCCGATGGTTTATGGAGTCTTTAGGCAACGACACGTTAGCGTATCTCTTATTATCTACGGAACAGTGGGCGGAGCTTGAGAAGCAATTCGGAAAAGAAAAGCTGGAATTCCACTTCCAGCCGATAACAAGCGAAAGCGTCATGTTTTCCCTCGACATGGATGAGGTGTTCGGGCTAATAGAAACAAGGCAAAAAGCACGTACCTCTAAATAGGCAACGAAAACTCGTTAATACTTGTACGCTTAGTTCCCCAGTTTTCCAACTAAAAAACGCCATCACGTAATGTGATGGCGTTCCTTTTTGGAATGAAGCCCAGGAGGATTATTCGCTTCGTCTTCGCTCCATGTAGGCCCCCTATACTAATGTGCCAACATCAAACTCCATAAATTATAGATCATCACTGCTGCTTCTGCACGGCTAGCATTTTTCTTCGGCGCAAACTCATCGTTACCTACACCTTTTATAATGCCTGCTCCCTGTATTGCCTCTACCGCTTGCTTCGCATAGTTTGCGATGCTTGCTTCATCCTTGAAGGCTGCAGCTTCACTACTTGGTAACGCTAATTGGTTCATTTGTATCGCCTTGTATACCATAACGGCCATATCTTCTCGCGTAATGCTCTCATGAACTCCGAAGCTTCCATCTGGTTTCCCGTTCACAATCCCCAGCTTCTGCGCGGTTGCGATATTTCCATGGTACCATTCTCCTTGCTCCACATCACTAAAACTTGTCGTTGCGCTTTCATCCGATAACTCCAACATGTTCATCAGCATAGTAATGAATTCTGCCCTTGTCACCTGACCTTTCGGATTAAACTCGCCGTTGCCTACACCTTTTACGATGCCTCTTGCTCCCAATGCCGAGATCGCATCCTTCGCCCAGCCTTGGGTCACATCCTGAAAGCTTGTTGCAACATACGCTACCGTATACTTGCTTAAATCCGTTGGCTTGAACTCTACTTTTCCTGTCGCTGCATTGTATTTACCATTCGTCACAACTCTTAGCTCTCCACTGTCCTTCACTTCGTATACGATGACGTTGTTTGGATTTTCGTCGGCCTTTAATGTGTATGGCAATGCAATCACGAGATCATCTCTGCCATCAAACGGCGAAAGCTTCTTACCATCCATCGTTAGCTTGATATCATATACAACCTCACCGTTCAGCCCAGCTTGTGTTCCAGCTGGAAGTTGATCAGCCGCCATTTTCATCATCGACAATCCTAACGTTTTCCCCGCACTTGCTCCTGTTCCAAGGCGTTCGGTAGCCAACGTTACGACTGCTGAGCCTGTGTTGATCTCGATGCTATTTACTTTAGCGGTTCCACTTGTTAAGCGTGGATCTATTGCGAGCTCAATCGTTAGCCCGTTCAAGCTTTGATCACCTTCAACTCGCACCCTCAGCTTACTGCCTGTCGTTTGATCAAGCGCACGCTTCACCGTATCTGCACTTAACTTCACTTCAGAAGTGCCGCTCTCATTCACGACTGGCTTGATGTTTATTTGCCCGTTGTCCGTTACCACAGGTTCACTTTCACCTGTAGCTGGTGGTGCTGCAGGTGCAGAGATATTACCTCCACCACTTCCTTCACCACTGCTTGGTGCTTGTGGTGTTCCATCAACCAATGGTGTTACCGTTACCGTAGCGCTGGAGGATAAACCGCCATCGACTGTAGTTACTGTAATGGTTGCTGTTCCTGGTGCCACCGCCGTTACGCGACCTGTTGCACTTACAGTAGCTACAGATGGATTGCTTGAGCGCCATCTTACTTCTTTTTTCGTTGCGTTTGCTGGTGTGATCGTAGCTGTCAATTGCACTGATTGACCTGCTGCTATGGACAATGTCGTTTTGTCCAAGCTAACTCCGCTAACGGATACATTTTTCCCATGGAGTGCATCGTATTCGCTTTGTTTAATCGGAATAACCGTTCCGTGACGTGGATTAGCTGGTAAGTTGTAGTTGGAAGATAATGTCCAGATACCTGATGCCAGATTGGTTGTCTCGAATGGAATGTAACCTCTTCCACCAAACTCATCTACGAATAAATACCACTTTTCATCTGTATTCGATTTGAAAATCGTTGGACCCTCGACCCATTTCATGTTACCTACGCCTTGATTAATCATCTTGAAGGCTGGGTCCAGGACTGAGTCACCAACTTCCTGAAAGATCATCTTTCCAAATGGAGCAGCAGCTCCGTTGTCCTGTTCATCCTTCGTAAAACGATATACTTTTCCATCATGCTCAATCATCGTGGTGTCTATGATGGAATATCCATAATCCAAATATACTTTCGGTTCAGTAAACGTATAGAAATCTCTTGTCTTGCTATACATCATTTTTTGGTAGGCGCTGCCTGTATGGGATGCATCATCAAACATTCTCGATGCCCAAAATACAATGTATTCCCCTGTTGTTTTATCATACATAATTTCCGGTGCCCAAGTATTACCCGCTTCTTTCGGTGCAACCTCTACCATGCGTTGATCTGTCCAGTTGACCAGATCATTCGATTCCCAAACCATAATGGAACGACTTCCCCATGTTTGCGCTCTGCCCCAGTTGCCATTGCCGTTAATTTTCAGATCGGTAGCGATCATATAGAACTTGTCACCTTCAGGCGAACGAATAATGAACGGATCACGAACCCCCTTTTCCCCCAAGGCAGAGGTCAATACAGGTTTACCATCATTCAATTCTCGCCAGTTCAACGGATCATTGCCGTCACTTGCTGCAAAGTAAATTTGCTCTCCTGTAGAAGTACCTTCTCCTGTGAAATATGTGAAGAAGTATCCCGCATAATTTTCTTCAGCAGGCAGTTCCTTCACCTTCGCAATAAATTCCTTCGTAGTTGATGCGGAATTTAATGTAATCGTCGCTGTAAGCTTCACGTCTGCATCTCCACTACCGTGCGCCGGGCGTTTTACTTCACCCGTAACTGAAACGACGTTTGGTTGAACGGAAGTCCACGTAATCGTTGTTCCATAGAGTCCAGATGCCGGTAATGTGAGATGACCTCTTACATCATGAATGTTATGAACGACGAGTGCTGCTTTGGCTTCATCTACAGCAGCGGCATCGTTCGGCAATGCTTTAACCTTCAACGTAAAGGTTTTGGTAGCAGTCTCAGTGCCATCTGAAAATACCGCTGTTAACGTTACAACTTGATCGCCAGTTGCGTTAGCTGGTCTTGTTACGGCACCTGTAGTTGAGATCACATGGCCTTTGTCTGTTGTCCAGCTTATTGTCGTGCCATAAGCGCCTGATGTTGGCAAGGTTACATTGCTTGTAATCGCATCTTTGGATGTATTCGAAGCAAGAAGATCATGAATCGTTAATTTCTCTGTCGCAGCCGATACAAACATGCCCTTCATCGAAGCGATCTTCTGATCTGCACGAGCCTTCAGTAAAGCAATATCTGACGCACTCATAGCACCATCATAGATTTGGAAGTCTGCAATCAATCCGCCGAAGTAAGGATCAGCTGTATAGAATGACTTCCCGATATATCCACTACTGCCCGAGATATTTTTTATTTGTTCCAGTGTCATTCCATTGGTTGAGCCTGTTGCAACAGCAATACCATCAATATAAAGCGTTAGCGTACCATCGGTACCTGAAACAACAGTCGTAACTACTTTCCATTCATTATTTTTCAATCCCGTGGTCGAAGCTGAGGACTCATTATTCCAGGCATTTGTTGCGATCCCTAAACGGGCCATACCATTAGCGTTATAACGTGGTGTAAAATACGTATAGTGAGTATTATTGTTGGGTTTTCCTAACGCGTATAACCACTCCGCAGCGTTTTTGCCGCTCCAGTTCACAATGGATGAAACCGTAATATCCGTTAATCCATCGAGAATTCCTTGTGGCAGCTCTACATAGGAGTTAGTTGTGCCCCCATTAAAACTCAGCACACCAGCATCGTCTGTATGAATCCATTCTGCCTTAGAAGGATTCATCCATTTTCCGTTGAATTTTCCGGTTTGGTCAATAACCGTCGCGACATCGATATCATTCATATCGTAATGGAGAATAAGCTCAGCCCCAGACGGCTGCTCTACTGGAGGAGTAATGTCTTCATCCGCTAATGCTGCAATCTCTTCAGCAGATAACGCACGATTATAAATACGGAAATCATCCAGTTTACCAGAAAACAGACGATCGGTACTATTTCTTGATTTACCAATATAGTTCATCGTTGTTTCCAGTAACATTCTCGGCTCAACGTTAAATGTAGAGCTGCGCTTAACCTCATGACCATTCACATACAATACGGCATCAAATTCATCCATAGTAACGGCAACATGCTGCCAAGTCTTCGTTGGTAATAGTCCAGTATTTCTCAATGCATATTTATAATCTGATCCGAGTCTTGTGCTGTCATTGCTGAATTTCTCTGTAAAAGGTGTTACGACAGCGAACTCTAAACTACCTGTATCCCCTTGTGTACTCAAGTACATGGTGTTGCGGTTAACCTGTCTGCCTGTTTCGGAAGCAAAATCAAATATGCGTTGATTTGCCTGATTTTTGTCTACTTGAACCCATGTAGAAAACGTAGCCTTCTCCAGATTCAAGGATTGAATCAAGTGATCCGGCAGTTTCACATATCCCGTTGACCCATTAAGCTCTAGCGAAGCACCCTTTTTACCGATATGATCCTCTTCATTAATCGTTGCTCCACCTACCAGTGTTGCGTGATGGCCATTGCCAGAAATGTCATTCAACGTTGTACCCTTTACTGTATTTGCATCAAATGAGTAATGTACAACCGGGTCTGTTGATGGCTCTGGACCCTTCCATGCATACTTTTCTTGCAAAGCATTATACTCTGCACGTGAGATGGGAATTACCGTTCCATGCCTTGGTCCTGGCGGAAGTGCATATTGATCACTGCTTAATACATTGTTCATATATTGCGTGCTGCTATCCAGATCTGTTGTATATCGTACATGATATGGCCATGAATCAAGGAACAGATACCACATGTCTTTATGAATATCCTTAAATATCGTTTGTCCTTCGTTATTTCCATTTTTTCCGATTAAGCCGAGTATGTTATCACGTGTACCCGGAACAGCGTCGTATTGAAGGCCATTTTCAGCAATACCATCCTTGTCATAGTAGAAATTTGGTGCTTTCTCCACATATACTTTGGTATTCACTTCTGACTTGGTGAATCGATACAACATATCATTATGCTCAATAAACGTCGTATCAATCGTTGGAAGTGACTCATCAATCATGACCTTTGGCTCAGAAAAATTGTAGAAATCTCGTGTTGTTGCATAGTACATCACATTGTATTGACCTGCCGGTCTCCCGTTATAATCACCGTATGTCTCTGTGTTTTTCATCGAGGATGCCCAAAATACGATATACTCTCCAGTTACCCGATCATAGATCGCTTCTGGTGCCCACGTATTGCCTGCCGTCTTGGGAGCAACCTTGACCATACGCTGCTCGCTCCAATTCACGAGATCCTCCGACTCCCAAATCATCATGTAATGACTGCCCGTAATTTGAGCCTGGTCAAAATCTGTACTTTCACCCATTTTCAAATCGGTTGCCAGCATATAGAATTTATCCCCTTCTGCTGAACGAATAACGAATGGATCACGAAGTCCTTTTTCCCCCATATTCGATTGAAGGATCGACTTTCCATTATTCAGCGTTTTCCAGAACAAGGGATCTTCAGCTGTAGCGAAGGATATCTCTTCCCCACCTTCATACTCACCTGTAAAATACGCAAAGAAGTACGCATCAGGCTTTACTGGAGAAGGTGCTTGTTTAATTTTAAGGTTAAACGTACGCTCTTTGGAAGCTGTGCCATTCGTAATTGTAGCAATTAGTGTAACGGGGATATCCGTAGCTTGTCGGCTTACCCAGCCTAGCTGTGCAGCGTTACCAGTCGCTTCAGCCGTTCCTTTAACAACTGTCGGTCTGCTAGATGTCCATGTAATAGTAGACCCTCGTTCACCTGTAGTGACAAGACGCAAATTGCCTTTAACGTTGTCCGCATTGTAGATTTTTAATTGTTCAGCATCCAGATCAACCTTCTGCTGGTCATCGAATTGCTTCAGGATTGTAACAGGGAATACAGCTGTTGTTGATACCCCTTGATACGTTAAAGTAGCCGTAAGCTCTGCTTGAACATCACTTGCTTGCGCATTTGGACGTTGCACGATGCCACTGTTAGAAATGACAGCAGGATGACTGGAACTCCAGGTGACGCTTACACCGTTTTTACCGCTCGTCGGTAAGGCAAGGTCTCTCGTGATCTGTTCAGTACTCTGATCTGCCTCATCTAAGTAACGATCGATGCTTAGTTGATTCGCTGCATCATCCACAGTAAGCTTTCGTATTTTGGAAATGAGAGTTACGGCTTCTTTTTGATATAATTCGGCCATTTCTTGCTCCGTCAATGCACGATCATATACTCGAAAATCAGCCACGCTGCCTTGAAGATATGGGTCGTTCGAAAAGATGGACTTGCCGATAAAACCAGAAAACGTAGAATCCGGATTAATGATTTCTGACAGCTTTAGTCCCTTCGCATTACCTGAAGCAACCTTAACTCCATCCACGAATAACGTGATCCTGTTGCTGGCTTCAGAGAAGGATACCGTTACATGCATCCACTGTCCACCGATAAGGTTTGAGTTTGCACTGCCTGTAACTAATGCTTCATTCGGCCAGCCATTTTTAGAGATACCTGAAGCCACCATATTGCCTGATCCGCTACCATGGCGTGGGGTTACAAAAAAATATTTGTTCGTTTCCGGTGTTAACACCGTACCCAAACCGAAAATCCAGCGATTCGTACCATCATTCGTCCAGTTCACGATGGAAGATACGGTAATCTCATTTAGACCTTGTAATAGATCTAATCCATTGGAACCCTTAGGAATCTCGACATATCCACTATTCGATGTAGAAATTCCACCATTAAATGTAATAAAGCCAACCTCACTGTTTGAAATGAATTGCCCATGGTTTGCATTTTTAAATATCCCATCAAATGTAACTTTCTTGTTGGCGAAATCCTTCAGTACGAGTTGACCATCTACTTCGGCAGTCGTTTTCATGTCGTAATGAAGAAGCAGGTCATCTTTTAGCAACTTTTCTTGAACGGTAATAGCTGATACAGCTGCATAGTCTCCATCCTCCGTTTGTACCGTAATTGTGGCTGTACCTTTACTTACCGCTGTAACGTTACCCGTCGAATCGACATTCGCTACACTGGAATCACTAGATGTCCAGGTAACTCTTTTATTTGTTGCATTTGAAGGTGAAATTGTAGCCACTAATGTCTCGCTTTCCCCCACCGATAGAACGAGTGTAGATTCATTAAGCGAAACACCCTTAACGGCAACCTGCTCTACAGAGGCATCTTTAGGTAGCAAGGTAACCACGAACTCTTTTGTCGCTTGGCTTTCACCTATAGAAATGGTTGCCGTTAACGTCACTTGTTGTTCCGTTTCTCGTAAAAACACTTCTCCCGTTGGACTAATCGCACTCTCATCACTGGAAGCCCATGATATCGATGCGCCATACGTATTGGCAGAAGGAAGTTCAAGAGATTCGGTAACGGCAGATATATCACCTAACGTTAGCTCTTTTTTGCTTTGTTGTACTTGCTTTTCATTGAGCGATTGTTGGTATACTCCAGCGATATCATCACTACTTAGTGCCTCTCCGTAAATTCTTAAATCTTGAAAGCTACCTGCAAAAGTAGCATCCCCTAAATAGTTGGAGCGACCGATATAAGCTTGCAAATCCGTACCAAAGCTTGCCGTTGTTTTCTCTTTGGCGATGGTGCCTATACTTACTCCGTTAATGTAACCTGTAATAGAGCGTTCCGTGATAACCGTTGTATAGTGAACCCATTGACCTTGATACTGTGACGTAGAAGTGCCTGATACGCCTACCTCCGTCGTCCAAGGCTGATCAACGTTATTGCGATCTGTAAATACGGACTTAAAATCACCACTTGGATTGGATGGGTTAAACAACCAGTAATTTGTTGGTAGATTATTTTCAGCTGCTGGCGTACCGTAGAATAATGCTGCGTAGTTCCCGCGTTCAGTGTTACTCTTCAACCATACAGAGATCGTTGTGTTTTCTTGATGATCAAACAAGCCTGTCGGAAGCTGTACATAGTTCGTATTACTATCCGTCCCTCCCGGTAGAGTAAGGCCATCGTCATACGTAATGTTGCCTACAGCCGTCCCATGCTTGCCATTGCCTGATGTATCCAATACGTTCTCAAGCAATGGATAATGCGCCAGCATCGTTGGTGTTACTGTGTCGGCTGAAGCTTGATTGCTAAATGGCATACCAAAACCAAAACAGCTGCTGAAGGCCACAATCAAAACCAAAGTGATGTTTGTCATTCGCTTTCGCATAGCATTCTTCCCCTCGTTTAATTGTCAGAAGCATTCAAAACAAGCCATATCCCACCTTCAACACAAAACCACCTCACAAGGAGCTAGAAAATACACTCTAAAATGAATGCGCTTACATTTCTCCTCATATTACGTGTTCAGAACTTTCAATTCAATGTACTATCATGTTAATAACGTGGATTTTTTTATTTCAATTTGAAATTTGTTGTGTACTGCAGCACTGTCCCTCTCCTTCGAAGTAATCGTTTTCATTCTAAATATACTCTATGTTTAAATTAAAGGATTGAACCCCTGATAAGCATAATATATATAGTTGGGCGCTTGTCAAATGCATAACGTGTCCTGTTAGGATGCGGGTAAGCCTTAGCGCACCAGATCGAAAAATAAGGAGGATTTCATTTATGCCCAAACGTTTTAGCAGAATGCTTGCATTCCTCTGTTGCCTGGTCATGGCAGCCTCGTTAATGCCTGCGAGCTATGCGGCTGCCGACAAAGACAACATTGAAAACGCAGCAGTAACAAATGAAACACCAACCGCCATTTTTGGGACTCCCGAACTCGGGTCAAACGACCCCCTCTGGAGCCAAACCATGGAGCATCACATCAACAAAAGCACTGTGCCCACCGACCCAAGACCCCATGCCACGGGCACGGCCAGAATCCTTTGGGATCATGACTTCCTGTATGTCCGCGTTGTTGTTAATGATAGTAATCTATATCAGGGAGCTGGCGGAGACCACCGGTACGACAGCCTGGAGTTTTATGTTGGCACCGGAAGCAGCGGCTCTAACCAATGGCGCGTCAGCGCGACGGGTGTGTTTTCAGGGCAGGCCGCTCCAGGCAGAGCTGCATGGACCCAGGTTACGGAAACAGGATACATCGTGGAAATGAGAATACCTAAAAGAAATTTGACCTTACAGGAGGGAAATCTTACCTTTGAGGTCTATATCAATAACTCAACGGAAAACGGTGCTGACCGCTATGAAGTCGTTTCCTGTTTTGGAGTTCCGGACGCGGCATATACCAGCTCTGATTCATTTACGGACAGCCTGCAGCTCATCTCAGCCGATGAAGTGGATACCAGATTTTCAATCACCGTAACGGCAGGTCCGGGCGGCCGAATAACGTCAAGCCCGCCCGGCGATGTTCTGAGAGTAGACCCGGGCTCTAACAAAGAAATTACGTTTGCTCCCGACTCCGGTAAAGTTGTGGATACCGTAACGGTAGACGGCGAGATCGTGACTCTATCTGCTGGCACTTATACCTTTATGAATATTGAGGCTGACCATACCATTCATGTGACATTCAAAAACGATCCGGACGCGAGCATACTCCCTTTTATCGTCTGGAATGACAACTTCGCCAGTGGCGAGTACACAACGGCTGTCATCATCGACTTAGGCGAGGGAAAGGCGGCGGTAGGCTCCGAGCTTCATCCCGGCTTGTTTGCCTTGTCGGCCAGGAACACAACCCTGAACGGTGAAGCGGTTACCTTTGAAGGACCACGCATGATCACCAGAGTATACGCTAATGACGAGCCGAAGGTACGCGGCTATCTGGGGCCGGTAAGCAATTCACCAGATTATCAGGACGGACTGGCGAGCGGCCGTTACATCGTCGTTGAGTCTGAGTTTTATTCAGAGAGCGGCGGCAATACAACGCTGGATGGCAGCAACTCGACAAAGCAGGTTTACACCGTTGTCCAAAAAGGCGAAATCGTATTGACAGAAGGAAATCCGCTTCATAACGTGGTTTTTGAGCAAGAAAAAGTTGTGAATCCAATCCTCGATCAATTTGCAACATTCACGGATAATTCGGTCAATCGTTCGCTCTACCTTCACAAGGATGAAGACGGTAACGTGATTAAAGGATTGCCACTGTATGTTTATACCCATGGCATGTCACGCGGCGGTACAAACGCTGCAACAGACCAAAAGGCGGCCATGAAATCAGCCAACGGCTCGGTCGCTCTAATGAAAAAGATGGAGCAAAATCCCGAGAAGTACGCCAGCCATGTACTGAATATCTCCTATAATGGCATATCTGTTCCCTCCACAGAGAATGTTAAAAAGGTCATAGACGCCCTGATTGCCAGCGGCGAAGTAGACCCTAACCGTGTTTACGCAGCAGGCTTCTCATGGGGCGGCCAGTATACAAACAACCTAGTTAACAGCTACCCTGGCTTCTTCGCCGCCGCTGCACCTATGGCCCCGGTAAGCGGTTCACCGAATGCTAAGGACAATGACGCTCACAACAATCTGGCCTATTGGATGTTTTTAAATGCTCATAATGTTGGAGGCTACCAGACTAACCTCAATAACTTCATCAATAACAACATGCCGAAAATGATCAACGCGAGGGCTTCACGCTTTGAAAGTAATGAGGCTCTTACGTGGCCGTACAATCAATTTGATCAGCCGAATCTGAGGCCTAATCCTGCCAACACACCTGTTCTGCCTGATTATATAGCGCATGAGGTTGAAGCGGCGGTTCTTTACAATCAAATAACGATGGGAAGCTGGAGTATGGCTCCCACGGCACAGTCCTCTAACTTGCCGGCTTGGAACAATGACTACACAGATGTCTTTGATTGGATGTTTGCGCAGAGAAAAGCGGTTGTGCCCGGTGCGCCAAGCGGCTTCAAGGCAACTCCAGGTGACGGACGGGTCATATTGAGCTGGACTGCTCCTGCTGACGACGGGGGAAGCCCGATATTGGGCTACAAGGTGTGGTATGCCAACGCAGCAGCAGTCACTTTGAGTGCGGCGGATACCAGCTATATTTTCAAAAATCTGACAAACGGCCAAAGCTACAGCTTCAAAATCATCGCGGTGAACGCAAAGGGTGACGGCGCAGAGATCAGCGTGACGGCCATGCCGACAGCCGCGACAACGCCTACCGTGCCTGATTCTGGTGGAACTACGGGCAATAC
This sequence comes from Paenibacillus sp. TC-CSREp1, assembly GCF_050171015.1. NCBI lineage: Bacteria > Bacillati > Bacillota > Bacilli > Caryophanales > Paenibacillaceae > Paenibacillus > Paenibacillus sp. TC-CSREp1. The sequence continues at coordinate 38,642 of NZ_JBNOKM010000009.1, read as the reverse complement.
GGGCAACACCGGTAATACAAACAACAGTGGTAACACAAGCAACACCGACAATACGGGCACCGGGACAGACGCTGGAATGTCGAAGTAGACCTACACCGTGAATACACCGAAGGATAAGCCGGCAGTCACGGATAAAAACGGTAATACCACCCTGCCCGGCGGCGGCATTATTGCGACCAAAGGCGGGACGGAGATTAAAGTACCTGAAGGCACATCGATAGACTCAAACGGTATGGTGACCATTCCGACGGACAAGAGCGCCCAGGTGACACTACCCGGCAGCAACAGCACAGTGACCATTCCGGGCGGCTCGACGATCGCGAGCGATGGTACGGTCACAGTAGGCGGCAAAGAAGCGCACGTGAACCTGCCAAACGGCAATCAAGTGCATATCCTTGACGGATCGAAGATACGGAGTGACGGTACGCTTGTAGTCGGACCAGACGGAGCAAGTGTTGGCTTAAAAAACGACATGTCGTTAAACATCCGTAAGGCTGCAGAGCTTGTATTCGATGACAACACCCCACTCGGCTTGCTCGTGGTTTCGGGCAATCCATTTAGGGATACCACTATGGACGACTGGTTCTACAGCGATGTAAATTCCGCCTACACATACGACCTTTTCAACGGCACGACGTCTACGACGTTCTCACCGGGTACCCCAATGACACGCGCAATGTTCGTGCAGGTACTGGCCAATATGGAGAACGTAAAACACGCCGACTACACGAGTTCCCGCTTTAGGGACGTGACGGACGGACAGTGGTACACGGCGGCAGTCGAGTGGTCGGCCGAAAAAGGCATAGTCAACGGTTCAAACCCGGACCAGTTTAGCCCTAATTCACCGATGACGCGCGAACAGATGTTAGTGATCCTTTACAACTACATGAAGTACAAGGGCTATGAGATACCTGAAAGCCAATCTAAGTCCTTCGCAGACGAGAGAGAAATCAGCTCATGGGCGTTGGAGGAAGTTCAGGCGCTGCGGGGCATCGGCATTGTATTAGGCAATCCGGATAATCATTTTGCTCCTACAGCTCCTGCTACCCGCGCCGAAGTAGCTGCTATCTTTGTAAGGTTTGTCGAACACCTCGCTAAGTGAAAGCGTATACAGGATAAAGCAAACCCTTGTTAAGGCAAGAAAAGAAGCAAGTGCTCTGAATATCAAACGACATTTCATTAGGAAATGCATGGCCTTATTTTCATAACCAACCATAGGAAGAGCGTATCGCTGGCAGCGATACGCTCTTCCACATATGGTCTTTACACTCTACTTTTGCAACAATGATTTCTTTGGTGCAAAAATTATAAGACTGATTGCGGCCAACACCCATACGCCTATACCACCATAGAGCATCACCCAACCAAATCCGTTCACAAGAGCCGTGTGAACCACAGTTCCGGATGCATCTAGAGAGGACAGATCTGGAAAACTCTGCTGCAGAGATGTCGTATTTCCAGCGGCTATTTTCTCGGCCAAAGTGCGCAATTGCATTACATCGTGAGTCCCGGGAAGGACCCGCTTCAAATATGAGAGAATACCTTCCTGCAGAATGAATCCCATCACGGCGATATTGATGGCTAGACTGATCAATCTGGCACTCGTATCTATCCCGGAAGCCATACCTGCACGAGTACTCGGAACCGAGCCGGTCGTCGTGTTAGTCACAGGCGTATTGGTTAAGCCAAGCCCAATGCCAGCGAGCAGCGAACCAGGGAGCATGGTCAACCAGCTAGAGTGATCGGCGCCACTGCCAAATTTCATCAGAATGAAGCCTGTACCAATGATGAACAGACCCGATGGAATGACTACGCCTGGCTGATAACGAAGCGAAAGGCGCTCTGCTAGAGGAGGAATCACCAAGGTCGGCAGCGTATAAGCCAATAGAGAGAGTCCCGTTGCCACGGTGCCATAACCAAGGCCGCTCTGGAAATAGATCGGCAGATAGATCATGAAAGGCCAGAAACTGAAATTCATGCCTACGGAGCCAAAAAGAGCACCGGAAAAATTACGTATCTTGAATACAGAAAAATCGAACATCGGGTGGGAGCTGAGCTTCTCCGCAAACAGAAATATAGTGAAACATGCTACCGTTGCAATAAGTATGCTAATGGCAGCTATACTGGTAAAGCCAAGTTCAGGCCCTTGTGTGATAAAGTAGGCCAGTCCAAAAACTGTAAGTGAAAGCGTGACGATACCGATAATGTCCAGCTTTTTCGCCTGTGGATCGCTAGACTCCTGTACGCTGCTTAAAACAAAGATCAAAGTAAGGATGGTTAGTGGGACGTGGACTAGGAAAACCCAATGCCAATTGGTAACGGCCACAATCAAACCGCCAATAATGGGCCCAAAACCGAGACCAATACCAAATACGATCCCCCATGCGCCAAAGGCTTTACTTCGCTCTTTTCCTTCCTTAAACTGATACGAAAGAATGGCTATCTGGCAAATTAGCATCGCCCCAGCGCCTACGCCCTGAAGAAATCGGCTAACAATTAGAATCGTCGAACTTTGTGCCAAGCCACAAATCAAGGATGTAATGCCGAACAAGACGAGGCTGATAATAAAAATACGCCTCCTTCCAAACCGGTCTGCCAGTGTTCCAACAGCCATCAGAACTGTTGTACTTGCGATGGTGTAGGCGTTCATGATCCATTGCATATCTTTGAGATTGCCGTGCAATACCTTTTCCAGTGTTGGCAGTATCACTGGCACGCTGGAAATTTCGAGACCAAACATTAGCGCCGACAAACATATAGCAGCCAATGCAATTATATTTTTGTTGGAGGAATAGAGAATCATTAATAGCTCCCTCCAGACTTAGATTTGCAAATTGAAGCGTACCTCATACAAACAACAGCCTTTTCAATTTGTGCCCAGAAATCATCCTTATCTACCTTACCTAAATCATATTTGCTCAACGGTAAACATCCTCTCTAACTTTTCATCTATTGATCACAATATTGGGGTGAGGTAATTATATAATTTAAATCGCCCATTTTACATAACATAATAAATGCATTATGATTACTACGCTTAATAATTTAACGTCTTTTTATATAATACCTTAAATTTTAAGGAGGACATTCAAAGTGGATCAAATAGACAAGCAAATTCTCTTCTTTCTTCAAAATCAGGCAAGGATTTCAATGACGGAGCTGGGTAAATGTGTAGGGTTGTCTCAACCCGCTGTAACGGAGCGAGTCAGAAGAATGGAAGAAAAGGGAATTATTAAGGAGTATCGTACCATCATTTCTCCTGAAAAAATTGGGAAGGATTCAGCCGCTTACATGTTGTTTCAGACTAGAGACTGTCTGGCATTTCTTGATTTTGTCCATGCATCTCCTCATGTTGCCGAGTGCCACCGTATAAGCGGGGAACACAGTTATTTATTAAAAGTAGTAACCGAATCCACACGCACTCTTGAAGAGTTTGGAAACCAGTGCGATAAGTATGGAACATATACGATCCTGATTGTCATGTCTTCACCGATCAATCATAGAAATCTTATTCCTTCTCTTGAAGATGCACGGAAAGTTGACTAGTCCGAGGCAGGATCAGTTGCCATGAGCCTTTGCTTTACTCCATTTGTCGTACTGAACCTCTGAGCTGTCCCTATGAAATCTATAGAAAAAAACGCCATCACATGAGGTGATGGCGTTCTTTAGTTATGGGGCCTAGAGGATCAACCTAATTAATCTGATATGACTTACTTGAAAAAAACGAAGGCATGACTGATCGACGGTTTATTTTACAGGTTACTTTTTTAACAGGAGATACACAAAATAAGGCACGCCGATCAGGGATACCATAATGCCTGCGGGTATGCCGTCAGGGTCTACGAGGTTACGGCCGACCGTATCCGCAATTAACAGCAACCAGCCACCCAGCATAACGGCTACGGGAATAAATAGTCGATTGCGGGGACCAACCAGTGCCTTGGCAATATGTGGTGCCATCAAACCTACAAATGCAATGCCTCCTGTAACGGATACTGCAGATGCAGCCGCGGCAACTGCAATAACAATAAGAACAAGCCGCTCCTTCTCTATACGCAATCCCACGCCAATAGCGGTTTCTTCATTTAATCCAAGCAGATCCAGCATTGCAGTCTTGAACAGGGTCAGTGGGATCAACAGAATTACCCAGGGCAGCAATGCCCAGATGAACGGCCAGTCCGCACCCCAGATGTTTCCCGATATCCACTTAGCAATAAAATCCACCTTGGAGCGCTCAGCTGCTGAGATGATCACAATCATGATGCCCGACAATGCCATAGAGAAGCCGACACCCACCAACACCATTCGAATTGGATCAAGTCCATTGGTTCTGCTGTAAGAAAACAGATAGATGAGTCCGGCGGTCGCCAAAGCCCCGATGAATGCAGCCAGTGGCAGCATATAGACAAACGAGCCAACATCGATCGGGAAATACAGGAAAAATACCGCAACAGCGACACCCGCACCAGAGTTAATGCCGATGATACCTGGATCAGCCAAGTCATTGCGTGTAACACTTTGCAGAATGGAACCGGACAGCGCAAGTGCCATCCCTGACAGCAAAGTGATGATAATACGTGGCAAACGGACTGAAAACAGCACGAAGTCCTCTTTGAAAGTACCTTGTCCGAACAGGACGGGAATTAATCGGTCAAAAGACAGGGAGGAATATCCCCAGCTCATACCAACTGTAGCCGTGATGATGATCAGTAGCAAACATATGAGCAAAATCAGTCGTTGCTTGCGAATGCGTGCAGACAGGGTCATGAGAACGCCTTGCCTCCTTTACGCCGCACCACGAAGAGAAAAAACGGCAAGCCCAGCATGGCTGCAATGGCAACTACCGGCGTTTCGTAAGGTGCATTAATGGTACGGCCCAATGTTTCAACAAGCAGCATAAACGATGCTCCGGCCACGATAGACATTGGCAAAATCTGCCTATAATCGGTTCCAACCAATCTGCGAACCACATGAGGGATCATCAATCCGACAAACGCCATATTTCCAATCAACGCAACTGATGCGCCTGTGAGAAGAATGACCAGCAGAAACAGCATTGTTTTGATCAGCACCAGCTTCTGCCCCAAGCCCGTTGCAACCTCATCACTGAGACTAAGAATGTTCAACTGGTTGGACAGGAAAGGCATAACTGCAAGCCCGAGCAGAATGACCGGTCCGATCGCCTGCAGCTGACCCCAAGTCGTTCCGATCAATCCACCCGCGGTCCACATGGATACATCCTTGGAGACTTTGAAATAAATCGTGATACCATCCGAGATGGCATACATAAAAGCCGATACGGCAGCTCCCGCCAGCACAACACGCAAAGGGGACAGGCTCCCCCGGCGCATAGAGCCAAGAATGATAACAAGCGCAGCCCCGAGTGCAGCTCCGATAAAACAAGCTATCATGATGCCGAAATAACCAAGGGACGGCAAAAAAACAAAAGCGATGGCAAGTACCATATTGGCGCCGGAAGTCAAGCCAAGCAATCCGGGATCAGCCAGTGGATTGCGGGTAACCCCCTGCATGATCGCTCCCGAGACGGCGAGAGCTGCACCAATTAACATCGCTGCGATCTCCCGTGGAAGCCTGAGCTCACGCAAAATGAGGATATTGTCATCTTTGGTGGCCGAGGTTAGTGCTAACCACACATTGCGGAGCGTTGTCTCTTCCGCACCATACCGCATAGCCATCATGAAGCACAGCACAAGCACAAGTACACAGCACGCAAGCTTCAATGAAAATGGAATCGCAGATCGTTTATTTTCCATAGCGGCATTCAGTTACTTACCCAGGAAGTGCTGGATAAAGAATTCAAGCTGATACTCCATGCTGAGTGGATCATTGAAGTAAAATGCCTTGGCATCCGCTTCAAATACCTGATTGTTTTTCACCGCAGGAATGTTTTTGTACGTTTCAGTATTCTGGAACGAATTGTCCTCGTCTGCATTTTTGCTGAAAATGACATAGTCGCCCATGTAGTCCTTCAATACTTCATTGGATACCGCGAAAAAGCCGTCTTTTTTCGTTGCTTCCCTCACCTTCTCAGGCATGGCAAGACCGAATTGATCATACAGGATTTCCGTTCCACGTCCGAATTTTTCACCATAAACATAGAGCTGTTTATTAAAGGTTTCGATGACCGATACCGTTGCGTTGGCACCGATTTTCGCCTTGATCTCTTCCCCGACTTTTTTACTTCGAGCGTCAAAATCATCAACCCAGGCCTGTGCTTCTTTTTCTTTGTTTACAAGCTTGCCAATCTCCAGCTGTTGCTTGAGGAAGTCAACTTTGCCATAGGTATAGGTGACCGTAGGAGCAATTTGCTTGAGCTTGTCAATATTTTTGATGTCAGACATACCAATAATCAGGTCCGGGTTCAGCTCGATGATTTTCTCCAAGCTCTCGTCAGTCACCGCTTCTACATTTTCCAGTTTCCCCTTGAAATTCGGGTTCTCCTTGGACATTTCATCCACACCAACCAACGGTACATCCAGTGCCATCACATTTCCGGTGAGGAATCGAGTCAGGACTACGACACGCTGAGGATGGCTTGGAACCTCCACAGGTCCGCTTTCCGACTCATAGGTAAAGGTGCCTGAATCGGCATCAGCCGAATCCGAGCCCGTCTTTGACGTGGATACGCCAGCTGCAGCGTTTGTATCATTCGTATCTTTAGCTGCATTGCCTCCACAGGCACTAAGCAAAACAACCAGAACGAGTATAATGGGTGCAAAAAGCTTTTTCATAAAATGACTCTCTCCCTTTTTCCTTGAATATGAAAATCATTCTCATTACCATAGCTAATTATAGGCATGCAGGATAAACCTAACCATGCCTTTTTGTTTGAAAAAATACTTGTACTATTGCACGCCTGTCCATAATCGGAGCGCACGCTCCAACTGCAGACGAATTGAAATCGGATTGTACGGAACCCACTCGTCCTGATTAAGATGAATGATTCGATTATGCTGCACTGCGGCAAGTCCATTCCAGTGATCAGACTCCAATATGCGTTCCGAGTGAGCTGAAGAACCCTTTTCATCGGGAAAAACGATAACGATCATCCAGTCACTTTCATAATGTACAAGCTCGGACAACTGAATCGTTACGGAATGGAACTGATCCCCAAGCCGCTGTATTTCCTGGGCAATCCTCTCCGATGGGCGCAACCCGAGGGATTGATACATCACATACCCGACGTTTCTTGCTCCGTAAATTTGCAGCATATCCGGTTTAATGACCAGAATCGTCAACGTCTCATTCTCAAGCCCGCTCTTCTGAATCAATGCACGTGCATGCTGTTCCTCTCTATCGAATTCCGCCAGCCATCGCTCTGCCTTCTCACTCTGCTGAACCGCCTGCGCAATGAGACGCAAATGCTCTTTCCAACCAAGCTCCATCCACGGAATTTCAGCAATGGGTGCGACAAATCGCAGACTTTCAGCGCCTAATCCATTTAGAGCCAGATGCTGATTTGCAGCAATGACTAGCTCAATATCGGCATCGAGCAAAGCCAATTTCACTTGTTCAGGTGAACTGTCGGAATGAATAAATCGCATCGATTGAGTGGCATGCATACCCTCTGTGCTCGCATATTCGCTGCTTTCCGAGATGATAAGCGATGGCACCAAGCCAAGCAACATCACATGACTCGCATAAGGTGTATGCCATACTGCCACATGTTGAAATGGTCTGCGGCGTGTATATCCGGAAGGACTTTCGCCTGTCTGTTGTTTGAAGCGACGGCTGAGATAAAATTCATCTTTATATCCAACCTTCAATGCAATCTCCCGGAGCGAGTCCGCCCCCTTGATTAACAATTCTTTGGCCCGGTGAACACGCAGCCGTGATAGATATTCATTGGGAGAAAATCCGGTAAGCTGTTTAAACAGAATAGAATAGTGTGAACGGCTGACCCCGGCCATTTCAGAGAGCCCTTCAGTTGTTATTTTCTTATTAAAGTTTTTTTCCATATATGTAATGCTGCGTTCCATGGATGGCTGATCACTCGCACCATATCCGGCTTCCATATGCTCCAGCATATTCAGCAGAACCTGATGAAAAAGAATTTGATTCCTCAAATGCCTGCTTTCGTTGCCAGGCAAGCGATGAATATACAACTCTTCCAGCTGTGCTACGATCACAGGTTCATACGGAAATAGCTGCATAGATGGCTCCGAGGTTAAGACACTTGTCCGTCCCATCGTTCCTGTTGTCGATAACCTTGTTTGTTCCTGTGTGCTGATAGAGAGCGTGTATATATGGAGAGGATGCATCAGATCAGTCTGTATAAACGCATTGCTTTTGACTGGAATAAGGATTGCCATGCCTTCGGCAAGTTCGTACAGTCCATCGTTCAGATGAAGTGTACCTTTTCCACTGGAAACAGCCATCAGAACGGTCAAATTCACATCCAAACGATGGATCGGCATCGTTGATGTACAATATAAGGATTGAATGCGGTCTGCTGTATAAATTGGAAAAGTGGACTCTGCCCATTCCGTTTTGTTCATTTTCTGATCCTCCGTAACTGGTATGCCTGCAATCCTGAACTAAATTATCGTTTCTTCATTCCTCTTTCAAATTCGTACGTCTTCATTCGCAAATATAACATTGCTACGAAAGATAAAACAAACATTGACTGCTTAATATTTAAGTGATATATTAATTTTTGTATTCGTCTTGGGGCGTTAGTTCAGTGGGAGAACGCTTCGCTGGCAGCGAAGAGGTCAGGGGTTCGACCCCCCTACGCTCCATAATTTAAAGACCCTATTTCTATAGGGTCTTTTGTTTATTCATTTAAATATGTGATTTTTTTATTCCCCAATATTGAAGCCATTCTATTGTCTAATCCATTTACGTTTACTTAATTAATCCGCTATGTATTATTTCCAATAACTATTTTCATCAAAAACTTCTTCCAGGTATGGATAAACTGATAATCCCGTTTTTCATTAAGAGGTTTTCTTGCACCGAAATCATATGGAGAAGAACATTCATGATGCGGGCACATATCAAATATAACCCCGGATTGCTCTTCTCCTTTTCCCCACGATACTAGTCCTCCAGCTCTTCTTTGGACAGCAGCGATTTCAGCTCTTTCATAAACATGTTGATGTCTTTGAACTGGCGGTATACGGACGCAAAGCGTACATAAGCCACTTCATCCACGGGAAACAGCTGCTCCATTAACAGCTCTCCAATCTGGCGGCTCTCGACTTCAGCTTCGGCTGTATTGCGCAGTGACTTTTCCACTTCCGACACCATCATCTCCAGCGTCTCCACCGAGACAGGACGTTTCTCACAAGCACGAATCAGGCCACGCAAAATTTTGTCACGGCTGAACTCTTCCCTGCTGCCATCCTTTTTGATAACAATCAACGGTGTTTCTTCGATCATTTCGAAGGTAGTGAACCTTCTGGCACACTGCTCGCATTCGCGGCGGCGGCGGATGGATTTTGATTCATTGGCTGGTCTGGAATCCAGCACTTTCGTGCCCAGATAACCACAATAAGGACATTTCAAATTAGATCACTTCCCACGTTTTACTTTTTACCACATATTCCCTGATCCTGTTTTGTTATGAAAATCGTATTGGCGACACATAATACTTTTACCAACCGCGAGGAGGTGAACAGCAATGGCACAAAGCAACGGTAACTCCAACAACTTGGTAGTAACTAAAGCTTCCGCAGCTCTGGAGCAAATGAAATACGAAGTAGCTCAAGAACTCGGAATCAGCATCCCACAAGATGGATACCAAGGTAACATGACTTCTTACGAGAACGGTTCGATCGGTGGATACATCACGAAACGTCTGGTAACAATTGCAGAACAGCAATTGGCAGGTCAATACCAATAATATCTGCATCGTAATACGTTACAAAGAGGAGCATGGGGCGGCCGGTATATTACCGGTCTGCTCCGTGCTTCTGCTTATCCCATTTTCAGCAATCACATCAGAACGTATCGTAGATCTTCACATACTGATTATAATAGTAAATCACCCGTTGTACATAGTGGCGTGTCTCGCCAAAAGGAATATCCTTTACCGTTTCAAGTTTGCCATCCCATACACCATTTTTCAACCAGCTGCTGACTTTACCAGGTCCGGCATTATATGCCGCAATCATTACGATTTCGTTGCCATGAAACTGATCCGACAGATTACGCAAGTACCATGTGCCAAGTTGGATATTACGTTCAGGCTCATGTTTAAGCTCGTCCAGCGACGTATTCGGAATTTTGGCTTGTTCCAGAATCCAGTTAGCCGTATCCGGCATAAGCTGCATCAGCCCGATGGCGCCGCGTCTGGATTCCTTGCTTGTTTTGAAATTGGTCTCCACCTTGATAATCGAAGCGATCAGAAACGGGTCCACCTCATAGCTCTGGGATTGTGCCCGAATCTCTTCCTTATACTGGATCGGGTAGAACCACGCCATCCAATTGGTATTCAGAAATAATACAAGTACAAAGGAAATGAACATGATCAGCAGCACACGTTTTTTGCGTAATATCTTCATAGCAGACCCTTACGTGTTAAAAATGCTTGAAGCTGCTTCTCCGTCTGAGCCCATGAACCGCTGTTATCAATAACGATGTTCGCTCGCTCTTTTTTGAGTTCAATATCCATCTGTGCTGCAATACGTGCTTCGGCATCAGCCTGAGTCATCTGGTCACGGCTCATTAAACGTTCCAGCTGCACCTCTCTAGGCACATACACCACCATGATTTCCTCAAAGCCGTCCTCGAGGCCCGATTCATACAACAGTGGAATATCCGACACAATCAGCTTGTCCGGATGCTGCATTTCGTATGCAGCGGCTCTCTCACGCATCTCTTTCCGTATGGCTGGATGTGTGATAGCCTCAAGTGCTTTACGTTCCTCAGGATGCTGAAACACAATACTTCCCAGCTTTTTCCGATCCAGTGTTCCGTCCTCATTCAGTATGGCTTGTCCAAACCGCTGAACAGCGGCAGCCAAAACGGGATGCCCGGGCATCATCACTTCCCGGGCGATAACGTCTGCATCGATGAGCAGCGCTCCCTTACTGGCGAGATAGGCGGAAACACTGCTTTTGCCTGTTGCGATTCCGCCAGTTAAGCCTATATTCATCGTTTCACCTCATAACAGCTTCATTATCATGCTTTACAACAGCTGTTATCAACCTTATAACAGCTTGATCACACCCATAATCATTAACAGCAGAGCCGGCAGAATTGCAAGTTTCTGCATCCAGCGCTGCGCTGCAAATCGCAAACCTACCTTCATGCCAAGCGACAGCAAAGCTCCGCTGAACACCGCAATGACCAGTGCAGTCCACAGCGTAGGAAACCCGAGTAACGCCGCGCCAAGACCTGCTCCGAATGCATCCAGTGACAAGGCAATCCCCAGCCACATCGCTTCCTGTGTCGAGATACTGCCCGAATTATCCATATCGGCCTTGGACGGGCTGCGCAAAATCTGAATGACCACTCCGAGCTTGCGCAGCTCAAGTGTAAATACCATTCGTTCCACTAATCCATCGGTTGGTGAAGGCTGCATTTCCAGTGCCATCAATTGATGTCTGCCTTTGGAAAATGAAGATTGACCTCCATCTATCGTGCTGCTCTCCAGTAAGAGAGGCCCCTGTGTCACTTCATTCTCGGCTTCCTCTCGCTCCTTGCCACGACGGCGAATCAGCTGCAGGAGCGACCAGGCTCCAATCCCGATGAGAATAAATGCTCCCACAATGGACGCCACACCTGGTGACACGACATGTGATAATAACACCCCAACCTGCATAGACAGTGCGATAACCAATCCCGAACAAAGTGAAATAACAGCAATGGATAAGAGCGGAATCTTGGTCCTCCGAAGTCCATATGTAATTCCAACTCCAAAACCATCTAAACTCACCGCAAAAGCAAGCGCCAGTAATGAAATAAAATGATGCAGCACCCCGGATTCCTCCCCTGTGCGGTATGTGCCAACTGAAGATGCCAGTATGGGTATATGCCCGCTTATTTCTGCCATATCAGTATATGGAGGGAGGAATCCAAGGGTGCTATGATTTCATCATTTCGTTCATTCAGTTCAGGCCATAGATGGATCTGAGAGCGGTAACGGCTGACAATTCGGGCAAAAATGCGTTCCCCGACCGCCAACTACACTTTTTTCAATCAACGTGCCGCAGGTTACACAAGGCTCTGCTTTACGCCCGTAAATTTTCAGCTGATGCTGGAACATACCCATCTCGCCTTGTCCGTTTACATAGGATTTGATGGATGAGCCTCCAGCGTTCACGGCATCTTGCAACGTAGCCACAATGGCTTCATGCAGCACCTTTAGCTGAGCTTCGCTTAACGTCCTGGCAATCGTCTCGGGATGAATACCTGCGCGGAAGAGAGCCTCGTCCACATAAATATTCCCGATGCCTACAACATATGCCTGATTGAGCAGAACTGCTTTGATTTTGGTTGTACGTTTCCCTACTGCATCACGGAACGCTTCAACGGTAAATGCTTCATCAAGCGGCTCCAGCCCCAGCTTCATCAGTGGTTTGGATACCAGTTCTTCACCTGTATTGAACAGATGCATCGTTCCAAACTGACGCACATCCTTGTAACGCAATTCAGTGCCGTCGTTAAAGTGAAAGATCACATGAGTATGCTTCTCCACCTCTTCGTGCTGATTGTATACACCGTACCGTCCCTCCATCCGCAGATGGGAGACCAGCACAAGCCCGTCCAGCAAAATACGCAAAAATTTGCCCCGACGCTCTACGCCAATCACAGTGTGGCCCGCCAGTTCCAGTGCAAATGCATCTATATCGTCCGGCCGCTGAATAATCCGCGGCAAGCTAACGGTAACGTGATCAATGGTTTTGCCCACAATGAGCTGATTCAAAGTTCTTCTGACTGTTTCGACTTCCGGCAATTCCGGCATGATGTTCTCACCTCCCTTATATTATAACGGAAGATGAGGCTCAGCGGGACCCTTTCTTGTCTATTTCGCCTCGTACCAGTTCTGTCCAAAGCTAACCTCCGCTTTTAGCGGCACCGACAGCTTCAATGCTTTTTCCATCACCGAAGGCACAAGCTCCTTCATCAGCTCCAGTTCCTCTGGCGGTACTTCGAATACAAGCTCATCGTGTACCTGAAGCAGCATGCGGCTCTGAAGCTTGCGTTCACGCAGCGCCTCATCCATCTGCACCATCGCCAGCTTGATAATATCGGCAGCAGTGCCCTGAATCGGTGTATTCATCGCCGTACGCTCTGCGAAGGAACGCAGATTGAAGTTGCTTGCGTTGATTTCCGGCAGATAACGACGACGTTCCAGCATCGTTTTGACATATCCGTCCCGGCGTGCATCCTTCACAATGTCATCCATATATCGGCGTACACCCTGGAAAATTTCAAAATACTGATCAATAAACTGTGCCGCTTCCTTACGTGTAATGTGCAGATTCTGGGAAAGGCCGTAATCGCTGATGCCATACACGATGCCGAAGTTAACCGCCTTGGCGGAACGACGCATGTCGCTGTCCACATCCTCCGGCTTGACGCCGAATACATCGGAAGCTGTCTTGGTATGGATATCCATATCGTGTACAAAAGCTTCCTTGAGCCGCTCATCATCGGAAATGTGAGCCAGCACACGCAGCTCAATCTGGGAATAGTCTGCGGCGAGAATAGACCAGCCCGGCTCGGACGGTACAAATACCTTCCGAATTTTGCGTCCTTCCTCCATGCGAATCGGAATGTTCTGCAGGTTCGGGAACTGACTGCTGAGCCGTCCTGTCGCTGCTATTGTCTGCCGATAGAACGTATGCACCTTGCCATCCCGGTCCGATATCTCTTTCAGCAAACCTTCAACATACGTAGACTGCAGCTTGGCAAGCTGACGATATTGCAAAATATGCTGCACCACATCATTATACGGGGCCAGCTTCTCCAGCACCTCGGCATCTGTCGAGTAGCCGGTCTTTGTTTTTTTCACAACAGGCAGCCCCAGCTTGTCAAACAAAATCTCACCCAGCTGTCTCGGTGAATTCAGATTAAATTCTGTTCCAGACAGCTTGTAGATTTCAGCCATCAGCCTGCCAATCTGTTCTTCGAATTCACTGCCAAGTGCTTGCAGGTCCGCTGTATTGGCCTTGATTCCCTGCTTCTCCATATCCGCAAGAATGCGGGATAATGGCATTTCGAGCTCATGGAACAGCGACTTCATCTCATCGCTCTCCAGTGCCTGCTCCTGAAGCGGGATAATTGCAGCCAGCGCAGCCGCTTTCCGGCACAGGAAGTCGCTGAGCACATCCGCCTCCGGCACTTTGTACTTGGCGCCTTTGCCCATGACGGTGTCGTCTTCAACGAGTGATGGCAGTCCGTACTTGGACGTCAGGCCGCTAATCGTCTGATTCGACTCCGTTGGGTCAAGCAAATAAGCTGCAAGCTGCACATCAAAGGCCGCACCGGCGAATTCGATGCCATGCGCATGCAAAGCCAGATCCACCCGATGCAGATCATACCCGCGCTTCGGCTGATCGCTATTCGCAAGCCATTCCCGTACAGGTGCTGCCACATCGGACTGAAGCAGCTCAGGGGAAATGTACATATACTTCTCCCCTGAACCCACAGCAAGGCCAACCAGCTTGGCCTGATGGGGGTTATCACCATGCGTTTCAACATGAAGCACATCGATCGAACCCAGTGCATCAATCAGTTCAGCCAGGTTTTCCTCTGTTGCGATTGTGGATTCAACTTCAGCAGCGGGAACAGCTTCTTGCTCAGAGCTGACACTGCCGCTGAAGGACAAACGTTCCAGCAATGACTTAAACTCCAGCTTGGCCAAGGCAGGTCCTGCACTGGCCTCCTTGAGTCCATCAAATTGCATATCCTCCCACGTCTGCTCCAGCGGAACCTCACGGTGAATGGTCGCGAGCTGTTTGCTCATGCGAGCGTCCTCGGCGTGAGCTTCGATCTTTTCCTTCATCTTGCCCTTCAGCTCATCTGTACCGCTCAGCACCTCTTCCACCGATCCAAACTGATGCAGCAGCTTGAGCGCTGTTTTCTCCCCGACCCCTGGAATGCCCGGAATGTTATCGGAGGCGTCTCCCATCAAACCTTTCAGGTCAATAATTTGCAGCGGCGTTAATCCGTAACGTTCCTTAATCTGAGCGGGATCATACAGCTCAATCTCGGTAACCCCTTTACGCGTCAGCCCGATATGTACATGGTCGGAAGCGAGCTGCAGCATATCCTTGTCACCCGATACCACGAGCACCTGTCTGCCTGCATCGTCGGCGCGTTTGGTCAACGTTCCGATAATATCATCCGCCTCGTAACCAGCCAGTTCAAACTGCGCAATGCCGAGTCCTTGCAAGAGTTCTTTGAGCAAAGGGAACTGCTCTGACAGCTCCGGCGGTGTTTTTTCCCGTCCACCCTTGTACTCCTGATAACCCTCATGACGGAACGTCACTTTGCCCGCATCAAACGCCACCATCACATGTGTCGGCTTGTGCTCCTCAAGCAGCCTTAACAGCATCGTTGTGAAGCCATAGACCGCATTGGTATGCAGACCTTTCGAATTCGTCAGAGGAGGCATTGCAAAAAATGCCCGATAAATAATGCTATTGCCATCTATAAGAATCAACTTGTCCATTCCAGCACCTCACGTATCGTATGGTCGAACCTTTTTACCCAACCTTCTTTCATGATACCATACCTGCCACACACATCAAAAAAAGTTACACCTTTTCTCACCACATTTTTTGCGCAAAAAAGAACCTCCTTCCCTGTCAGCCTGTGCACAGGCCAGCCGGAAGAAAGTTCTTTTCATTTCGATCATGTTTTCGATCTATAGTGTTCATTATCGGTGGTGCAGCAGAACGCTGCCCCACTCGTATTTACTGATTCAAATCCGGGCGTTGACCTGTAACCAGATAGACGGTGCTCTCACCAATGTTAGTCGCATGGTCGCCAATCCGTTCAATGTATCGTCCAACCATAAGCAGCAGCATCGCCTGAGATGCCTGAGTCGGATGATCGGTCATTAACGTGTATAGATCTCGAATCATGTTGCTGTACAGCTGATCAACCTGATCATCGGTTTGAGCCATTTTATAGGCCAGATCCGTATTCTCCTTCAGATAAGACTCAATCGACTCCTCCACCATCGACTTCACGACTTCAGCCATACGTGGAATATCCACTAGCGGTTTGATCAATTCCTGACCTTCCATGCGAAGAGTTACCTTCGCCACATCTAGGGCCAGATCCCCCATCCGCTCCAGGTCGCTGGAGATTTTGAACGCCACGATAATGCGTCTCAGATCTTTGGCTACCGGCTGCTGTGTAATGATCAGCTTGGAGCCCAGCTCCATAATTTTGTCCTCAAGGGCATTCAGATTCGCATCATTTTTGATGATGACCTGGGCTTTCTCCGCATCCATCGTTTGTAAACTTTCAATTGCACCATCCAGTGCCTTTGCTACATGGTCACCCATTTGTTGAAGCAGAGTGCGCAGCTCTTCCAGCTCCTGATCAAATTCTTTTCTGCGAATCATAGGTTTCATGTCCTCCTTCTCAATCATCTCCGGGCAGGCCGGGGTCGTTCCTAATCAGCTCGCCTTAACCGAACCGGCCGGATATATAATCCTCGGTACGGGAATCTTGCGGTGTGGAGAATAACGTCTCCGTATCAGCTGCCTCCACCACTTCACCATTCAGGAAAAACACCGTTTTGCCTGATACTCTCGCTGCCTGATGCATGTTATGTGTAACCATAACGATCGTATATTTATGATGCAGCTCTTTCACCAATTCCTCAATTTTCAATGTGGATATCGGGTCCAGTGCCGATGTTGCCTCATCCATCAGCAGCACATCCGGCTGCACAGCCAGTGCGCGTGCAATACATAGACGCTGCTGTTGTCCACCAGACAAGCTCATCGCCGATTTCTTGAGCACATCCTTTACTTCATCCCATAGTGCCGCATGCACCAGACTTTGCTCGACCAGCTCATCCAGCTCCTTCTTTTGAGTTACACCGTGCAGACGTGGCCCGTAGGCTACATTATCATAGATTGATTTTGGAAAAGGATTCGGCTGCTGAAATACCATACCCACCCGCTTGCGCAGCGTTTCCACTTCGATCTCGTTACTGTAAATATCCGAACCGTTCAGCATAACTTGTCCTTCCACACGAACACCCGGAATCATATCATTCATCCGGTTTAATGTGCGGAGCAAGGTGGATTTACCGCAGCCTGATGGCCCGATAAACGCCGTGACCGTTTTCTCCGGCAGGTCCATCGATATATTTTTAAGCGCATGATGCGTGTCATAATATAAATTAAGTCCGTCAATGTGAATGAGGTCTTTCATGTATGTGTTCACTTCTCCTTCGCTCCAGGGATGGTCGTCAGCCCTTTACGTTGAGACCGGCGTTCATGTTCTTTATGAACCGGGTCGGTCATCTTTAATATCCTAACTTAATATTGTAAAAACAGTACCACCTTCATGTTAACGCAATGTAAAAACACCTGAAAAAGACCCAGGTTGCTCCTTGCCACCCAGGCCCCTTCTTCAGCAGAAAAGCTCATTCACAGCTCTGCTTGCTCTGCAATCATGCTCTTCAGTTTCAGTTGAATATGCTCTGCCACTTGCCCCGCCTGGTCACCCTCATGAGCGATATTCTCTACAATACTGGATAGCGCATGCACCGCACCATTTAACTTGCCAAACACAGCGGCTCCTTGCTGCACAACCACCGCACTGCCATCAATCTCGGCTCCATTGGTTTGAATAAGTGATACGGTCTGCTGAGTCAAGCTCTCGATACCCAGAAGCAACGAGGACAGCTTCTCAGCGAATTCCTGCGTCTGCTTGGCAAGAGCTCTGACCTCTCCTGCAACGATCTGAAACCCTCGTCCATACTCTCCGGCATGAGCCGCTTCAATGGACGCATTCAAAGCCAGCAGCCCGCTCTGATCAGCCAACGTGCGAATGGAACGCGCCATATCCGAGCCAGCCTTGATCGATTCAAGCATCTGACTGGCATGTTTCCCCTGGATGCCCATATGTTCATGGACCTGGCTGTAAGATGTTTCGACCTGCCGCAGGCGGCCTTCTCCCTCGTTGGACAAGACAATCATCTGTCCTGCTCCCTGCACAGTCTGATTCGCTGCTTGCACCAGCCTCGTTACCGCCTCGTGAATCCGGGCAATCTCCCGTCCGCTCTCCGTCACCGTGCGTATGCGGTCTGCCGATGCTGCCTGCTGCAGCTTGCGGGAGAGCATCATCACATCACGCATCGTAAGCACACCAACCAGACGGCCCTGCTCCGTTACAAGCAGACAATCGTAAAAGTGCTCCTCATCTCGCCGCAATGCAGCATCAATGATGGCTGCAGGCTCCATATGTATATCTACAATAACCGGAGATGTATTCGCCGTATTAATGATCGGTTTGCGATAGAATAAATCCGCAGCAAACCGGCCATTCAGTAAACGATACAAGTTCTCCCGCATCATCAAACCTGTCGGCTTCATCTGCTTATCACATAACACAATACACGGATGTTCACGGCCATCATTCAGCATCGCTGCTGCTTCTCCGCATGTCGTGTTCTCCTGAGCTGTAGGTACCTGACGACAATATTCATATATAGATATGTTGTTCTCTTCTATAGCTCCGTTACTCTCTTCTATGCGAACGTTATTCTCTTCCTGAAGAGGGGGTGTAGTCTGTTGGTAGGATTTCATCTCAGGCCGGGGAGGCTCCTGCTCCACATTTTGCGACACCTCTCCTGGTGTTACATGCTTTTGTTTATACTTCTGTTGTTTATCCTTCTGCTGGTTATCTTTTTGTTCGTTCATATTCTGTTCCTGCTCTTGAGGTGCATCCCTCAGAACTTCGGGTCTTCCTTCTAAAAGCATGGGCATAATTGCGCATCTCCTTTACGTGTTAACTCCGCCCCAAGATATAATCGTAGGTACAAAGTATCACTTGGATGACTTCATGCTACTCCCTATTAATAAAGGAAATTCTTCCTTTGTGTAAAAGAAACGTAAAATAAAACTCCCCGATCATTTAGCTAGAATGATGGGGAGTTTTTCTTTTGACAACCAATTTATAACCTACACCACGAATCGAATCGATATGAACCGATTCGGGATCAAGCTCCAGCTTTTTGCGTAACGAGCTGACATGTACATCGACGGTTCGCTGGCCTCCGATATAATCAAACCCCCACACCGCATTCATCAGATCATCACGGGTGAGAACAACACCAGGTTTCTTCGCGAGATATAACAGCACTTCAAATTCCTTTGGACGAAGGCTGATGGATTGTCCCCCTAAAGTGACTTCGTACTTTAACGGATAAATCTCGAGTTCACCCAGAACGATGCGCGAGCCATCCTTGTCCTCGGGCTGTGGCAGTTCATCGCCATTGGAATAACGTCTGAGCACTGCGTCTACTCTTGCAAGCAGTTCGGATACCCCAAAAGGTTTTGTAATGTAATCATCAGCACCTGACTTCAACCCTTGCACAACCTCGGCTTCACCGTTCTTGGCTGTAAGAATGATGACAGGTGTGCTCACTCCCTGAATCCGCAGCTTGTTCAGAATATCCAGACCGTTCATGCCCGGAAGCATCAAATCCAGTAGAATCAGATCAAAATCCTGCGACAAGGCCCGGTCATAGCCTGCTGACCCATGGTCCTCTGCCGTTACGTCATAACCTTCCTGTGTCAGGTTGTACGTAAGCAATCTCGATAATGTCGGTTCATCTTCAATAACCAGCAAACGCTGCGCCATGATACCCCTTCTCTCTTCATAGGTTGTCTGTTGCCACAACACTTTTTTTATCATAGCACTTATTTGTTAACGCTGTGTAAAGATAAATATTCATTTTACATTTTGCTCCCTGATACCTATAACTTCTTGTTTGAAGTAAACTAGTTTTCTTCCTCCTGAATTAATGGCAAAGTGACACGGAAGGTGCTGCCCATGCCCAGTTCACTCTCCACGGAAAGCTTGCCGTGATGCAGCTCGACCAGATGTTTTACGATGGAAAGCCCAAGCCCTGTGCCGCCCGAATTACGTGATCTGCCCTTGTCCACTCTGTAGAAGCGTTCAAAGATTCGCGGCAAATCTTTTTTCGGTATGCCGATTCCGGTGTCTGACACTGCGAAAACAACCTGTTCTTCCTCACTCGTCTCATCCATCTTCACCTGAAGCTTAACTCTGCCCCCCTCAGGGGTATAATTGATCCCGTTCGATAACAGATTAATGAAAATTTGCTTCATTTTATCCTCATCTGCTTCGATATACAGCTCTTCTGGCACATTCATCTCCAGACGAATCTGCTTTTTCTCCGCCACCTTGGACAGCGTTCCCAGCACCATCTCGAAAAAGGAGTGCACATGCACAGGCGAACATTCCAAAGGTGCACGTTTGGATTCAATCTTCGATAATTCCAGAATATCTCCGATTAACCGATTGAGTCTGTCACCTTCATCATAGATAATCTTCAGGAAGGAACGCTCCGTTTCCTTATCCTGTACCCCACCGCTTAGCAAGGTTTCAGCAAAACCCTTAACCGCTGCGACAGGTGTTTTGAGTTCATGAGATACGTTGGCAACAAACTCGCTGCGCATCGACTCCAAACGGCGAATCGCGGTGACATCCTGCAATAGAAATAACATGCCGCGATAACCGCCGTGATCCTCGTACATCGGCACTCCATCCATACGTATCAAGCGTTCTTCCGGGCTAAAAACACTCACTTCCTCGTGCATACGCTCCTGAAGAGCAACACTCTCTTCAATGGTACGTGTCAGCTCGTAATGGCGCTTGAGTTCCGTATAGGGCTTGCCTGTCACTTTTGTTGCCTGAATCGAGAGCATCCGCTCTGCTTCGCGATTGACCAGTGCAATAGATTGCGCTGCATCAATCAGTATGATCCCACCCGTCATATTCGCGAGTACACTTTGAAGCAGCGCTTCATTATCTCGAATCGTCTTGAGCTGCGATTGCAAGCTATCTGCCATTCCATTAATGGCAAGCCCAAGCTGACCGATTTCGTCTCTGCGCGTAACCTTCACACGAGCATCGTATTCCAGCTTGGTGATTCGATGAGCCACCTTGGTGATATGCTCGATCGGGGACGTCAGACCACGGGCTACCCTGTAGCTGACAAGTGCCACAATCAGAAACAGCAGTCCAAGCGCGCCGAACATAATCATCCATCCACGCTGAAGCCCCTGATCTACCGCCTGAAGGCTCATGGACAAACGAATGTAACCATCGAATTTACCGCTCGGCATCTCGATCATGTCACTTTGATCGGAATTTACAGGCAGTGCAACATACAGCATATCCTGTCTTAACGTTTCACTGTAACGAATGGACTGTCCATAACTGCCGTCTACAGCCGTCCGAATCTCCTCACGATTCAGGTGATTATCCATCGTGGCCGGGTCACTTTCCGAGTCTCCAATCACGACACCATCTTTATTGATAAAGGTTACTCGCGAATCGGTGAGACGATCCAGTTCCAACGCTCGGTCCGAATAGTATTTGCGCGTTGCTGCTGATGTCGGATCAGACGCGTCATGAAACGGAAACGTTGCTTTGAGCAAATTAATCTCACGCACCATCGTTTGCTCCAGTGCATTGATATGGGTTGTTTTGAAAACTCTGCCCATCGTATATCCGGCTACAATGACCGATAAGCCAATCAGTATCATCATAATCAGGGCCAGGCGAATGCGAAACGGTCTCATTAATCTCTTCCTTCTGCTATATTTTATCCGTTGAACAAGACAATTTACATTGCCACTCCGATGACAGAATAACCTTCCAATCACTGTTATCCCCAGATTTTTTTGATTCCCTTTTCCAAGGAAAAAATTCGGTGATAAAGGTGAACGCTTCGCTTTTTCAGGTTTTTTCTGTCCTCTCCGTTCATAGTGTAAATAAGTAAACTCAAATGATGAAAATACGCTGTATTTTATCAGCTAAGTTCGGTGCGGTCACCGCGTGTCGTGGGATGTGAAATGACCAGAAATTCAACGTCTGCCTCACTTTGATTTTGCATCTGATGCGGCGCTCCCGGTGGAATTTCAATACCTTCATGCGGCTCCAATACGTACGTTACTCCGTCAAGCTCCATGCAAGCCTTGCCACTAAGGATAAAAAAGAACTGGCGGCTCTTGCTATGCACATGTCTTGTTTCTGCAGTTCCGGCTGGCATTCGTTCATGAATTACGCTCAGCGTTTCACCTTGAACCAGGTGCCAGCCATCACATTGCGCTCCCCATATATAGTGTGCTGCCTCTTGCTTGCTAATTTTCATATGAGTGCCTCCTTGTAACTTGTCCGATCTATCATATCACATTAAAATATCATAGAAATGTCAACGCGGAACCGGATTTGTGTAAAGTCATTCCCACCAGCCAGAACAAAAAGACGGAACGCTGTGAATCCTTCAGCGCTCCGTCTATATCTCTGTGAACTCAACTCTGTTTCTTTTCTCTCCCGGCATCCTCATATAAGCCTGTACTTTAACCGTTGACGACTTCGCCACCGTTCACATGAATGACCTGTCCGCTAACATAAGAAGAGTCATCGGATGCAAGATACACATAGGCTGGAGCCAATTCATCCGGCTGTCCCGGCCGTTTCATCGGCTGAGTTGCTCCGAATTCACTCACTTTTTTCTCATCAAACGTTGATGGAATGAGCGGTGTCCAGATCGGGCCCGGGGCCACGGCGTTAACACGAATACCCTTTTCAATCAGATTCATCGACAAGGAACGGGTAAACGACGTAATCGCTCCTTTGGTGGAGGAGTAATCCAGCAGTATTGGATTTCCTCGATAAGCGGTAATGGATGTTGTATTAATCACTGTACTGCCTTGTTTCAGATGTGGCAGGGCTGCCTGTGTAATATAAAACATACCGAAAATGTTGGTGCGGAATGTTTTTTCCAGCTGCTCTGGCGTAATGTCCTCCAGATTCTGCTGCGGATGCTGCTCGGCAGCATTGTTAACGACAATGTCCAGTTTGCCAAGTTCATCTATAGTCTGCTGCACACTTTTCTTGGCGAAGCTCACATCACCAATATCACCCGCAATCAGAATACATCTGCGTCCTTCCTGTTCGACTTGATGTTTGGTTTCCTTAGCATCCTCATGCTCACTCAAGTATACAATGGCCACATCGGCGCCTTCCTTTGCATACGTAACTGCAACTGCCCGTCCTATTCCACTGTCACCACCTGTGATCAAAGCTACTTTGTCTAACAGCTTTCCAGCCGCTTTATACTGTGGTTTCTCAAACTCCGGCTTGGGTTTCATGTCAGCTTCAATTCCAGGACGCTGGTCCTGATGCTGTGCAGGCATAGTTTTCTCATTCTGTGTAGTCGTGCTCGACATTGAACTCTCTCCTCTCAGTATGATCATGTTTCACTTCGTAGGATGGCATGAACCGACCAGATTATTCTTCTGTCAATCAACGGCATCATCATTTCTGTATGCCGCTTCTATCGTTACTTACCACTTTTATGGAAAATTAAACAAACATGAATCGAGAATAGAGTGATTCTAAACATTTGAAAAATTTTCAATTCCACCTTTTTACTGATTCAAAGTGTATTCCTATGCAGGTGGGGCTGATGTACAATGTAAAATATACGGATTGTTCCCAGAAATCATTCAGTCATGTGGCTCGAGTATTTCATCACTCATCTCATGGATGAGACTAATTTATTGGACATGGAGATCTGAACATGGAATCGCATATCAATTCATACATTACACTTGTAACGACATCAGCTGTGCTGAATCTGTTTCTGTGTATGTATACTTTTTTCAGAAGAGCTCATTTTCCAAGTGCCCACCTTTTTATTCTGTACACCGCTTCCCTGTCCGTTTATACCTTCGGATACGCGATCGGTCTGGCCAGCAATACTTTGGAGCAGATGAAGTTCTGGAATATTATCCAGTATATTGGCATGCCTGTCTCTGCTCCGCTAGGTCTGCTTTTGATGATCAGGTACACGGGTAAAAAATTATCCAAACTGCAGACATCAGCTCTGTTTATCATTCCCGCCATTACCGTATTTATGGTTACTACGAATGATTGGCATCACCTTTATTACAAAAGAGTATGGCTGCTTGAGAACAGTAAAGTGCCCATTATGGCTATGGATATTGGTCAGTGGTACGTCGTTCATGGTGCATTTACCTTCTCTTGTCTTTTGTGTGCTGGTCTTATATTAATTGGTCAATGGCGGCACACGAAAAAAATGTATCGCCGGCAGCTGCTTACATTGATTGCTTCACAGATTATTCCTATGGTTGCCGCATTTGTGTACTTGCTCGGCTTGACCCCGTTTGGTCTGGACCCTGTTCCTATCCTGATGTGTGTCACATCGACCATGTATATTTGGGCCATTTTGTCCTCTCGCCTGCTGACGATTGTGCCGATAGCAAAAGAAAGCATTTTTGAAAGCATGCGTGAAGGCGTTATCGTGCTGGACAGTTCATATCGTCTCGTGGATTTCAACCGATCGCTGCGGCTTTTGCTGCCTGAAATTCAAACAACAATGGTTGGGCGACCTCTGAATGACATCTGGCTTGAGCTCGCAGGAGAAACCTTCCCCGTTGAGTATGGCAGAGAGGGACTTCAAACGGACCTGTACTGGCAATTCAATGGTGAAACCGTCTGTTATCAGGTCAGGACATCGTATGTTTATAATAAAAGCTCTGAGGCTGTTGGCATTCTTATTATGCTGATTGACATTACGGAGCAGCGCTTCCTTGAGGAGCAGCTGAAGCAGCTCGCTTATTTTGACGGGTTAACCAAAATCTATAATCGTACTCAATTTCTGTACAAAGGCAGAGAATTGCTGAGCGAGGCTCGGCTTAATCTGCAACCGATCTCCTTTATACTGTTCGATATTGACCATTTCAAACGCATTAATGATACATATGGACATGATGTCGGGGATCAGGCCATTATTCACGTCGTATCCGTATGTAATCGCTACTTAAGCTCCGAAATGTTATTTGCCCGTTACGGGGGTGAGGAGTTTGTGATTGCCCTGCCCAATATGACACTTCAGGACGCACATGATCAAGCAGAACAGCTGCGAACCGCATTGTTAAGTGAACCTCTTGAGGTAGAAGGCAAGAAAGTACCCCTGACATCCAGCTTTGGTGTGGCCCAGTGTGACAATGACTCAGATACCCTTGAATCCTTGCTGCGTGATGCAGATCATGCCTTGTATGAGTCGAAACGACACGGCCGCAATACGGTAAGCGTTCATGCTGTAAATGCCGTGTAGCAAGGATTCCCGAATGCAAAACAGACAGCCCCTGTGGCTGTCTGTTTTGTTATAATGCTCTACATACAGCGGGCTGTACCTGCTGATCACTCAACCCTGCTGCCTATAGAATTTTAAAATCATGCACACGGTTTGCATTTATACAGTACGTTTTTCCTTATACTGCTTGTCCCCAATTGTTGCAAACGCTTCACCATCATTTTATAGCTAGATTAAAAGATTGTTCTCTCTACCATCAGATACACCATGATCAAAAGGAACACAGCGAGTAAAGTGCTGAACATACGAATTTTGCTTTGTTGTGGCGTTACATCCTGATTATTTTTGACACCCTCTGCTGCCAGACGCAGCGGTTTACCCATAATTCCGCCAATTGCCGCAATAGCGAGAAGCAGTACAACGACTACAGCCATCCACATATGGGAGTAATTCCCTTTGGTCATCAGATAACCACCTGTCAGAAGCTGAATAACAAGTGCATATTGTGCAATTTTGTTCAACGTACGAAGTGACGCAAATGCTCCCTCCTGCGCTGCTGCACTTAATGTGCGAATTTTTCCAACTGCAAATGGCAGGATCAGATAGAATCCCATAGCCAGCGCTCCGACGATATGGAGCAGATACATAATCATTGTCAAAATTTTCATCCTCCTCAACATTTTCGGTGTGCTGTACATCACATCTTATTATACTGGGGAACTTATCCAAAGAAAAGAAAACCTCCGCGTTTACGGAGGTTTTCTCACTTTCTCTGTTCAAAAAGTCTTCAAACTTAGATATTAACAATTGAAATGACATTACGTACCGAATTGGCAGACGTATCAAGCGCTGCTTTTTCTTCCGCAGTCAGCTCCAGTTCGAAGATTTTTTCGATCCCGTTACCACCCAGAATGGTTGGTACACCGAGGAACAGATCATTATATCCATACTCACCTTCAAGATAAGCAATGACTGGAATAATGCGTTTTTTGTCTTTCAAAATAGCCTCGGTCATCTGAACCAGCGAAGCCGCCGGAGCATAATAAGCACTGCCGTTACCCAGCAGGTTTACAATTTCTCCGCCGCCTACACGGGTACGCTGCACGATCGCCTCAATACGATCTGCCGGGATCAGGGTATCAATCGGAATACCGCCTACACTCGAATAACGAACGAGCGGCACCATATCGTCACCATGACCACCAAGCACAAAGCCGCGAACGTCCTCTACGGATACATTCAGCTCCTGCGCAATGAACGTACAATAACGGGCAGTGTCGAGAACACCGGACTGTCCAATCACGCGGTTTTTCGGAAAACCGAGTGACTGGTACGCCGCATACGTCATTGCATCTACCGGGTTGCTCAGAATAATGACGATGGAATCAGGGCAATATTTTTTCACATTTTCACACACGGACTTCACAATGCCTGCGTTCGTATTCACCAGATCATCACGGCTCATGCCCGGCTTGCGAGCAATTCCAGCGGTGATAATGACAATCTCCGAACCAGCTGTATCTTCATAGTTGGAAGTTCCCACGATATGGCTGTCGAAACCTTGCACAGGGCTGGCTTCCATCATATCGAGCGCTTTGCCTTTGGTCGGGTTCTCCAGTTGAGGAATATCAACCAGTACAACGTCCCCAAGTTCCTTCTGGGCAAGCATCAGTGCAGTCGTAGCACCGGTAAAACCGGCACCGACAACTGTGATTTTTTTGCGCTGAATAGTCACGATTCACATCTCCCCTTACAGGTTTTTGTTACAGGTTGCTAATGATTTGATCAGCGAATTCGGAACATTTCACTTCAGTTGCGCCGTCCATCAGACGTGCAAAGTCATAAGTTACTGTTTTATTGTTAATGGAGGTTTCCATACCTTTGTAGATCAGGTTAGCTGCTTCTTGCCAGCCCAGGTGCTCAAGCAACATTACGCCGGACAGAATTACGGAACCAGGGTTCACGACATCTTTATCCGCGTATTTCGGTGCAGTACCGTGTGTTGCTTCGAAGATGGCATGTCCAGTTACGTAGTTGATGTTCGCCCCTGGTGCGATACCGATTCCGCCAACTTGTGCTGCAAGCGCGTCCGACAGGTAGTCACCGTTCAGGTTCAGCGTTGCAATGACATCGAACTCACCCGGGCGAGTCAATACTTGTTGCAAAGCGATATCGGCAATGGCATCTTTTACGATGATTTTACCAGCATCTTCTGCTGCTTTTTGTGCTGCATTGGCTGCATCTGTGCCCTCTTTTTCTTTGATCACATCGTATTGTGCCCATGTGAATACTTTGTCGCCAAATTCTGCTTCAGCCACTTCGTAACCCCAGTTTTTGAAGGCACCTTCAGTGAATTTCATGATGTTACCTTTGTGTACAAGTGTAACGCTCTTGCGGTTGTGGTCAACAGCGTATTGTACCGCTGCACGAACCAAACGTTTTGAACCTTCCTCAGATACAGGTTTGATACCAATGCCTGAAGTTTCAGGGAAGCGGATTTTGTTAACACCCATCTCCTGCTGCAGGAACTGGATTACTTTTTTCACTTCTGCAGAACCTTCTGCGTACTCGATTCCTGCATAGATGTCCTCTGTGTTCTCACGGAAGATAACCATGTCTACCAGCTCAGGACGTTTAACCGGGGAAGGTACACCGTTGAAATAACGTACTGGACGCAGGCAAGTGTACAGGTCAAGCTCTTGACGCAGTGCTACGTTCAGGGAACGAATTCCGCCGCCAATTGGTGTAGTCAGTGGTCCTTTGATCGCTACGATGTACTCACGAATGGCCTCAAGTGTATCATTCGGCAACCACTCACCGTATGTATTGAATGCTTTCTCACCAGCAAACACTTCATACCAAGCGATTTTTTTAGTGCCGTTGTAGGCTTTCTCTACCGCTGCATCCAGAACGCGTACAGAAGCTTTCCAGATGTCACGGCCTGTACCGTCACCTTCGATGAATGGAATGATTGGATTATTAGGTACTTGAAGCGTACCGTTATCAATTTGAATTTTTTCGCCTTCAGTTGGGAGTGCAAATTTTTCCAATTTCATAATTACAATTCCTCCTAAGTTTTGGTTTCACAGTATGAAGCATACCACATTATTGCAGGAAGGAAGGGCTGTTGTTACAAGGCAGCACTGCCTCGTACCCGCAAGCCCTTCACCTCATCTATATGATTATACTGTTTTTGCTGTCGTTTAGCGAAGATCAATAGCAACGTACTTTTGATCTGTCGGGCCTGTATACTCGGCACGCGGACGAATGATGCGGTTATCCGCAAGCTGTTCAAGAATGTGCGCTGTCCAACCGGACACACGGCTGATGGCAAAGATTGGTGTGAACAATTCCTGATCAATCTTCAGCTGCGTATAAACCGAAGCGGAATAGAAGTCGACATTCGGCTTCAGTCCCTTTTGACCTGTCACGATCTCTTCAATCTTCACAGACATCTCATACAGGCGTGTATCATTGTTCATCTCGCCCAGCTCTTTGGACATCTTCTGCAAATGCTTCGCACGTGGATCACCGTTTTTGTAAACGCGGTGTCCAAAGCCCATGATCTTCTCGCGGTTGTTCAGTTTCTCCTGAATAGCCGCTTCCAGACGATCCGGTGTACCGATTTCGTCCAGCATTTTCATCACTGCTTCGTTTGCACCACCGTGCAGTGGCCCCTTGAGGGCGCCGATGGCAGAAGTAACACCTGAATAAATATCAGAGAGAGTTGCCACCGTAACGCGGGCAGCAAATGTCGAAGCATTCAGTTCGTGATCGGCATGCAGCACGAGAGCCTGATCAAGTGCTTTTACCGCCGTTTCGGACGGCTCTTCGCCTGTCATCATGTATAAAAAGTTCTCAGCGATGGAAGCGCCTTCTTTCGGCGCCACAGGCTCCTGTCCCTTACGAATACGTGAGATTGCCGCCACAATTGTTGGCAATTGAGCCTGCAGTTTCACCGCTTTGTTTTCGTTTGCTTCCTCTGTCATCACGTCCGCTTGCTCATCATACAGGGCAAGTGCGGATACCGCAGAGCGAAGGGCCGCCATGGTGCTGATGTGTTTAGGATACAATTTAATTTGAGCAATCAACTCGCTCGGAATCGGCGCGTAATCACTCAGGCTTTTGCGAAGTGACTTCAATTCGTCTGTTGTTGGCAACTTGCCAAACCAGAGCAGATAGGCAACTTCTTCAAAACTCGCATGTTCAGCCAAATCATCGATATTGTATCCACGGTATGTAAGCACACCGTCTACAATAGAGCTGATCGAAGAGGTTGTTGCAACGATGCCTTCCAGACCTTTGGTAGCTGTCATATTACATCTCTCCTTTAATAAGCGAAATCAGGAATCATTCAGAGTCATATCAGTGCCGAAGTGCACCTAACCTCATTTGTAAACCGTTTCATTTTAAAAATGACGCAAGTTTCCAAAATACGGTTTTATTATCTGTCAATCGGTATTTACTTATATCATCATACTGGATTTTGTCGTTTATGTGAACATGATGAGAGTTCATTCGCACATCAAACATATTTATCGGCGTGATAAAGCATTTTTGAAAACCTTTACACAAGCAAGGTTGACATTTAATGTGTATTAAACAATTCATAGAAATGCAAAAAATATATTGCTATATTTTGCAAACCTCAGGCATACTCTAGGCAGATGATATGCAAGAGGAAACTCAACTCTGAGGCTGAACACATGTCTTTGGCGTTTCAAAAGCTCGGGATTGCTCTATATTAATTAAGATAAACGCATGATTTACATAAAGGAGAGTTGATCGTTGGACCGAATTCTTGTCAAACGTCTGCTTCGCGGTCTGTGGGTCCTGATTGCCACACTGCTGATTGCCGTTGCAATATATTTGCTGCTCCCGCTGTTATATCCTTTTGTCATTGCCTGGATTATTGCTTATGCCATGAACCCGCTGGTCAAGCTGCTCCAGAACAGGCTTCGATTCCCGCGCTGGCTCGCGGTCACACTGTCACTGATTCTGTATTTTGGTGCGATTGCTGTCATCCTGTCTGCGGCGATCACCCGAATGGTAAAAGAGGTTATTTCACTCACCAACAGCTTTGATCTTCATGTAGACGAGATCAAGGCCACGTTTGTCCGCTGGACACAGAACGATACGATTCAAAGTCTGATCACACAAATTAATGATTTTTACAAGGAAAATCCAAATTATCAGGAAACCATCAATAGCAATATCAGCAAAACAACTGAGACTGTAGGCACAGCAGTGTCTGACCTCGTAACAGGCTTTTTTAACATGATTCTGAATCTGCTGACGTCCTTGCCTAATATGGGCGCTGTGCTGATTGTAGTTCTCCTGTCTACCTTCTTTATCAGCAAAGGCTGGACACGCCATAGCATTACGGTATCCGGCTGGGTTCCGTCCTCTGTTCGCAAGCCAGTCTCCGACATTTGGAATGATCTGAAGAAAGCTCTCTTCGGTTATGTAAGAGCACAGCTTATTATGATCTCGATTACGGCTCTTTTTGTCATGATCGGACTGCTAATTCTTCAAGTCAAATCGGCCTTCACCATCGCACTTCTGATTGGCCTGGTTGACCTGCTCCCTTATCTTGGCGTGGGACTGGTTATGGTACCTTGGGCAGCATATTTGTTCATGAACGGGGACCTGTATCTCGGTATAGGTATTAGTGTCATTTATCTCATCCTGCTTGTAGCCCGCCAGATCATCGAGCCCAAAGTGCTTGCTAGCAGTGTAGGTCTGGACCCGCTTGCGACCCTTGTAGGCATGTTTGTTGGTTTGAAGCTCTTTGGCGTACTTGGTCTCATTATCGGTCCGGTCAGTCTCGTTATCCTCGATGCCTTTAACCGCGCAAATGTACTGCGTGACCTGAGGACCTATATCATTAATGGCAGGGTCCGATAATTCGGATACTAATTAGAAAAAAGGCTCCGTTCCAGACCGTTAAGTCTTTGGAACGGAGCCTTTGGGCGTAAGCATCTACACCGCTTTATTTGGGGCGGCGATAAAAGGTAATGCTGCCGTTTCTCAACTTTTTCTCCAGCCAGCCCAAGAAGAACAGCCGGTAGATTGGACGAGTTAACGGGAAGACCAGCGTAAAGCCGATTATGTCCGTTACAAATCCAGGGATTAACAGCAGGAAGCCACCGACAAAAATAAACAATCCATCGACCATCTTGCGCCCGGGCACCTGCCCTCGCTCCATCTCGGCTCTGGCATCAAACAGCACCTTTCGCCCTTCAAACTGCAGCATGGCTATACCAATCAAGGACGTGAGAATCATAAGAAGCAGCGTTTTTCCGGCCCCGATCCAGTCACTCATCAGAATAAACCCAAACAGCTCAATCACCGGAATGATTAAAAGCAGTACCCACATCCATTTTCGCATTAATATACTACTCCTTTCCTGTAAGCCACACCTTCTCAAGCGAGCTGTATAGCTCAGACGCTGCCTTATCCAGACGAACCGGCTTCCAGTCCCCATTAACCCATACATGCTGGGTGGAGCCTGTAACCAGTCTCTCACCAGGTAGTGTTTCGCCTGATGACCACACACGCACTGAGGTAACTTGTGAATGCTCAAGTGCTTCAGATATACGTCTAACATCATATTCATATGTCAAACGCAGACCGCTAAAAGCAGTGATTCGAGTAAAGATGATAATCTCGTCATCGTAGCGTGCCGGCTTGTGATATTTCACATCCAGCGCGGTT
The DNA here is from genome assembly GCF_050171015.1 of Paenibacillus sp. TC-CSREp1. NCBI lineage: Bacteria > Bacillati > Bacillota > Bacilli > Caryophanales > Paenibacillaceae > Paenibacillus > Paenibacillus sp. TC-CSREp1. Next base: position 6,601 of record NZ_JBNOKM010000009.1, on the reverse strand, counting down.
ACAGGAAGCAACAGCCCCTGCTCTTCCATTTTACGATATGTATACCCCATTTGGCGAATCATCTCGGTTCGTCCGATCTCAAACCAATTCAAGTAGTTCGCATGATATACAACGCCCATCTGATCGCTTTCCTGATAACGCACACGAAGCTGTGCGGCATACCAACTGCCATTACTCTCTTTTTGCACAGTTCCAGCCTCCTTGGCTCTACCATTCATACGCAATCCAACGTAGAATCGTGTCATTAATATTGAAAAAAGCAACGGGGCACGAACGCCCCATTGCTTCTTTCCTTGTTCCTATTCCAAGCCTGCCCTGATTTAAGCGTTGTTTGGAATTTGGCTTACTTTGATCAGGTTCGTAGAACCTGAACGACCCAGCGGTACACCTGCTGTGATAACAACGAGGTCTCCTTCTTTAACCAGGCCGGATTTCACGCCGCCTTCAATTGCATTTTCGAACAAAGCATCTGTAGAATCTACCAGTCTGCCTTTAACCGGAGTTACACCCCAAGCCAGTGCCAGACGACGGGAAGTTCTGTCTTGTGTAGTCACGGCAATGATCGGTGCTTCCGGACGGTATTTGGAGATCATACGTGCTGTATGACCGGATTCAGTCGAAGTGATGATCGCTTTTGCATTCAAATCCTGAGCGGACAGCGCAACGGATTGGCTGATTGCTTCAGTAACGGTTGTTTGTTGAGCAACACGTTGTTTCAGATACAACTCTTGGTAAGGCAGAGCGGATTCTGCTTTTTCAGCAATGCGTGACATCGTCAGAACGGATTCTACCGGATATTTACCAGCAGCCGTCTCACCAGACAACATGATCGCGTCTGTACCGTCAAAGATGGCATTCGCTACGTCACTCGCCTCTGCACGAGTTGGACGCGGGTTGCGCTGCATGGAATCCAGCATTTGTGTAGCTGTAATTACCGGTTTACCTGCAACGTTACATTTTTCGATCATGCGTTTTTGTACCAGCGGTACTTCTTCAGCAGGAATCTCTACACCAAGGTCTCCACGAGCAACCATCAGACCATCAGACACTTCAAGGATTTCATCCAGGTTGTCCACACCTTGCTGGTTTTCGATTTTGGAGATGATTTGAATATGACCTGCGTTATGTTTTTCAAGCAATTCACGAATTTCAAGCACGTCGCTTGCTTTACGTACGAAAGAAGCCGCGATGAAATCGATACCTTGCTCAATACCAAACACGATATCGTTAGCGTCTTTTTCAGTGATACCTGGCAAGGAAATGGCTACGCCTGGTACGTTAACACCTTTTTTGCTTTTGATCGTACCGCCGTTAACGATACGGCATTTGATCTCTGTGCCTTGTACTTCCACCACAGTCAGTCCGATCAGACCGTCGTCGATCAGAATCGTAGATCCTGCTTCAACATCATTAGGAAGATCTGCATACGTAATGGAAAGACGGTCTTTGGTTCCCAGAATTTCTTCTGTTGTCAAAGTGATGTACTCGTCCTGAACCAGTTCAATCGGCTCAACTTCGAGTTTACCTGTGCGAATTTCCGGTCCTTTGGTATCCAGCAGGATTGCTACAGTTTTGTTCAGTTCTTCACATGCTTGGCGAATCGCTTTGATCCGTCCGCCGTGCTCATCGAAATCACCGTGGGAGAAGTTCAGACGGGCTACGTTCATGCCAGCCATAATCAGTTTCTTGGTATTCTCCAGGGATTCACTGGATGGACCAATCGTACATACAATTTTCGTTTTGCGCATTTTGGGTTTCCTCCGATTTTAAAGGTCTTTCTTTATATCTCTATTTTTCTTTTTCCAACTATTAAATTTACTATACTTTTTCCTATTTGTATAGGAAATTCGTCATATTATTCTGCATTTCCCGACAAATTTCTCACAGGCTCAGCTTGCAGCGGCTGTTCCGATGCTTGAACTTCAATGGATTCTGACCCGGATTGTGGTTCAGCTTCGCCTAGAGACTCGCTTTCTTCAGCGGCTTCTGCCTCGGATGCTGGCGTTTCAAAGGTTACTGAGCCGATTTTGCGGAATTTCTCATATCGGTCCTGCTTCAGCTGTTCTGCACTCCATCCCTTCATCTCTTGCAGATGGCGAACAAGCGCTTCTGAGATGGCTGCTGCAGCTTCATCATAATCACGATGCGCACCGCCGCGCGGTTCAGGAATGATCTCTTCAATAACTTCCATCTCCAACAAGTCTTTGGCCGTAATTTTCATCGCTTCGGCTGCCTGGTCTGCTTTGGATGCATCTTTCCACAGTATTGAAGCTGCCCCGTTCGGAGAAATGGCAGAATAAATGGCATGCTCAAGCATCAGCACACGATTGCCTACAGCCATAGCCAGTGCACCGCCGCTTCCACCTTCACCGATGACAACAACAATGACAGGAACAGACAGCTTGGCCATCTCCATCAGATTGCGGGCAATCGCTTCTGATTGACCTCTCTCTTCTGCAGTATTACCCGGATATGCTCCTTTAGTATCAATAAAGGTAATAATCGGGCGTCCAAATTTGTCAGCCTGTTTCATCAAACGCAGTCCTTTGCGGAAGCCTTCCGGATGAGCACTCCCGAAAAAACGAGCAATATTATCCTTCGTATCTTTACCACGCTGTTGTCCAATAACCGTCACCGTCTGTCCGTTCAGCTTGGCCAATCCGCCAACAACAGCCAGATCATCGCCAAACATACGGTCACCGTGCAGCTCCATAAAGTCGGTAAAAATAAGCTGAATCAGGTCCAGCGCTGTCGGGCGCTGCTGATGACGGGCCAGATGCATTTTCTGAGCTGCCGTAATGCCCGTGTAAATCTCTTCTTCCAGTCTATGATAACGTTCTTCCAGGCGAGCAATCTCTTCAGTGAAATCAATCCCTTTTTCCTGTCCGAACTGAACGAGTTCTTCAATCTTTTTGCGCATCTCAATCAGAGGCGCTTCATATGGCAAACCACCCGCCATTTAGACCCCTCCCTTTTCACTGTGCATATCGAGAAGCTTGCTGAGGGTTGCCCGAAGTTCTTTCCGATGAACAACCATATCCAGCTGACCATGCTGGAGATTAAACTCTGCCGTTTGGAAATCATCAGGCAGCTTCTGGCGTATGGTCTGCTCAATTACAATTCTGCCCGCAAAACCGAATACAGCACCCGGTTCAGCGATATTGATATCGCCCAGGCTCGCAAAACTAGCCGATACTCCGCCCGTTGTCGGGTCGGTAATCACGGAAATATACAAACCGCCCTGCTCGTCCAAACGAGCCAAAGCTGCACTTGTTTTCGCCATTTGCATCAAACTTAGAATACTCTCCTGCATCCGCGCTCCGCCCGAAGTGGAGAAAATGATTAACGGAAGCTTTTTCTCAATCGCCTGCTCAACGGCGCGAGTAATCTTCTCACCTACAACGGAGCCCATACTGCCTGTGAAGAAATCAAAGCTCATCACTGCAACGACAACAGGCAGGCCTTCAATCGTACCTTGTCCCGTAATAACAGCTTCCTTCAGACCGGATTTCAGACGTTGCTGCTCCAGCTTGTTGCTGTATCCCGGAAACCCGAGCGGATCAACCGACACCATATCAGCGTCATACTCCACAAAGCCTTCTTCATCCAGCACCATTGCAATACGCTCCATGGCGTTAAGGCGCATATGGTAGCCGCAGGAAGGACAGACCTTCAGATTTTTCTCCAGTTCCTTGCTATATTGAATCGTGCCGCACTTGCTGCACTTGTTCATGAGCCCTTCTGGTATTTCACGTTTCGGGCGCTCGATGGCTTCCTGACGTTCGCCTGGAACTGCACGCTCGGAAGGTATGGTAGCGTACTTCCGTTTCTTTTGGAATATATCTTTGAACACAACTACACCTCTCCAGCCATTGATTTGATGGCCGCAGTCTGCAGCTCGCTGCAAAACCAGCTTGATCTGCATGCTGCGGTGAACCGCTTACGCTTATCATTCATATGATGCCTTAGACCTGTCCAGCATCCACAACAAAAAAATCCGCCGGTACAAGGCAAAAATCAGCGGTTTCTCTCCGCACAATTGATGTTACCTGCAATAACCGAAAGACTGTTGCGCCTTTGTTTGAATCCGCTTGGCAGAGCCTTTGGGAGCATCACTTCAGGTCTATATCTTAACAAAAAAAGAAGGAAGGACAGCAATACACACATGCAAGTCGATTCCTCTCTCCGCTTTCGCGGTCAGCCCCTTATGTACCCATGGTACTTTGTCATCTGCCAAGGCACTTCAATATCGAGTAAATCAGGAATGCAGAATGGAATTCAACACTTCCTGAACCTCTTCCAATTCCCCAGAAGGGACGCGAATCTCATATTGTTGCTTGGATAAACTGATAGGACGGGTCTGTACCAGAAAACCTTCTTCCGAAAGCTTGGTTTTGATCTTGTCCGCAACCTTTGCTGTCGGCGCAATGTAAATCACCGTCCACATGCCTTGTCCGCCCCCTAAGCTAATGTTCAGAGCCCGTATATTGGACTAATGATACCATACCTCCGTTTTTTTCTGCAAGGAAGGGTTCGGGACCTTTGACGAGAAAATAGGATTATTCGGGACGTTGGCCCCAGCTTGGCGAACAGGATGGTCATAGTGCTGTGATTAAATTCGCAGCTTTTTCAAAACGGGCAAAAGCCTTGCAGGGCAGCTATAGCCGCCCTTGTTCCTCCCGTGCAGCCCAACCGAATGTCCACAGTATGACACATGGTAATTCAGGGGGTTACAGGTCCGAGGGGTACTTTTTGGCTTTAATATTTTTGTGTGCAATTCGGGCAGAGGCGGCTGCCGCAAGCCCTGCAACCAGATCATCCAGAAACACATGTACAGCCGAGCGCTGCTCGTTCAGATCATGAATGACGCCAATTTTCTCTTTGTCCAGATAACCAAAGCTGGTCAAACCAATCATGCCATACACATGTGTTATACCTAAAGCCAGAGTCTCGTCCACTCCATACAGGGACTCATCTGCTTCCATTATGGCTTGTAACGGCTGGGGCAGCAGCTTCTTCTCAGCCAGCTCATCCAGCGCAATGCCGGTGTACAGCGTATACTGCACCTCTCTTTTCTGCAAAACGGATTTTACGCTGGTTACACAGTCGTCCATGGTCAATTCCGGGTGGTACCCTTTTTGCAAACGATATACAATTTCTGCGATCGCATCAATCTGTACACCCCGCCGGGCCAGCATGGCTTCCACGATTTCATATGACATATCTCGACCTCCCGCATCAATCCCCCGAGGTCCTCAAGGTCCTTCGGTGTTCTCAAGTGTATGCAGCAAACTCGCAAAATGTTCATAAAATATGCGAATGTGTCAGGTAAGCAAGGCCACTGTATAAATGAACTTCTCAGTAATCAGCAGTGGACGAAGAGTAGATAGTTTGTATGGATATATAAGTTGAACTATATATTTACACGTGAACGGAGAGGACAAAAAAAACTGAAAAAGCGGAGCGGTCGCCTGAAATCTTTCTGAAGGAAAGCTGCATCGAAAGCATACGCTGTTTATCGTAAGCTACGCTGTTCACCGGATTTTCCCCTTTGGAAAAGGGAATCCAAAAAACCTGGGGATAACCTCTACTCTCCAGGTTGGTCTGTCATCGGATTGTATTGTTTAAAATCTTTAGTTCAACTTATATGGACTGTTAAAAGCATGATGTATACATGGAAATTATGTGCGAGTTGCATAAGCAACGTTGACGAAAAAGACTACGGGGGGAGCTGTTTAACTGACATTGAAAGTGGGAGCGCTGGAATGTGTGACTGGACTTACAGGGATGGCGGTGTGCTCGAATGAGTGACTGGACTTACAGAGATGGAGGAGCACACGAGTGGATTACTGACTAACAAAGATGCCGCAGCTCGAATGGGTGACTGGACTTACGGGAATGCAGGAGCACACAAATGGGTTACTGCCTAACATTGATACGGGAGATCGGATGAGTGATTGGACTTACAGGGATGAAGGAGCACTCGAATGAGTTAATGACTAACAAGGATGCCGCAGCTCAAATCGGTGACTGGATTTACGGGGATGCCGGTGCGCTCGAATGAGTTACTGACTAACAAAGATGCCGCAGCTCGAATGGGTGACTGGACTTACGGGAATGCAGGAGCACACAAATGGGTTACTGCCTAACTGGGATGCCGCAGCTCGAATCGGTGACTGACTTACAGGGACGATGGAGCGCACAAATGAGTTACTGACTAACGGGGATGCGGGAGCTCGAATCGGTGACTGGACTGACGGGAATGCCGGCGCTCGAATGAGTTACTGACTAACGGTGAGGATGGGAATGCTCTGTTAGATATTGCACACTAACGGGGATGTAAAAGGTTATGTGATGCAGGAAAGCGGAGACGACTTACGAACTCGCTAACGATCCCAGATGACGCTATTTACCTCCAAATCGACGTTTAAAAACTCTAACGATTCACAGGGACGTTATTTCATCAAAAAGTAGGACTTTTCGGCGTTTTTCTCTATTTTTCAGCGAAATAACGTTTCTGGTGACACTAGCCATGCAAATAACCTAACATTATAAATTAATATTTTTAGCAATTCTCTTTAACAGTGAAATAAAGAATATA